>JAJRVY010000076.1 GCA_024277065.1 Planctomycetota bacterium
ACGCGGCGCACCGTGCGCTCGCTCGCGCCCGTGAGATCCGAGATCCGCCCGGTCCCCATCCCTGCGTCCCTCAATGTCTGAATTCGTGCTCGTGCCATGGCGTCGTACATCCTCCTGACCTACACGCCACTGCCCCCACCCAATCTCTCGGGACGGCGCCGCGTAGGACCTCAGATCACGACTGATGACCCGGCCAGAGTTTCCGGAAAGAGGCGGCCAGAGTTTCCGGAACTCACAAAGTATAATCGATCGAGGAGCGGGAGCAGACCACAGCGAACCCGCGCGCTCCTGCTCAAACTCCACCAGTGTAATCGATCGAGGAGCGGGAGCAGACCGCGCGGGGCAAAGCGCCTCGACGACGTGACTCATTGCTGCGGAGCCGAGTCGGGGAGGAGAGACAACGCCGCCGCGCGTCGTCGCAGCCGACCAGTGAGCGGCAGCGACTGCTTGAGAACAAGAAAAGTTATCTTGTCGAACCGCCCCGGTCAGAGCGCCAGGACGATGGTTGCGTTGTAGGCGAAGTGCAGGGCCATGCTGGGGTAGAGGCTGCCGCTGCGGAGTTTGAGCCAGCCCAGGTAGAGGCCGACGCCGACGTGGAACGGTAGGCCGAGGGAGAGTCCGTGCGCCAGCCCGAACGTGATGCTGGCGATGAAGACGCCCATCTTGTTCCCGAAGAGCGCCGACGTGCGGCCCTGGAGCAGGCCGCGGAACGCGAGCTCCTCGAAGATCGCCGGGATGAAGGCGATGGAGAAGAGCGACATCCCCGTGCCGAGCACGTCGCGCAGCTCGCGGAAGTCATCCAGATCGACGCCGCTCATCGCCGACTCGAGCACGCGCGCGTAGACGACGGCCACGCCCGCCAGAGCGAGCCCGACGGCGAGGCCCTCGACGACGCGCAGCGCGCGCGCGGCGCAGACCCTCGAGCGCGTAGTGGCGCGCCGTGGCGGCGATGGCGAGCACGATGACCGAGGCCGCCAGTCCCGCGAGCGGCGAGAGGAGTGCCTGCTGCTCTCCGGATGCGAACGCCTGCAGCGCGAAGCCCGGTCCGATGAACGCGCACATGACGAGCACGAGTTCGAGGATCATGCGGTTGGTCCACCGCGCGCGCAGGCGTGGCCGGGAGTCCACGAGAGCGCCGGGCTCGAGGGCCGTCCCCGTCGGCAAATCGTCCGGAAGCGCGCCCGGCTCGGCCCGCAGGCTGCCGAAGGCGCCGGCCTGGGCACTCTCGTACGCCAGGAACGCCTCGCCGGGCGCCGCGAGCGGGGCGGGGAACGCGACGCGCGCGCCGCACTCGCACGCGATGCGCGAGCCGGCGATGTCGCGGTGCGCGCGCCACAGCAGCCCGCAGCCGCCGCAGCGGGCCTCGACGAGGTCGGCGTCCGGACAGCGCGTTCCTCGCGGCCAGAAACGCACCCGCGGATCGTCGCCCTCGTCGTGCGGCAGCGTCACTCGCCCGCGCCGGCGTCGAGCGCGAGCCGCACGCTCACGGCGCGGATGCGGCCGGGGAGGCGCGCCTCGATCACGGCCTCGGGATTGGAGAGCAGGGGGCGCAGGCTGATGGAGCGCGAGGCGAGCACGGCGCCGTCGCCCGCCTCGAGCCGCACGAAGACGTCGCCGCCGTCGGCCACGGCGTTGACCGCCGCACGGTCCGCGGTGTCGGCGGCGCCCTCGATGCGGGTCTGCACGGCGCCGGGCGTGTCGGGATACGCCGCGCCGCGCCGCACGTGGACCTTGTAGTCGCCCCAGTAGGGCTCGACCTCGACGGCGAGCATGCCGTCGAAGCGCTCGAGCGCCGGGGACAGCGCCTGGGCGTCGGCCGACATGGTGCGATCGATCCAGCCGCCCTGCCAGGCCACGATGGTGAACACGACGAGCGACAGCGCGAGCACGGCGAGAAGGCGTCCCCAGCCGATCGGCTGTCGCGCCGCGGCGCGCACGTGCGCGGGCTCGCGGCGGCGGTCGGCGTCGGCCACGGCGCGCGTGCGGCTGATGGCGCGCAGGTCGCCGTCCTCGACGAGCACGAGCGTCTCGCGCGTGGCGTCCGCGAACACCTCGGTGCAGCGCAGCGAGGACTCCACGTCGCCGCTCTCGGGAAGCTCGGCGACGAGCGCCCGCAGGCCGAGCACGAAGGCGTCGAGGTGCGCCACGGTCATGCAGTCGCCGGCGAGCGTGCCCTCGGGAGGCAGGAGCGAGAAGCGCCCGCCGTCCGAGGTGATGTCCACGGCGCCCAGGCCGACGGCGGAGAGCTCGCGCTGCGCCTCGCGCAGGCGGCGATCGGGGGGACGCGGCCCCGTCAGAACACCGTCGAACCACCCGTAGCGGGCGTCCCCGTGGACGTCGATGATCTCGGGCTCACCCACCGAGGCTCTCGCGGAGTTCGTCGATCTCGCGCACCGGGGCCCAGTCGTCCAGGCCCTTGCGCCAGACGAGCGTGCCGCGATTGACGGTGCCGCTTGCCATCTCCTCGCGCAGGGCGGCGGCCGAGACCGGCCCCACGCGCTCGCCGTCGCGTTCGTACCACCACTGCTGTGACGCCGCTCCGGGCCCGGCTCCCGGCAGCGGCGAGGGCGGCCCCTGCGTCCCGAGGCGGCGCCCCGTGGCGACGCCGGTCTCGACGCCGAGCGCGCGGTCGTGGACACCGAGGCGCTGGGACACTTCGTCGTGGCGGCGATCCGCGACCTGGCGATTGAGGCGCAGTTCCTCGCGCATGCGGCGGTTCTCGCTGTTCAGCTTCGAGAACTTGGCGTGCTGCTTCTTGAGGTCCGGGAGGACGAGCACCAGGATCAGACCGATGCACCCCGTGAACATGCCGATGAAGAACCACCCGACGGCGTTGCGACCCTTGTTGTTCGCGATGATCGCCACGATCGTGCCCATGATCACGCCGACGACGAGTTGAACAGCGACCTGATCCATTCCTACCCCTGTGTTCCCTACGCCTGTGTTCCCTGACGCGCGATCCGCGCCGGCGATCACCGCGCCGACGCGATCCCTCCGTCCGCGTCGCCCGATGAACGCGGGCCCGATGAACGCGGGCCCGATGAACGCGGGATTGTAACGGAGGGCGCCGCGCGGCCCACGCACGCACATCGCATGGAATGCGACGCGGCCGTGAACCCGAGATCAACGCGCGCCTGCGAATTCCCAGCCGTAGCTTCGTAGCGCAGGCGCAACGCGGACGGGCTCTCGTCGATCATGCGCGGCGGCGGCTGCGCGCCGGCGGTCGCCGGCTGCGGAAAGGACTACTCATGCCTCACGTCTACGTGGACGCCGACGACTGCCCCGTGAAGCACGAGATCTTTCGTGTCGCCCAGCGCTACGAGCTGCGGGTGACACTCGTCGCCAACACCTGGGTTCACACTCCCGAGGACGAGCGTGTGGAGATGGTGGTCGTCGGGGACGGGCTCGACGCCGCGGACGACTGGATCGTCGCGCACGTCGCGGCGGACGACATCGTGATCTGCTCGGACATCCCGCTCGCCTCGCGCTGCGTGAAGCTCGCCGCGCGGGTGATCAACTCGCGCGGGCGCCTATTCACCGAGAATGACATCGGCGAGACGCTGGCGACGCGCGACCTGCTGTCGTCCCTGCGCGAGACGGGCGTGATGACCGGCGGCCCCAAGCCGTTCGGCCCCCGGGACCGCTCACAGTTCCTGCAGCGCCTCGACCGAGAGGTCCACGCGGCGCGCAAGAGCCGCCGGCGGCGCGGTCCGTAGCGGCCGGTGCCCGAGCGCCTCCTACAGGAAGGCCTTGGCGTGCCAGGTCGCGGACACGGGACGCTCGAAATGCCCGCCGCGCCAGGCCTCGATGCGGTTGATGGTCGTATCGAAGACGTGCGTGTCGGCGGTGACCTCGCCGCTCTTCGCGAGGGCCGCGAACGCTGCGCGCGACACCGACCGCGGCGCGCCGTCCGGGCCACGGTAGTGCACGACCATGCGGTCCACCAGGCGCAGGCCGGCCTCGGCCTCGAGGCGCATCAGCCAGTTCATCATGGCATCGACGCTGCAGCCGTCGATGATGCCGCGCGACTCGTCGGCGCCGACGACCACGAAGCGGTCCAGGACGAACTCGTGGCAGCCGCACATGCCGGGCTGCTTGATCGCCCACTTCTCGCGCACCTTGGTGAGCAGCGCGTCGAGACCCGCGCGCTCCTCGTCCGTGAAGGGGCGACCTGCGGCGAAGAGCCAGATGCGCGAGCCGTCCGGCAGCGTGTCCAGCGTCATGGCGCCGGGAACGGAGCCTCGGGCGGCCTCGGGAGTGGTACCGGGAGCGGTGTCGTGCATGGGATTCATCCTTTGAAGAGTGTGCTGAACTGGCCGATGGCGGAGCCCTCGCCCTTGGACGATCCGCCCTGCCGCGGCGCGTGGGCGAGGATCGTGTCGGCGAGACGCGAGAAGGGCATGCTCTGCAGCCACACGCGGCCGTGGCCCGAGAGCGTCGCCAGGAAGATGCCCTCGCCGCCGAAGATCATCGACTTCAGCCCGCCCGCACGCTGGATGTCGTAGTCGATGCCCGACGTGAAGCCGACGATGCAGCCCGTGTCCACGCGCAGCGTGTCGCCGTCGAGTTCCTTCTCGATGACGGTCCCGCCGGCGTGCATGAACGCCATGCCATCGCCGCGCAGGCGCTGCAGGATGAAGCCCTCGCCGCCGAAGAAGCCGGCGCCGAGGCGCTTCTGGAGCGCGATGCTGACCGCCGTGCCGAGAGCGGCGCAGAGGAACGCGCCCTTATGGCAGACGATCTCGCCGCCGATGGCGCCCATGTCGATGGCGATGATCTTGCCGGGGTAGGGCGCCGCAAACGCCACGCGGCTCTTGCCGTGGCCGCTATTCGTGAAGTGCGTCATGAAGATCGACTCGCCGGTCAGGACGCGCTTGCCGACCTGGAACAGCTTGCCGAGCAGGCCCTCGTCAGCCTGCGAGCCGTCGCCCATCTTGGCCTCGAAGTCGATGCCGGTCTCCATGTAGTTCATGGCGCCCGCCTCGGCGATGACGGTCTCGCCGGGATCCAGTTCGACCTCCACCATCTGCAGGTCGTCGCCGATGATCTCGTAGTCCACTTCGTGACAGCGCATGCGTCCCTCCTCCGGCCTCCGGTTCCGCGAGTGCGCGCCCTGACGGCGGCACAGCGCGCGGCACAGAGTGACGGGTTCAGGCGCGCAGGGCGAGAACGCGATCCGCGGGAAGCCGTCGCGCACTCGCGAGAAGCACGGCCCGAGCGCAGGGAGGACTCCCCAATGGCCACGAGTCGGGGTATGATCCATCAAATATTTTGCAGGTTTATGCACCATGCACTATCGAAGTACGCTCGCGGCCCGGAATGCCCTGCATGTCATCGCTGAGCGTCAGGGGGGCTACGTAACGACCGCGCAGGCCCGAGACGCCGGCTACGGCGACTCTCACCTCACCTATCACGTGGGCACGGGCCAACTCGTGCGGGTCGCACACGGGCTCTATCGCCTACCGACCATCCCGCTGCACGAGCACGACGAGTTCATCAGGCTGGCACTGTGGAGTCGCGACCGCCGCGGTGTTCCGCGCGCGGCGCTGAGCCACGAAACGGCGCTCCTCCTCCACGGTCTGTCGGACGTACTCCCGACGGCAACCCACATCACCGTGCCGCCGAGGTTCCGCAAGCAGCCTCCGCGCGGCTGCGTGCTGCACGTGAGCCGGGTGCCGCCGGCGGATCTACGACATTGGACCGTATTCTCGGTGACCACACCGGGCCGCACGCTCGTCGATGTGGCCGCCGCATCGACCGTCACGACCGAACTGCTCGAGCAGGCCCTCGCGCAGGCGCTGCGCGAGGGCCTCGTAACGGCCGATGACCTGCGACGTCGAGCTGCCGAGACCTCGCACAGCCGACTCGCACGCACGCTCACGGCGGTCACCGCCCACGGAGGTACGGCGTGAGCCGGGAGTACGCCGACGCCGCCTCGTTCCGTCAGGCACTCGAAGCGCGACTCGAACGCACATCTGCCGAGCGTGGCGTGCCACGCAACACTCTTCGCCAGAAGGTCGTCATGGAGCGGTTTCTGGCGCGGCTGTTCACGGCGCCCACCGCCCCGTGGCGCCTGAAAGGCGGCTGCGCCATGGAAATGCGCCTCGCGGGACGCGCACGCACCACGCGAGACATCGATCTGGCCGCCGCGCCGATGGGAAGCACTCCGGTGGAGGCGCACGACCAACTCCTGCGGCGTCTGCGCGACGTCGCGCTGCTCGAACTCGGCGACTTCCTTGATTTCGCCGTCGCGGGTCCAGGCAAGCGCCTCGCGACGGACCAGATGGGTGGGTTCCGGTTCTCGGTCACAGCCTCCCTCGGCGGTCGCCGGTATGCAGGGTTTCACGTGGACGTCGGGCTCGACGCCACGCCGGACGAGCGCCCCGAGTCTGCGACCTGCGACGACCACTTGGACTTCGCCGGTATCGCACCGGCAAACGTCCTACTCATCCCACGCGAGCGGCACTTCGCCGAGAAGCTCCACGCCTACACGCGACCCTGGGGTGATCGCGCGAACACGCGCACGAAGGACTTGGTCGATCTGCTCCTGCTCCTCGAGATCGGTCCCCTCGACCGTCGTGTGCTCGCACGGGCGCTCAGCGCGGTCTTCGGCCACGCGAAGAGCCATCCGCTACCTCCGGCCCCACCCGCACCGCCGCACGAATGGGCCTCCGACTACACGACGCTCGCCGGCGCAGTGGCGTTGGCCGAGGACTCGCTGCCGGCAGCGTTCGAGCGCCTGACGGTGGCCTGGAAGCGGCTCGGCCTCGGTGGCCCGACGGCACCGGGTTGACACCGGGTCGGGACCGGTGCAGGTCCGTCACGCGCGCATCGCCATCGCGCGGCACGGAGTGACGGGTTCAGGCGCGCAGGGCGAGAACGAGCAGAGCGTCGGCCATGTCGCGCGCGACGTGGTGCGGGGAGCGGTCCTCGGCCGCGGCGCGCTCGAGCACCTCCTGCACGCGATCCCCCACGGTGGCCATGCGCTCCTCGATCAGCACTGACTGGCCGAGCGCGTCCGACGCGCCCTTGATGACCGCGCCCGCGTTGGCGAGGACGTCGGGCACGTAGGTGATGCCGCGGGCGTGCAGGACGTCGGCGTCGGCATCGCTCGCAAGGGGGTTGTTGGCGCCACCGCAGACGATGCGGCAACGCAGCCGCGGGATCGTCGCCGCCGACAGCACCGAGCCCGTCGCGCAGGGTGAGAAGATCTCGCAGTCCGCGTCGTAGATCGCGTCGGGGGCGACGCGCTCGACACCGCCGAGGCCCGGCGCGGAGTCGGCGACCACGTCGGCCCCCACGACGCGCGCGCCGCCGTCGATCATCTCGACCGCAACGCGGGCCCCGACGACCCCGAGTCCCTGCACGGCCACGGACGCGGGGTCGCAGACGGCGCGCATGGCCTCGACGACGCTGAGCGCCGTCCACGAGCCGACGGCGCGCGATGCCACGTGGCACGTCGTGCTCCGCAGCGCCGCCTCGTCGTCCTCCGTGAAGCCGAGATCGGCGCCGCAGTGGTAGAGCCCGCCGAGATCCTCGATGAACGCGCCCAGTCGCTCCATCCCCGACCGGCGCTGCTCCTGCGGCCAGCCGCCGGCGGGGATGCGCACGACCGTCTTGCCGCCCCCCGCCGGGATGCCGGCGAGCAGCACCTTGCGCGTCATCGCCTCGGCCAGTCGCCGCGCGTCGCGCACCGCGGCCTCGTCGCTGTCGTACGCACGCAGCCGGACACCTCCGAAGGCGTGCCCGTGCGGTGCGGCGTGGATCACGAGAAACGCCGTCGCGCCGCCGAGATCCAGGCGGTGCACGGCGTGCGGCTTGTCACTGAGTGCATGCATCGCGTCACCTTCCTCGAGCCTGTTAGTTGCGCTCGAGCCTGTTAGTTGCGGCCGTCCCTTCCGATGTTCCAGCGGTGGTTGAACCAGCCTGTGGCGAGGACGCCGCCGTCGCCGTTCTCGCAGACGCTCGGCGCGAACACCGCGTAGTCCGGGTAGCCGACGCCGGACACGAACGTCAGCAGCGCGGCGTGCAGGCGCGTGCCGGCCGGCCCCGTGTCGGCGAAGGCGGCGGCCAGCGCGCGCGGCTCGCCGCGGCGGCGCTGCACGAACACCGCCGCGAGGTCGCCGCGCTCCCAGGTCTGGCGCCCGGCGGTCAGCGACCCGCGACGGGCGCGAATCGGACAGTCCTCCGCGAAGACGAGATCCCAGGCGGCGTTGCTGTCGGCGTTGCCGTAGACGATCACGTTGCGGCCCGCGAAGTGCTCCGCCGGCGCGAACGCGAAGTCCGTGTCGCTGACGATCTCGGCGAGGCCGTTGC
>JAJRVY010000077.1 GCA_024277065.1 Planctomycetota bacterium
CACGTCGCTGCGGCCCTCGAGCCAGCCCTGCGAACGGGCGACGAGCGTCGCCTTGCTGCCCGGCGCCGGACCCGGCATCTCGAACGTGCCGTCGGCGCCCGTGAGGCGCGGCTCGGTGGAGCCGAGCAGCGCGGAGAGGCCGTCGAACATGCCCCTCCCCCCTTCTCTCTCGAGAACGACCTCGGCGCCCGCCACCGGCTCGCCGTCGGGCGTCAGGACGATGCCCTTGATCGTCGAACCCACGGCGAGCCTCAACTCGCGCTCGAGTTCCTGGCCGGGCTCGGTGAGCGAGACCTGCACGCCGCGCCCGGGGTCCGCCTGCGGCGACTGGCGCTGCATGGCGCCGACGATCATCATGCTGATCGACTGCGTGTTCACGCCGGGCTGGTACCAGCCGTCCTTCTCGGCCACGAGCACCGCGGGGCCCATGGGCAGGCCGTCGATGACGAACTTGCCCTCGGCGTCGGTCGTCGCGCCCTTGCGGCCCCCGAACAGCGCGGTGGCGGAGAGCACCGAGACGCGCACACCCGCGATCGGCGCGTCGCTGCCCTGCTCGAGCACGACGCCGCGCACGACCCCGCCGACACCGAGCATCACGTTGCGCTCGTTGCGTCCCGGAGCGAGGGTGAGGCCCGCCTTGCTGCGGCCGCGCAGCATCTTGAAGAGGTCGTCGGGATAGGAGCCGTAGCCCGCCGCCTGCACGATGAACATCTGCACCGGGCCGCTCTGCAGGCCGTCGATGCGATACCTGCCGTCGGCGTCCGCCACGGCGTTGCCGACCGAGGGGCTGCCGCGATCACGGCCGACGACGTAGATCTCGGCCTCGGGGATGGGCTGCTCCTCGGCGTTCGTCACGCGGCCCTCGAGGAAGCAGTCGCCGGCTAGCACGATCTCGACGAAATCCGTTCCGGGCACGGTGATGTCGTCCTCGATCGTGAACGGGCGGCCCTCGGGAACGACGGCCACGACCATCTCGCCCGCCGAGAGCCCCTCGAGCAGGAACTCGCCCTTCTCGTCGGTGGTCGCGAACGACTTGTCGATCTTGAAGAGGCCCTGGTCGCCGCGTGGCTGCTCGAACGCGACGACCGTGAGGCCCTGCACCGACCCGCCGGACGGCTGGACCACGCGCCCCGGCAGCTCGAAGCCGCGCGTCAACACGAAACGCAGCGGACGCCCGGCGGTGTCGGGCGAGACGTGCACGCCACGGTCGATGCGCAGCGCATGGCCAGTCGCAGAGAGCTCGAAGTCGTAGCGGCCGGGCGGCAGCTTGGTGAGCGTGAACGCGCCCCGCGCATCGGTCGTCGCGGCGTCCACCGAGGGTGGCTTCTGCGGCAGTTCGCGGATGAGCCGCAGGAAGTCGGTCTGGAGTCCTTGCGTCCGCCGCCGCAGTGCGCGCACGAGCGCCCCGTCCACGGGCTCGCCGAGTTCGTCCACGACGAAGCCCGGGATCTCGTAGGCCGGCGTCACGTAGATGATCCCGAGATCGGTCTCCTGGCCCTCGACGACCTCGACGCCGCCCATCAGGAGCTCGGCCAGTGGCGCGGGCACCGTGGCGCGCAGCGTCCACTGGTCGAAGTTGATCGCGTCGGGGATACGGAACGAGCCGTCGTCGGACGTCGCGACGCGCAGCACCTCGTTGGGGCCGGGCAGACCGGCCTCGAGCGACACCTCGACGTTGGCCAGAGGGCGATCGGAGCCGTACTCACGGAGCACGCCGACGACCGACCCCGGACCGCGCGGCACCCACTTGCGCGAGGGCTCGTCGTCGGGCGACGTGCCCTTCTTCGCAGTACGCTCCGCGACCTCCTCCGGCTGGGCCGCGCCCCGGTCGCCGGGGCCCGCGCCCGCTCCCGAGTCGTCGGACAGGACCATCCAGATCGCGGCCCCCATGACGAGGGCCACGAGGGCGATGAGTACGGGTACGAGTTTGCGCATGGACTGTTCCTCCTTCACCGCACGTCGCCCCCGACGGCACGGCGATCCCCTCCCAACAGACGATCGTACGCGAGGGTTCGTTCGCGTGGTTCGTTCGGTCTCTCCCCAGACCCCAAGCGCCTGTCCGGCGCAATCGTCGCAGGGGCGCGGCGGGCGCCGCAGAATCGGGCCATGCGTGAAGCCCTCCTCCTCGGTCCCGGTCCCAGCAACGTGCCCGCGAGCGTCCTCGCCGCCCTCGCGCGCCCCACGATCGGTCACCTCGACCCCGAGTTCCTCGCGCTGATGGACGGTCTGCAGAGCGGACTGCGTGCCGTCTTCCGCACGGCGAACCGCCTGACGATCGCGGTCAGCGGCACGGGCAGCGCCGGCATGGAGGCGCTGCTGACGAATCTCGTCGAGCCGCGGGAGCGCATACTCGTCTGCGTGAACGGTGTGTTCGGCGGACGCGCGGCCGAGCTCTGCCGGCGGCTCGGCGCCGACGCCGTCGAGTTGACGTTCCCGTGGGGCCGGCCGGTGGACCCCGCAGCCGTCGGCGAAGCGCTCGATCGCAGCGCCGCGAAGACGCTCTTCTTCGTGCATGCCGAGACCTCGACGGGCGCACTGTCCGACGCGGCGGCCATCGCCGCGGCCGGGCGCGAGCACGGCGCGCTCGTGGTGATGGACTGCGTGACGTCCCTCGGCGGGCTGCCCGTCGAGATCGATGCGTGGGGCATCGATGCGGCGTTCTCCGGCACACAGAAGTGCCTCTCCGTGCCACCGGGCCTGGCCCCCGTCACGCTCGGGGAGCGCGCGCTGGCCCGCATGGATGCGCGCATGGCGCCGCTCCCGTCGTGGTACTTCGACCTCGGCCTCGTGCGCCGCTACTGGGGGCCGGACCGCACGTACCACCACACGGCGCCCGTCAACATGCTCTACGCACTCGCCGCGGCGCTGCGCGAGATCGCGGGCGAGGGGCTGCCGGCGCGCTTCGAGCGCCACGCCACGGCCCACGCGCAGCTGGTTGCCGGGCTCGCCGCCCTGGGTCTCTCGCTCGTGCCGCCCGAGGGCGCGCGCCTGCCGATGCTGAACTGCGTGCGCGTTCCCGATCGCGTGGACGAGGCCGCCGTCCGCGCCGCGCTGCACGCCCGCCACGACATCGAGATCGGCGCCGGGCTGGGCGAGCTGCGCGGCAAGGTCTGGCGCATCGGACTGATGGGCGAGAACGCGCGAGAGGGCGTCGTCCGGCGCTTCCTCGCCGCGCTCTCCGAGGAACTGCGGCGCCACGCGGCGTCGAGGCCCGCGTAGCGCGGGGACGGCGCGGCGTCAGGCGCCGAGGGCGAACGCCCAGGCGACGACGAGCAGGAGAACGGCGACCGCCGCGAACGCGGCCTGGAGGCGGGGCCCCGCGCGGCGCAGAAGCCGTGCCCGGCCTGCGCCGAGGCCGAGTACGACACCGGCGACGAATCCCGTCACGTGCGCGAGCACGTCGGTGTTCTCGCCCCCCGCGCCGAGGTAGCCGAGCAGGATGACGCCGCCGATCAGCGGCGCCCAGCGCCGGGCCATGTCCCGCGCGTCGGTCCAACCCCGCGCCAGTTCGTGGGCGGCGAGCGCGCCGATCGCCCCGAAGATCGCCGTGGACGCGCCGACGGCGTAGTGCTCGCCGCTACGCACGAGCACGTTGGCGGCGTTGCCGAGGAAACCGGACAACACGAAGATCAGCCAGCCGAGGCCGTTGCCGGTGGCCTCGGCGAGCAGCGCCCCGAAGAACGCGCCGAACACGATGTTCGACACGATGTGCTCGACGCCCGAGTGCAGCATCAGGGCGGTGATCGTGCGCCACCACGCGCCGGCGCGCACGGCCGACGCGTCGAGCATCCCCGAGCCCCACCAGTCGAGGCCGAACAGATGGCGATCGGCGAGCTGATAGCAGAGCACGATGATGACGACGTACGCGACGGCCCCCGGCCACGGCCGGCCGCGGCGCGCCGCCCCCGCGAGGCGCTCGGGGACGAGCGGCTCCTCGCGCATGTACTCGACGAGTTCGCGGCTCGCGCGCGACGCGTCCTCCTCGCGGACGTGGATCTCGTACGCACCGCCGACGTAGCGGCGCTCGAAGGGGATCTCGAGGGCGCGCAGGACGAGGATTGCCTCGTCGTACACCCGGCGGGACGGAGAGCGGAGAACGGCGATCATGGCGCGAGGCTCGTCACGCACGCCTCGTACCGCGGGGCCGCGACGAACGTGACGGTCGTGAGCGCGCCAGGATGCCATGCCGGGCGCAACGCGCCGCCATCCTGTCAGCGCGCCGGACCGTGATGTGCGTCAGTCGCGCGTCACGCGCAGCGTGCCGGTCATCGTGACGCGCTGATCGGGCGTGCGCGCGCCGCGACTCACGCTCGTGTCGATCTCGAGATCCGCCTGCACGAGGAGCCCGGTCGCGACGTCGTACGCGAGCGCGCCGGAGACCGTGCCGAGGGCGCGGTCCAGGTCCTCGAAGCGCTCGTCCAGTTCGCGCCGCGGCGTCGCGTCGAGCCGCACGATGGCGCAGGCGCGATTGCCCAGCACGCGGCGCCCGACGTAGCGCAGCCGGCAGTCGAACTCCGCGGGCGCGACCGCGCCGCCGCGCGTGACCAGGGCCGGCAGCAGCGCCCTCGTCGTCCAGCGCGCGCCCGGACGCAGGGCGCCGGCCGGTCCGCCCGCATGGCCGAAGGTGAACAGTGGCGGCACGTCACGGGCCGGCAACGGCGCGCCGCCGGACGTCAGCACCGGCGGTCCGTCCGCGCGCACGCGGACGCGCTCGACCGCGGTCCGTTGCGGCCACGGGTAGACGGGCCTCATGGACCCGTCCGTGCGCTCCCACTCGCCTTCCTGGCTCACGAGCGCGCACGCCGTGCGGACGTCGAGCAGAGCGCTGTCACCCTCGTCGCGCACGAGCACGACCTCGGCATCGTGGGTCGAGACCTGGTGCAGGTCGAAGATCGTCATCATCGCCGTGTCGAACGTGGAGGGGATCTCTTCGCGGTGGATGTTCACGTCGAGCGTCGTGCGGTAGCGCTGGACGGCGTCCCGGGGCATCGCGAACGCGACGCTCAGGACGTCGGCGCGGAAGTCCCGCGCGAGGTCGGCGCCGGGCTCGGGCGGGCGCGCGAAGCGCACGACCCCCAAGCCCGCTCCCACGAGCAGGACGCCCCAGAAGATGGCCCGCGCGGCGCGCGCGCCGGCGCTGGGCGCGCGGCGCACAGGTGGCGGCCGGAACGCCGCCGTGCCGAGCTTCTTGCCGAACGCGACGGCCGGAGAGTCGGGCGCCGGCGTCGCCGCCACACGCATCTGGCATGCGGTGCAGACGTTCGTCAGGAGTTCCGTGCAGGGACCGAGACAGATCCTGCACAGCGTGCGGGGCGCACGAACCGGGAGGTTGACGGGCGCGGGGCGCGCCTCGTCGCCGCGGAGCTGCGCGGCACCGTCGCTCGGGGCCGGGGCCAGCGGACCGTCGTCGGCGAGCTTGGGACGTGCCGGCAGTTCGCGGTCGGTGAGCGCCTCGGCGGGCACGCCGTCCGCCGGGGCCTCGTCCGTGCGCAGCCGCAGAGGCGCCGGCTCCGCCGGGGGCTCGTACGCCTGTGGCGCAGGCGAAGTGCTCGCACTCCCGAACATGGGACGACCGCAGGCGATGCAGGTCGTCGCCCCCATGAGGCTCTCAGCGCCGCAGTGCGGACAGTCCATGCCATCCTATCGAGTGGCGGCGGCGCCCGGGGGTAGCGGCGCATCAGAGCGACGGAGGCGACGGGGGCGGCGGGCTCACGGGAGCTCGTCGCGAAAGACGTCGCCGGGATCCTGGCGACGCCGCACCAGGCGCAGCGCACCGCCTTCCGCGAGCAGGACCTCGGGCGCCGCCGGGATCGAGTTGTAGCCCCGGGCAGGCATCGAGGCGCAGTAGGCGCCGGCCGCGCCCACCACCAGGAGATCGCCGGGGGCCGGCAACGGCAGGCGCCGAGGCGCCAGCCCCTCGGGGTCCGTGGGCGCCGGCGTGAGCAGGTCCCCGGACTCGCAGCAGGGCCCGACGATCAGCAACGGCGAGACCGGGCCCAACGCGCTGCGCGCCTCCTCGGAAACGAAGCGCAGGGCGTGCTGCGCCCCGTACATCGAAGGGCGCAGCAGTTCGGCCATCCCGACGTCGGTCTTGACGAACGTGTACCCCGCGCCGCCCGTGTGGATGACGTCGTGCACCGTGCCGACGATCACGCCGGCGTTCGCCGTCAGCCACGTCCCCGGCTCGATCTCGAGGTGCATCTCGCGACCGCTGCGCGCCGCGATCCCGCGCAGGAGCGCGTGCGTCTCGCGCGCCGCGAGGGCGAGGTCGCTCTCCTGCTCGCCGGGCATGCGGGCGGCCTTGAAACCATCGCCCAGGTTGACGTGCGTGGCGTCCGGGAAGCGATCGAGGAAACCGAGCGTGACGCGCGCGATCTCGGCCCAGCGATGGGGGTCGCCGCCGGAGCCGACGTGGTGGTGCAACCAGCGCACCGTGAGGCCGCTGCGTACCGCCAGCGCGCGCACATCCTCGATGCTCTCGTGCCAGATCCCGAAGCTCGCCGCGGGCCCGGCGACGTTGGTGCGGTTGTTGTGGCCACTGCCCTCGCCGGGATTGATGCGCAGGCCGATCTCGTGACCCGGCAGGGCGCGGCCGATCAGTTCCACCTGCCGCGGCGAGCAGGCCGTCAGGCGGACGCCGCGCCGCGCCAGGGCGTCGAAGTCGCCGCCGAGGATCTGCGCGGTGAGCTGCACCTTGTCCGGCGTGATCGCGGCGGCGAGCGCGCGCCGCGCCTCGAACGTCGTGCTCGCGTCGAACGACAGCCCCTCGTCGTCGAAGATCTGCAGGACCGCGCGGCAGGGGTTGGCCTTGATGGCGAAGCGCGGCGTGAAGCCGAACGGACCACCGAACGCGGCCACGGCGCGGGCCCGCGCGCGCAGCGTCGCCTCGCCGTAGAGGTACAGCGGCGTACCGTGCGCGGCGGCGGCGGCGCGCACGACATCGTGCGAGGGCTCGAAGGCGGCGGCGGTCGTGGTCACGGGCGGACGTTGGCACACCCGCCCCGGCGGACCGAAGCGAAATCGACGAAGCGCTCTCCGAAACGAACGTCCTCTCGCTACCCTCTCGGGATGCGCAACAGGGCCACGCTCGGCGGCGCGGCGCTGCTCGCGGTCGCCGCGTGCACGCCGCACTATCAGATCACCATGGACTCCGGCGCGAACGACCCGCTCGAGCCGCGGCCTCCGGTGTCGGCCGCCGCGCCGGCGGGGCGCGGGCCGGCCGGCGCCGAGGACGCGCCGCCGGCGAGCCCTTGGGCCGCGCGCGTCCTGCCCTTCGATCGGTCAGACGGCGATCGTCCGTTTCTCGGCACGGGCTTCACCGGCTACGCCGCCGTGCCGGCGGAGACGGGATACACGCAGGGCGTGCGCGTCGCCGGCGTACAGCCCAAGCAGGCTCTCGCCATCGCAGGACTCGCCGACGGCGACGTCATCGTGGCCTTCGCGGGGCGCACGCTCGACGGTCCGCAGGCGGAGCTGATCCAGCAGTTGCGCGAGATCCTGAAGGGCATGGCACCGGACACACCGACGTCGCTCGCGTACTACCGCAAGGACGAGGGCATCACGGAGGTGGACTTCTGGCTGGGCCGGGGGCCGCCGCCCTTCGCGCGCCTCGAGACGCCGCCGGGCTGGTTCGAGCCCACCCTGGCGGGGCTGCCGCTGCGCGATCCGGAGATCGAGGCGTGGATCGCCGCGGCGCTCGCGCTGGACGGAGGAGAGGAACGGGCCGCCGACACGACGCGGCGCCAGCGCGAGCGCTTCGAGAAGCGTGATCCGTTTCGGCTGCGCGAGGCCGTCGTCGCGCAGATGTTCCCGAGCGCGCAGGAGCAGCTTGCGGACCGCATGCTGTCGCGCCTCGCGCGCCGCGTGATCGCTCCCGCGGAGTTCGCGGGCATCGAGTGGACCGTGTGGACGGGCGTCGGCCGGGTGGAGATCGAGCCCCTGCCTGACTGGGACGCGCATCTCGACGTGATCGAGCGACAGCTCGTCTCGCTGTACACGTGGCTCACCGAGCAGCTCGCCGACTGGACACCGCAGGAGCGCGCGTGGCTCGCGGAGAACTTCGTCGTGCTCTCGGACCGGACACTCGTCGAGGGGGAGTACATCTACGGCGACGAGGACGTCGAGCGCGAGCGGACGAACCGCCGCATCGTGGAGATGCTCGAGCGCGTGGATCGCGCGGCGTTGGCCATCAACGTGGACAACCTCATGCGCTTCCTGGACGCCTACGGCGAGGAGGTCGCGCGCGCCGCGGAGAAGGACGGTCGCGACGGACTCCTCGCGTCGCGCGACACACCCGCCGGCCGCATCGAGATCTGGGGCGGAGGATCGCAGACGCACACGACCCGCTGCGCGTTCCGCTACGACCACGGCGGCAACGACCGCTACCTGGACACCGCGGGCCGCGCGGACCTCACGCAGCCCGTCTCGATCAACGTCGATCACGCGGGCGACGATCTCTACGCCGCGACGACGCCGTTCTGCCAAGGTGCGGCGCTCGGCGGCGTGGGCATCCTCATCGACGACGCGGGTGACGATCAGTACCTCGCGGCGCAGTGGAGCCAGGGCGCCGCCGTCGCGGGCGTCGGGCTGCTGCTCGACGCATCCGGCGACGACACCTACCGCGGGCGCGAGGCCTGCCAGGGCGTGGCGCTCGTCGGCGGCGCGACGCTGGCGGACGACGCGGGCGACGACGTGTACACGGCGGATCGCTTCAGCAAGGGCGTGGGCTTCGCCGCCGGCGTCGGCGCGCTGCGCGACAAGGACGGCGACGACCGCTACTCGTGCACCGCCGAGTACCGCAGCGAGTACGGCGAGGACGGCGTCTTCAGCGGCTGGGGACAGGGCGTCGGTTTCGGCTTCCGCCACGTCGCCTCGGGGGGCATCGGCATTCTGCACGACGCCCGCGGCGACGACGTCTACGAGGCCGGCAATTTCAGCCAGGGCGGCGCGTACTTCTTCGCCTGGGGCATCCTCCGCGATGACGCGGGCAACGACCGCTACATCGGCTCGCGCTACGCGCAGGGCTACGCGGCACACCAGGCCGCGGGCACGTTCATCGACGGCGGCGGCGACGACCTCTACCAGTCGCACTCGGGTGTGGCGCAGGGCCTCTCTTGGGACGAGACGTCGGTCTTCTTCCGCGACCGCGGGGGCAACGACCGCTACGAGACGCGCGGCTTCTCACTGGCCTCCGCGGCGCACAACGGCATCGTGATCTTCATCGACGACGACGGCGACGACACGTACGCCGACCTGCCCGCCAAGGCGAACTCGAACAACTACCACGGCGGGCGGTCGTTCGCGCTGTTCGTGGACCGCGCGGGAGCCGACCACTACCGCGGACGCGCGGACGACGACTGGAACGGCCGCGCGTTCTGGCGCGACGACGGCGCGTACTTCCTGGACCTCGACGGCGACCGCCCGCTCGCAGGTCTCGTCCGCGACGCGGCAGCAGAGCAGTGACGGGCGCCTGGGAGGCGGTGGTCCTGGGCATCGCGCAGGACGGCGGCGTGCCGCATCCCGGCTGCTCGTGCCGCCGCTGCGAGGCGTCCGCGACGGGGGCCGCGCCACGGCTGCACGTGGCCTGCATCGGTCTCAGCGACGGGCAGCGCGTCTTCCTGCTCGATGCGACGCCGGACCTGCCCGCGCAGCTCCGCGCGATGGACGCCGCGCGCCCGGACGGCATCTTCCTGACCCACGCCCACATGGGGCACGTGACGGGACTCGTCTACCTCGGCCGCGAAGCGCTCGCCACGCGCGGCATGCCCGTCCACGCCACGGCGTCGATGCAGGCCTTCCTCCGCGCGAACGCGCCGTGGCGCGACCTCGCGGAGCAGGGGCACGTCACGCTGCGGCCCTGCGAGCACGTGGACATCGGCGGGCTGACCGTCACCGCGCTGCCCGTGCCGCACCGCGCCGAGCACACCGACACGGTGGGCTACCGCGTCGAGGGGCCGCGCGGCTCGCTGCTGTTCATCCCCGACATCGACTCGTGGGACGCCTGGGATCGCGACGTGCGCGACGAGGTGGCGAACGTGGACGTGGCGCTGCTCGACGCCACGTTCTTCTCGCCGGACGAACTCGCCCACCGCGACACCGGCGAGATCCCGCATCCGTTCACACGGGACACGATGGAACGGCTCGCGGGCCTCGGTGACCGCGTGCGGCTGATCCACCTCAACCACACCAACCCCCTGCTCGACGACGACGGGCCGGCGCGCGAGCGTGGTTTCGCCGTCGCGCGCGAGGGCGAGCGCTTCGCGCTCTGAGCGGGGCGGGCGGAGCGTGGCGCAGCCGGGGGGCACGACGCCGGAATCGAGTTGCGCACGGGCCGGCCTGGATCGGCGAGACACACGTCGCGTACGTTCTAAAGTGTGTGTATGTAGGGACGGTCCCTGACCGATCGCAGCAGTCTCCCGTGCGCACGGGATCCATCGGCAGTCGAGCGCGCCGCCCTTGAGGCGCTTCCGGGTCGCACGACCGGATCGCACTACCCGGGACGCGCTCCCGGAACGTGCTACTGGGCCGTGAACATGAAGGCCGTCGTGAGGCTCTCGTCGCTCGCCGAGCCGAACCCGCCGACGAACAGGACGCGCCCGTCGCCGAGCTCCGTCGCCGTGTGGCCGGCGCGCGGCTCGGGCAGCACGACGTCGGGGCGCACGACGCGGCCGAGCCCGCCGCCGTGATTGGGCAGGTAGAGATCCATGCTCTCGAGGATCAGCGTCGTCTCGCCCTGCTGGTCGAAACCACCAAGGAGCAGCACGCGATCACCGGCCAGCAGCGACGCCGTGGCCCGCGTGCGTCGCACGAAGCTCGCACCACCGGCCGCGAAGAAACGATCCGTGACGGGGTCGTAGATCTCCATCTTCGGGTTGCCACCATCGGCGAGGAGGACCGTGCCGCCGGACAGTTTGGTCGCGGTGTGCAACTGGCGGAACCCGAGCGCAGGCGTCGCGGTGAACCGGAACGTCTCGGACGAGGGATCGAAGAGCTCCGCCGTCGCCAGCAGCGACGCACCCTGCGGCAGGCCGCCGGTGATCAGGACGCGGCCGTCGTCCAGCAGCGTCAGGCAGTGCCCGGCACGACGCTCGAGCGGCGCGCTCCGCGTCTCGCGGAACCTCCCGAGCGCGGGATCGTAGATCTCCGCGGTCAGGCTGAACGTCGCGCCCGAGCCGACGTAGCGCAAGCCGCCGACAACCAGCACGCGGCCGTCGTCGAGCGTGACCGCCGCGACGAAGTCGCGTTCCTCGATCATGTCGGGCCCCGGACGGAAGTCGCGCACCAGCGGGTCGTAGATCTCGGTTGTGCCCGACGCCGCGAGACCCGTCCAGCCCCCGACCAGCATCGCGCCGCTGCTGACGGGCACGGCCTGGTGATACGCGCGCGGCGTGCGCAGGCGCGATGTCGCCGCGGGACGGAAGACCAGTTCCTGCGTGTCGAAGATCTCCGCCGTGTCCGTCACGCGCGCGGAGTCCGAGAGCCCGCCGGCGATGAGCACGTCACCGTTGTCGAGACGCGTGGCGGTGTGCGCGGCGCGCCCCTCGATCATCTGCGAAGCGATGGGCACGAACTGCTCGGGACGCAGGAACTGGAACGGCGGCACCGTCGAGTCCGTGAAGAAGATCGCGCGCCGCTCGCGCTTGAGCCGCAGCCCCTTGTCCGACCGCACTCCGAGGCGCACGACGACCTCGTAGTCCCTGCCGGGATCCAGAGCGCCGCCGGTCGGGGTCAGGACGAGCCGCTTGTTGCGCTTCTCGAACGTCGCCTCGTAGGGCACGTCCTCGCCCAGGAGCCGCCGGAACTGCACGGTCGCCGGCGTGACCGAAGCGGGATCCAGCGGTCGCGAGAACCGGATGCGAATCGCCGTGTCGAGCTTGACGAAGGTGCGACCGGCGCGCGGGCGGATCTTGCGTATGCGGAGCGTGCGCTTGGCCCCCTTCGCGTCCGGCCCGTCCGCGGCCGTCGCGAGCGACACGGCGCCGAGCAGCAGGAGTGCCGCGCACACGGCCGAGAGCGGATGGCGCCGGAGAGTCACGATGCCAGGATACAGGATGTGGACGGGCACGGGGACGGCGACGTGGAGATCGTCGGCAAGTGCCTTCCCGGCAAGGACCTACGGGAGGCCGGGGCTGAGTGAGAAGGTGTGGCCGAGAGAAACGCGGCGCCGTTTGTGTCGTCAGACGTCGAGAGCCGTGACGCGGTCGATGGCCTCGACGGTCTCCGTGTCGCCATGGTCCTCGTCGGCGCTCTCGGCGCTCTCGGCGCTCTCGGCGCTGTCGGCACCACGGTCGGCGGTCTCGGTGTCGATCAGCGCCGCGGAGGCGACATGACGCTCGAGGACGGCCGCGGCCGCGATGATCTCCTCTGCGACCTTCACGAGGTGTTCCTGGTCCGCGCCCGCGCGGGCGAGTTCGGCCAGCCGCTGCGCGGCGACCTTGGTCTCCTCGTTCATGCGCAGCATGCGCGCCTGGTCCTCGCGGAGGGCCTGGTTCGTGATCGTCATCTCCTCGGCCACGTCCTTGAGGAAGTCCTTCGTGCGGAACGTGACGCGCTCCGCGAAGTGGCGCTGGGCCATGTCCCGCAGGACGGCCTTGACGCGGAACATCGGCCCGGCGATGCGGTGCGTCAGGAGGATCGCGTGTCCGGCCATGGCCAGGAACGTGACGATGAGCGGCACGAGCACGAAGTTGCTGAAGCTGCGCACGGCCAGGATCGCCTCGACGTACTCGGCCTCGGAGACGTCGGAGAACACGAGCGCCTTCAGCGCGGGCAGATTGACCGCCACGGCGACAACGACGACGTACAGGTAGAGCCAGCCGATGAGATGCATGCCCAGTTGGAACTGGAAGCTGGCATCCACGACTTTCTGGCGACGGCGATAGCGCGATTGACCCATGGGCGAGTTCTCCTCCGAGTCCCACCCTTCGATCGGAGTTCGCACGCAGCGCGCTTTAGCAGGCGCGGGTTGGCCGGCCCGCGGCGCCTACTCGTCGCGCGCGTCGTCCGGGGGCGTGGCCGCGGCGCCGCCGGCCTCGTCCTTATCACGCTCGGACGCCTTGCCGGGCTCGCGGTACGTGGCGTCGCGCCGCTTCTGGACGGCATCCGCCTCCTCGATCTCGCCGCGTTCGTAGAGCACCTGCTGCAGGAGCGTCAGTACCGTCGGATCGTCCTTCGCCAGACGGTCGGCACGCCGCAGCAGCTTCAACGCCTCGAGCGTCTGGCCGCGCTCGCGGTGCAGCAGCGCGAGCAGGTGCAGCGCCGCCACGGAGTCGCTGTCGAGTTCCATGAAGCTGCGCACGGCGGCCTCGGACTCCTCGAAGTGGCCGAGCTTGTAGAGGACGTGCGCGACGGAGGCGAGCGCCTGCGCGTAGGCGTCGCCGTTCGAGCCCGCGAGCGCCAGCGCCTTGCGATACGCCGCGAGCGCGTCGCCCAGTCGGCTCTGATCCAGGTGCTCGCGGCCGAGCGCGCTCCAGACGCGATGGTCCTGCGGATACGAAGCGGCGAGATCCTCCAGGATCTTCAAGGACTTGACGTGGTCGCTGTTGCGGCGGTGGGCGGCGGCCAGGTTCACGAGCGCCTCGATGATCTGAGGGTGGTCGGGCTGCGCCTCGATGAGGCGTGTGAGCTCTCCGATCACGCCCTGCGCGTACCCGGCGTTCATCCGCTCGGGCGCGAGGTTCACGGCGGCGATGAAGTACCAGTGCGCGAGGGCCTCGTCGTCGTAACCGGCATCGCGGGCCTCGCGCAGCATGTCGTACGCCTTCGCGTACTCACGCTCGACCAGGTTCAGCCGACCGATCACGTAGGCCAGCCGGCCGTCGCCGACGCCGCCGCGTTGCACGCCCATCTGGATCAGGCCCTTGATCATGGCGACGTAGGGCGAGCCGGCGTCGAGTGCGTGCGCGATTCCCGCGGCGTGGTCGAGCAACATCAGCGCGGTGTCGGCGACGACGTCCAGGTCGTCGGGTCGCAACACCGCGCACGCACCGTATTCCTCGGCCGCGTCCGGGATGCGCCCTGCCTGCCGCAGTTGCTCGGCGAACTCCAGCGAGAACGCCGCCCACGCGTCCGTGGTCTCGACGGTGTCCGCGGCGGGACCGGCGGCGCCGGTCCCGCCGTCCTGGGCGAGCGCCGCCCCACCGAGACAGAGCACGGCGGTCACGGTGCACGCGGTCCGAACGGCGGTGGGCAACCTCATGCCGGGGATCCTACACCCCCCGTTCAGATCCAGCCGTGCTCGCGGTACCAGTCGGCGGTGGCGCGAAGCCCTTCGTGCAATCCGAAGCGTGGCCGCCAACCGAGTTCCTCGCGGGCGCGCGTCGCGTCACAGACCCAACCGGGAGCCAGGAACTCGCGCACCTTGTCGCGCGAGAACGTCGGCACGACGCCGCGGACGCGCGCGATCTCCTCGGACAGGACACCGGCAGCGCGCACGACGACGTCCGGCACGCGCACGGGGAACGCGCGGCGGCCGACGGCGACCGCGATGGCCGCGAGGAGATCGTCCATCGCATGGCTCGCCTCGTTCGCCACGTGGTACGTGCGCCCGGCCGCAGCGGGAGACTCGAGAGCGAGCCGCACGCCCTCGGCGAGGTCGGCGCCGTGCACGATCGAGACCGCACGTGGCGTGCATCCGAGGCGCAGTCGCACGCCGCGGGACGCGACCCGGAAGAACTCGTGGATGCCGCGATCGAACGGCCCGTAGACGGCCGGCGGCCGGATGATCGTGAGCTGCGTCGCGGCGCAGAGGGCGCGCCGCGCGGCGCGTTCTCCGTCCAACTTCGACTCGCCGTAGAAGCTGACGGGACGCGGCTCGTCGTCCTCGCGCACGGCGGGGCCGGCGGCCGCCGACGGACCGCCCGCGGCCAGCGACGAGATCAGCACGAAGCGGCGGGGCGGTCGCGGCGCCGCGCGGCACGCGGCCGCCAGCCGCCCCACCCCCGTCACGTTGACGCGCCGCAACTCGTCGCGAGAGCGCGCTGCGATGAGCCCCGCCACGTGCACGACGGCGGCGGCGTCGGTCACGCCGTCGCGGACGGCGGCGTCGTCGAGGAGCCCTCCGACCACCAGCCGGTGGCCGGCCTCCGCGAGATGCACGGCGCGCTCCGGAGCACGCACGAGGCAGCACAGCTCGTGCCCGGCGGCAGCCAGGCACGAGGCCACGTGCCGCCCGACGAACCCGGTGGCCCCCGTCAGGAAGACGCGCATGCAGAACCTCTCGCCGCGTCGGACGCACTCATGGACAGCCCCCTGAACGATGGTTCATGCGCTCTGCGCGACACCCGAAACACATTGACACATCCTCGCGGCCGCACCTACCCTCCGCCAGCATCGGACTGTGCGGGATTCGGCTTCTTCGGGCCACGGAGCGCCCGCCGTCGCGGGGCCGCGGCGGACATTCCGAGACATCCCTCGGTGCGTCGCCCCGCTGCGCGCCGGTGCGACGGATGGTGCAGTCGTGGGCGAGGAGCTTGATTCCGTGGATCTGTTCGAGAAGTGCCGACGGTTCGACCGCGCCAACGAGCTGCGCCGGGCCGGGCTCTACCCGTACTTCCTCGAGATCTCGGAGAATCGGACCGAGGAGGTCGTCGTGGACGGCCGCCGGATGATCATGATCGGGTCGAACAACTACCTCGGTCTCACGCATCATCCGCACGTCGAGGCCGCCGCGGTGGCGGCTCTGCGCAGGTACGGCTCCGGCTGCACGGGCTCGCGCTTCCTGAACGGCACGCTCGACCTGCACGTGGAGCTCGAACGACGTCTCGCGCGCTTCATGAAGAAAGAGTCGGCGATCACCTTCTCGACCGGCTTCCAGGTCAACCTGGGCGTCATCTCGGTCCTCGCCGGCAAGGGCGACGTGATCCTCTGCGACCGCGAAAACCACGCGTCCCTGTTCGACGGCTGCCGTCTGTCGTTCGCCCAGCTCCGCAAGTACCGTCACAACGACACGGCGGACCTCGAGCGGCAGCTTGCGCAGTGCCCCGACTCCGCCGGACGACTGATCATCACCGACGGCGTCTTCTCGATGAAGGGCGACCTCTGCGAGCTGCCCGAGATCGTGCGCCTGGCACGGAAGTACGGCGCGCGCATCCTCCTCGACGACGCCCACGGCATCGGCGTGCTGGGCGCGCACGGGCGGGGCACGGCAGAGCACTTCGGGCTCGAGGGCGAGATCGACATGATCGTCGGCACGTTCTCCAAGTCGTTCGCCTCTCTGGGCGGGTTCGCCGCCGGCGCGGCGGAGGTCATCGACTTCGTCAAGCACACCGCGCGCGCGCTCATCTTCTCGGCGTCACCGGCGCCGGCCTCGGCCGCCGCGACGCTCGCCGCACTCGACGTCATCGAGGGCGAGCCCGAGCGGCGGCAACGCCTCTGGGAGAACGTCAAGCGCATGAACCGCTCGTTCCACGAACTCGGCTACGACGTCTCCGCGAGCCGCTCCCCCATCATCCCGATCCCCGTCGGAGGCGACGTCGAGACGTTCGCGTTCTGGAAGAAGCTCCATGACGCGGGCATCTTCACGAACCCGGTGGTCTCACCGGCCGTGCCACCGGGCGAGGGCCTCCTGCGCACGTCCTACATGGCCACGCACACCGAGGAGGAACTCGATCAGGTCGTCGAGGTGTTCGCGCACCTCGGACGCGCCGCGGGGCTCGTCCCGGCGGCCTGACGCCACGATGACGCGCGTCGAGCCGGTGCGCCGCGACCGACGGGGGCGCACGCGTTTCTGGCGGGCGGGACTCGCTCCGTACGCCGGCGATACGCAGTTCGTCACGCCGCTCCTGCTGGACCAGCACGCGCGCTGGCGCGACGACCACCCGTTCTTCCGGCACGCCGCCGTGCAGCACTTCATCGCCGTGCGGGACGGCCGCGACGTGGGCCGCGTGGCGGCGGCCATCGACCGTCGCCACGACGACGTCCACGGCGGCGCGACGGGCATGTTCGGCTGGTTCGAGTGCGAGCACCGCCAAGAGACGGCGACAGCGCTGCTCGACGCGGCGGCGACCTGGCTGCGCGAGCGCGGCAGTGACAAGGTGCGCGGACCGCTGTCGTACTCGTCGAACGGCATCAGCGGTCTGCTCGTCGAGGACGAGCGCGCGGCCCCCCCGGCGATCGACATGCCCCACAACCCGGCGTGGTACGCGGGACTGCTGGAGTCGTGGGGGCTCACGCCGGTGAAGGACCTGCTCGCGTTCTGGGTCGCCGTCCCGAGCACGCCCGACGCGCGCCTCGAGCGCATCACGCGCCGTGTCCGTGAGCGCAGCGGCTACGTGCTGCGCCCCATCCGCGCCGATCGCCGTGGTTTCGCCACGGACGTCGATCACGTCCTGCGCATCTACAACGAGGCGTGGGAGAAGAACTGGGGTTTCGTGCCGATGACCGAGTCCGAGCTGCGGCACGAGGCGCGGTCCATGCGGCAGATCCTCGAGCCGTCACTCGTACTGTTCGCCGAGCACGCGGGCGATCCGGTGGCCTTCTCACTGACGCTGCCCGACATCAACCGCGCACTCGCACAGATCCGTGGCCGCCTCTGGCCCTGGTCGCTCGCGCGCCTGCTGCTCGCCCGGCGCCGCATCCGCCATGGCCGCGTGGTCACGCTCGGCGTCGTGCCCGCGCACCGCCGCGCGGGGCTGGAGATCGCGCTCATCATGGAATCGAGCGTCGCCGCGCGCGCCTTGCACTGGAAGGGCGTGGAGTGCTCGTGGGTGCTCGACGACAACGACCTCATGATCGCGGCCATCGAGCGCGTCGGCGGACGGTGCGACCGCCGCTTCCGCATCTACGAGCGCCCCATCTGCCATTTTGGCAGCCCAAGGGCGGAATGAAGTAGGCCACAGCACAGCGCGCCGATATCCTCCGCGCGCAATCGGGCGGCCGTCCCCCCGGGCAGCCGTCAGGCGCGCTCGAAGCGCCGCCGCGAGCGAGGCGCGCTTGCCTGTTTCGGGCCGTGCCCGTCAGGGAGCGGTCGGAGGTGGAATTGGGCGCAGCCAGACGCAGCAAGAGGGCAGCCGCCTCGCGGACTCGCCCGAGCGGGAAACGGGCTCGCAAGACCGCCCGGAAGACGGCGCGGAAGACGACGTCGCGAGCAACGAAGTCCTCTGCGGGGGCGTCGTCGCGCAAGACCGCTGCGAAGCCCGCCACGAGCAGGAAGACGCCCCCCAGGACGGCCACGAAGAAGCCGGCCACGAAGAAGAACACGAAGAAGAAGAAGACGACGACGCCGCGCGGGGCGGCCAAGCCGCGCACGAAACCGGCGCAGGCCGCCAGGAAGAAGGCCGTCAAGAGGACCGTCAAGAAGACCGCCGCCAAGGCGGCACGCAAGCCGGCGAAGAAGCCCGTGAAGAGGGCCGCGACGAAGGCCGTGGCGAGGCCCGCGAAGCGCCCGGCGCAGAAGGCCGTCCGCAAGACCGCGGCCAAGAAGAGCAAGCGGACGACGGCGAAGAGACCACGCGCCGCGAGCGCGGCGAAGAAGACCACCGAGACGACACCGAAGAGGGCCACGACGGCGCAGCCCGCGACGAAGAAAACGAGGAGCAGGCAGTTGCCCGAGACCCATCCCAAAGCCCGGGTGAAGAGCGCCCGGCGGTCCAAGGCAGCGACCGTCGCGCGAGGATCGGCGAGCGCCGGCACGGCGCGTGCCAAGACGCTGCCGCTGGTGACGCCGCCCAAGGCGGGCAGGGCGGCGAAGCCGAAGAAGAAGCGCGAGCGCAAGCCCAAGCCGCCCGCGAAGACGATGTCCGCGCCCGAGCCGGTGCGCGAGGTCCTCGTCTTCTCGGATCTGCCCGACATGCGCCGCGCGCTGTCCGCGACGCGGCGCCGCGAGGGCTCGCGAGGCCACATGCAGCCCCGCGCCACCGACGCGGACGCCGATGAGGGCCTGAACGAAGAGCGCCAGCCACTCGACGCCACGCTCATCATGAACACGCTCGCCGTGGACGTGCAGCCCAAGATCGAGGACGACTACGACTACTCCGTCCTCGAGGAGTTCTGCGACTCCGGCCACTGCCCGCGGCCGACACGCATGGTGAACACGGGCTGCGGCGGCGGTGAGGCCGCCGTGTTCTTCGCGCAGCGCGGATTCAACTGCGTCGGCATCGACCCGGATCGCGCCGACGTCGGCCTCGCGCGCGAACGCGCATGGCTGGCCAGCGTCGATATCGACTTCATGGTCGGCGACCTGTTCGAGACCCCGAACCTCCTGCCGGCCGAGTCGTTCGGGCTGGCCGTCGATCGCGGTGCGTTCTTCCAGATCGAATACGAGCGCGAACGCCAGCGCTACCTCGGCAACGTGAAGCGCCTGCTGTTCAAGGGCGGCATCCTGCTCCTCTCCGCCGGCTACTTCCCGTCCGAAGACGAGCCCTCGCAGCGCAAGACGCGGGGCCGCAAGGTCGATAAGATCCTGCTCGCCCGCGAGGGCGGCGTCGTCGTTCAGGAGATGCGCAGCGCGGGCTTCGAACTCCTGAACCGCGTGCTGCGTCCGACATCGGACTCGGGCGAACTCGGCGAGCTGCTCCTCTATCTGCGGAAGTAGAGGCCGGTGTTGGACGGCGCGCCGCCGCTCCGCCAACGCGTCGAGATCCGGCTCGGTCTGGCGTTCTGGGCCGCTGCGGGCACCACGGCCGTGCTCTCGGGGGCCGGGCGCGCGTTCGCGCCGTACGCGATTCCGCTGCTGCTGCTGATCGCCGCATGGCCGCTCCTGCGCCCCCACCGCTGGGCCGGCGCGGTCCTCGACTGGCTCCCGTTGCCGTTCGTGGTGCTCACCTACGAGATGCTGCACACCGTCGTGCCGCTCTGCTGGGAGGGCACGATCGACGCGTGGCTGCGCACCGCGGACGCGGCGCTTCTCGGCGCGGACGTCGGCGTGCTCCTCGAGCCGCTCGTGTCGCCGCCGCTCACAACGCTGATGGCCTGCTTCTACGCGGGCTACTACCTGCTACCCGTCAGCGTGGGAGTGTGGTGGTGGCGCCGCAACCGCACGGCGTTCCGTGAACTCATGATGGGCGAGGCCGGGGCGCTGTTCATCGGCTACCTCGGCTACCTCTTCCTGCCGGCCGTGGGCCCGCACGTACATCTCGCCGCGGACACCTTCGGCGTCGCGCTCGACGGCGATTTCATCGGCGACGCCATCCGGGCGCTCAACGAGAACCACGGCGGCCACTTCCCGCGCGACGCCTTCCCGAGTCTCCACACGGCCAACGGCGTGACCGTCCTGCTCGTCGTCTGGCGCCACGAGCGCCGCCTGCTCACCATCTACCTACCGCTCGTCACGGGACTCGTGGCGGCGACGATGTACCTGCGCTTCCACTACGCGATCGACGTCGTCGCCGGCGCGGCGCTGGCGGTCGCGTGGCAGGTGGCGGTGGTGTACCTGGTCGCAAGGGAATCGCGGTGCCCGACCGGCGGTCTACAATCCCGGCCATGATCCACGACGACGTGCCGGCGACGATCCGCGATGCCGTGCTCGTGCGCCTCGGGCGGCTCCCGGGCGACGCGCCGGGCCGCGTCGTCGTGGCACTGGCCTCGGCGGGCACCGCGACGGCGGACGCCGACGCACTGGCGATGCGCTGCCTCGCGAGCCTGGAACGCGGCGGCGGGCTGGCGGGGGCGACGACGCTGGTGGCATGCGGCGCAACGTTCGGCGCGAGCATCGCGATGCTCGCGGCGGCGCGCGGGCTGGCGTGCGTGATCGTCATCGACGACACCGCGACGCGCGAGCAGCGCAACCGCGTCCGGGCCTTCGGCGCGGAACTGCGCAGCGCCCCGGCCCGCGGCGAGGCCGCGGACGGCGGTGCGATGGCGAGCACGGCGCGCAGCGTGGCCGCGCAGACTCCGGGCGGCGTCCTCGTCGAGAAGCGTCGCGTGGACGCGGGCCCCGCCGAGGAGGTGTTCGGAGAACGGCTCGCGCGGGCGACGGGCGACGCGCTGTTCGCCGTCGTGGGCGCAGACCGCGACGCGCTGCCACTCGCGGGCATCCGCCGCGCGCTCGTGGCCTCCGCGCGCGATGCCGCCGTCGTGTCGCTCGCCTTCGACGGCGCATCGTGGTCGGGCGACGTGAACGGCGCGCCGCTGCTGGTCAGCGAGAGCGACGCCCTCGCGACGGCGCGCCGGATGGCACGCGAAGAAGGCGTGTTGGCGGCTGCGGCGGAAGGCGGCGCAGCGGTCGCCGCGGCGCTGCGTCTGGCGTCCGACGCACCCTCCGGCGGCATCGTCGTCGCGCTCGTCCCGGCAGCCGATCGCCATGATCTGATCACGGCCTACGACGACGCGTGGTGGGCCGAGAACCACGGCGACGCGCAGCGCACGTCGCTGACGGCGGCAGGCGTCCTCGCACACAAGGACGAGGGACCCGGCGCGCTCGTCACGCTGGAGCCGGACGCCACGGTCGCCCAGGCGATCCGCATCATGCGCGACCTCGAGGTCTCGCAGATCCCGGTGCTCCGCGGCGACCGCATCGTCGGCACGATCCGCGAGGACCAGGTCATCGACCTGCTCCTGCACGCCCCCGAGCGCAAGGAAGGCGCGGTCGAGACCGTCATGGAGGACCCCCTCCCCGAGATCGACGAGGCTGCGTCGGTGACCGACCTGCAGTCGCTGCTGGTGCGCGGTGGATCGGCGGTCATCGTCCGGCGGCGGGACGGGGCGCGCGAGATCCTGACTAAGTACGACCTGATCCACGCGCTGGCGCGGGGCTGAGAGGGCCCGGCGCGCAACGCTTCCCGGAGGCACGATGAGTGATCACGAGACGGCACAGGGCTTCGGAACACGGGCGATCCACGGCGGCCAGGCGCCGGACCCCTCGACGGGCGCGATCATGCCGCCCGTGTACATGACGAGCACGTACGTGCAGTCGTCGCCGGGCGTCAACCAGGGTTTCGACTACTCGCGCACGATCAACCCGACGCGTGTCGCGCTGGAACGCAACCTGGCGTCGCTCGAGAGCGCGCGCCACGGGCTCGCCTTCTCGAGCGGCATGGGCGCCGCCGACTGCGTGCTGCACCTGCTGTCGGCCGGCGACCACGTCGTCGCGTGCAACGATCTCTACGGCGGCACGTACCGGCTGATGCGGCGCGTGTTCGAGCGCCAGGGTATCGAGTTCTCGTTCGTGGACACGTCCGACGAGGCGGCGTTCCGGGCGGCGCTACGCCCCGCCACGAAACTCGTCTGGATCGAGACGCCGAGCAACCCCCTGCTGCGCGTCTCGGACATCGCCGCGTGCTGCGGCATCGCGCGTGAGGGCGGCGCCACGTCGGTCGTGGACAACACCTTCGCGACGCCCTACCTCCAGCAGCCGCTCGCGCTGGGCGCCGACATCGTCCTGCACAGCACGACCAAGTACATGGGGGGCCACAGCGACGTGGTCGGAGGGGCGCTCCTGACGAGCGACGACGAGCTCCACGAGCGGCTGCGGTTCCTGCAGAACTCGGTCGGCGCCGTGCCCGGTCCGATGGACTGCTTCCTCGTCCTGCGCGGCACGAAGACGCTGCACCTGCGCATGGAGCGGCACGCGCGGAACGCGCAACGCATCGCGACCTGGCTCGAAGGCCACGAGGCGATCACGAGAGTGCTCTACCCGGGCCTCCCGTCACACCCGCAGCACGAGTTGGCGATGCGCCAGATGCGCAACGGCGGCGGCATGGTCAGCTTTGAGGTGCGGGGCGATCTGGACAACGTGCGCCAGGTGGCGGAGCGCGTGCATCTGTTCGCGCTGGCGGAGAGCCTCGGAGGCGTCGAGTCGCTGCTCGACCACCCGGTCATCATGACCCACGCCTCGATCCCCAAGCCCGAACGCGAGGCCGCGGGTCTCTCCGACGGACTGCTGCGCCTCAGCGTCGGCGTCGAGGACGTCGAAGACCTGATCGCCGACCTCGATCGCGCCCTGCGCGGGCTGTGATCGCAGGCGCTGCTACGCGTTGGACGCGTTGGCGTCGTCCGGAGCAGGCTCCGCGGGCAGCTTCCGATCCACGCCCATCCAGCAGTTCGCGGAGTTCAGATCCGCGAGCCCCGACTGCTTTGCGTACAGGGAGTCGAGAAGCTGTTCCTTCGTGAGCACGCGTGTTCCTCCGGGGAGCGCGATCAAGCGCGAGCGCAACAGCATCCCCCGCCCCGACGCCCCCGAGGGACGGCCGCAACCAACACGCTCGAGCGCAAGTTAGGGCCCGCGCAGGAATAACTCCCTGGTTTCAGGCTGCCGTCGGAGCGAGCGTGTAGTTCCATCGGGGCAACGAGTCGTGCGAGGTGATGGGCAGTTCACGCATCTCGGCATCGGTGATCTTGCGGGCCTTCTCGTAGAGCCGATCGATGAGGTGGCGGTGACCGTGATGCCGGTTGTCGTGGTGGTGGTGCGGATGTAGCGCAGCACTGTGGCGTAACTGTCGAGCGGTCGCCCGGCCCAGTTCTTGGAGATCTCGCTGAAGAGCCGGTGCTCGATCGGGTTCCACTTGGAGGTTCCTGGTGGGTAGTGAGCGACGGTCACGCTGAGCCCGTGACGCTCTGCGAGGCGCCGGAACAGAGCGCGTTTCCAGGTCCGGCTTCTCGATCCGTTGGCACCGCCGCCGTCGGCCAAGATGACGAGTTCACGGGCATCGGGGTAGCGCTGCCTTCCTTCCTTGAGCCACCACATCTCAAGGCAATCCACGACGAAGTCCTCGCGGAGTCCGGCGATGTGCTCGAACTGGGCGTTGCGGTCCTCGGGCGCCGTCTTCGACGCGCGCGGGAGCTTCTTGTGGTTGACCCGCAGCGAGTAGCCCATCTGCGCGAGCAGCCGTGCGACCGTCCTTGGACCGATGCCGATCCCGATGTAACGCAGTTCGGCCGCGACGAGCGCCGTGGTCCTGTGCGTCCACTTCAGCCCGCTCACGGGGTCGCCGGCGGTATCGTGCTTCATCAGTTCGGCGATGCGATCCATCACCTCGGGCGTTTTTCTTCCACCGACTTGCGACCACCACCCCGGCGACGGACGCGCTCGACCTCAACGTCCTGATCGAGCAGTTCGCGCCGTCCGCGCGCCACCGTGCCGGTGTCCAGACCCAACAGCCCCGCGATGCGCGTGTCGCCGCCGCGACCAGTCTTGAGAGCCTCGAGCCCGGCGTACAGACGCCGCTGCTGCTCGTCGAGCAGGCCGAAGAAGAGCACGATCGCCTCGCTGAGTTCCTCGGGTATGTGGGCGGCCTCGGGCAGCGGCGCGGTTACGAAGGTATGGCTGGAGTTATTCCTGCGCGGGCCCTTAGTTGCGCTCGAGCCTGTTAGTTGCGGCCGTCCCTCCGGGTCCGTGACGCCGACCCCTGCGCGCGCGCGCAGGGTCGCGGGCGAGGGGCGAGCACTCGGATGCGAACTGTCCGCGCCCGAACACGCGCCAACGTAATGAGAGGAGCGGCGATCGGCGCGGCGGTTGCCGAGCGTGCGAGGCGAGCGCCGTGACGATCGCCGCTCCGAGGCGATCCTCCGCCGAGCGGCGCGGCAATTCGTTCACGCCGTGCCGGCGTCTGCGCTACCGAGGGCGGATGCCGGACGCGTCGCCGCCGCTGCTCGATCCCGTGTCTCGTCCGATGCGGCGGCTACTGCGCTACCTGCGCCCGCAGCGCGGACGGCTCGTGTACGCCATCGCCTCCAGCGTGGCGAACAAGGTCTTCGATCTCATGCCGCCATTCTTGGTGGCGTGGTTCATCGACATCGCTGCGGGCGACCCGCTCCCGGCGCTCCCCGCGGCGTTCGCCGACGCGTTCGGCACCGATACGACGCGGCACTTCCTCGCGGTCGGCGTGCTCGCGGTGCTGATCTTCGGCGGCGAGAGCATGTTCCAGTGGATGTACGACCTTGCCTTCAAGACGCTCGCTCAGGATGTCCAGCATCGCCTACGGATCGACGCCTATTCGCGCCTGCAGGAGCGTGAGCTGCGCTTCTTCGAGGAGCACCGGCTCGGCCGCACGCTCTCGATGCTGAATGACGACGTCAATCAGCTCGAGCGCTTCCTCAACACGGGCCTCAGCAGCATCGTACAACTCGTCGTGCTGGTGCTGTTCGCGGGGACGACGCTCCTCGTCGCGTCGTGGGAACTGGCGTTGATCGGCCTGGCGCCCGTGCCGCTCATCATCTTCGGCAGCCTACTCTTCTCGCGCCTCCTCGAACCGCGCTACGCCAGGATGAGGGCGACGGTCGGCGACCTCGTGGCGCGCCTCGAGAACAACATCGCCGGCATGCTCGTCATCAAGAGCTTCACCGCGGAGTCGGCCGAGCGCGCGCGCGTCGAGGAGGCGTCCGACGCCTACCGCCTGGCGAACTACCGCGCGATCAGCCTCTCGGCGGCCTTCATCCCGATCATCCGAATGGCGATCTCGATCGGCTTCGCGGGCTCGCTCGTGGTCGGCGGGATGTGGGTCGTGGACGGGCGCATCCACGCCAGCCTGCTGGTGCTCTTCGGCATGATGATCCAGCGCATCCTGTGGCCGATGACGCGACTGGGCACGACGTTCGACGACTATCAGCGTGCGTCCGCCAGCGCGGCACGCATCTTCAGCCTTCTCGACACGCCGCCGCGCGTGCGCGACGCCGCGGACGCCGATGACCTCGGCGCGGTGCAGGGTGAGGTTCGCTTCGACGCCGTGAGCTTCGACTACGGCCAGGGCGAGCGTGTGCTCGACGGTCTGGAACTCACGGTGGCGCCGGGCGAGACGGTCGGCATCGCAGGCCCGACGGGCGCCGGCAAGTCAACGCTCATCAAGTTGCTCCTGCGCCTCTACGACGTGAGCAGCGGCGCGGTGCGGATCGACGGCAAGGACGTGCGCCGCGTCCGGCAGCGCGACCTGCGGCGCCACATCGCGGTCGTGACGCAGGACGTGTATCTGTTTCACGGAACGATCCGTGACAACATCGCCTACGGCCAGCGCGCCGGCGATGGGCCGCAGGCGACGCCGGCGGACGTCGAGCACGCCGCGCGCGTCGCGCACCTGCACGACTTCGTGCTGACGCTCCCGCGCGGCTACGACACGATCGTGGGCGAACGCGGTATCAAGCTGTCGGGCGGCCAGCGCCAGCGACTGTCCATCGCCCGCGCGATCCTGAAGCGCGCGCCGATCCTCGTGCTCGACGAAGCCACGTCGTCGGTGGACACCGAGACCGAGCGCGAGATCCAGGAGAACCTGGCGCGCATCACCGAGGGTTGCACGGCGATCGTCGTGGCGCACCGCCTCTCGACCATCCGCAACGCCGACCGCATCCTGGTCCTGGCGCGCGGCCACGTGGTCGAGGAGGGGCGCCACGACAACCTCGTGGCGGCGGGCGGGCTGTACGCCGACCTCTGGAACGTGCAGTCGGGCCGCGTCGGCGCCGCCCGCAAGCCGACGTAGCACGGCCCGTCGGCGGCGGGCCGCGGCCCGCGGAACTACCGAGGCAACTCGGCGGAGTGGAGCGACACGCCCTCGGGGGGAGAGTCCTTGTGCTCCTCCCACCACTTGCGCGCCTTCTTCGCACGGCGCTTGCGCTCGGACAGCGACTGGTACTGCGTGACCTCGAAGTCCTCGCCGGTAATGTTGCGCAGCGCGTGGTTGGCCTGTTGCGCGACGTAGACTTCCTTGTACTCGAGGGCGTCGATGAGCGCCGGTGTCGCCAGCCACGCATTCAGCATGCTCAGCGATCGCGCACACGAGCGTCGCACCAAGAAGTGCTTGTCGTTGCCGAGGGCGTGGGCGAGAGCCGGGATCGCCGCCTCGTCGCCGAGCCGTCCGAGTTCGTTGGCGGCGGGGAAGCGCACGCCGTCC
>JAJRVY010000078.1 GCA_024277065.1 Planctomycetota bacterium
CCACGCCGTCGCACTCGGTCGGGATCTCGCTGCCGGGGACGTAGTCGGGCTGGATCTGGTGCCAGCGCTTCGGGGCGCCACCGCGTCGCGCGCTGCCGCGACGGTTGCCGCCGCCGCCGCCGCCACGAGCGCGTCCGCCGCCGCCGCGGTTACCGCCGCGGCGCTTCTTCTTCTGTTGGCCGCTGCGCTGCGTCGGTGCCGCCACGTTGCCGCCACCACCACCGCCACCACCGCCACCGCGACGGCCCCGGCGCCCGCGGCGTCGGCGGCGTCCGCCGCCGCCACCACCGCTGCTGCCGCCGCCACCGGTGCCGCCCCCGCTCCCGTTTCCGGAGCCCTGATCCTGCATGCTCGTATCCTCCCGCCGCTCGCGAACCCGGTTCGGGCGGCGAAGGTCTGGAGACGCCTCCGGCGTGGCCGGTGAGCGCTCGTCAGTGGAACGGTCGTCGTCTCCGGGGAATGCGCTCTCGCACGGTGCCGCAGCCGAGTGACGTCGGCGCCCGGGGCTGCGATGCATCATCGCGTTCCGAAGTCGCGTCGGTCTCGGTCGGTTCCGTCTCGAGAGCCGGTCCTGTGTCCCGGCCAGGAGTCAATGCGCCGCATCCAGATGGGCGGGCGCGCGGTCATACCCGACGACCTACTTCCATGTTCATCGGCATTGCCCGCTCGTGTCATGGAAAAGACGGCCGAAGTTCTCGGAGGCCGAGGCTGGACGCGACCCCGAAAGGCGGTTCCGCACACGACCCCGCCGGCCGGCGGCCTGCGCAGGACGCCGGGCGGCGGTTGCCGTCCCGGCGGGTGTGGAGCGACCCGTAAGCCGGATCCTGTCCGGAGGCTCGCGCCCCCGTGACGGTCATTTCTCTGGGACGACCGTTGCCGGCCGCCTCGAACGCCCTACCCGGGAGTTGTGACGAGACGGGCCGCCTCGCACCCGGCCCGTCGGCCGAGTTCCTCCCCTATGTGGACTTTCTCCGGACGGGGTTTACCGTGCCACCGACGTCACCGTCGGCGCGGTGGGCTCTTACCCCACCCTTTCACCCTTGCCCCGGACCGGGCGGCAAGCCGCCCGCCGGTCGGCGGTCTACTCTCTGTTGCACTTTCCCTGGGCTTGCGCCCGGTGGGCGTTACCCACCGTCCTGCCCGATGGAGCCCGGACTTTCCTCGGCGCCCGCGAGGGACGCCGCGACCGCCCGGGTCGCTCCAAGCACTTCAGGGTAGCATCACCGCGTGAGTTCGCCTCCTGGCTTCGACGATCTGCCGCCGCCGCTGCGCGCGCGAGCCGCGGAGATCGTTGCCGCCGCCTTGCAGCGCGCGCTCGCAAGGGCGCCCGGGTTCGAGTTCGCGGGCTTCCGCATCGGCACGCGGCCCCTGCCGGAGTTCGCGCGGGGCGCCGCGCCACACGCGGTGGCCGCGGAGATGCACGACTTCGTGCGGGCGGTCGTGCGCATCGAACTGCGGCGGCGGCTGGAGGCGGCGTGGCCTGCGAGGCACTTCGATCCGCACGACCCCGACATGATCGTGGACGTGCGGCCACGCGAGCACGGCGCGGGCGCCTGGCTCGAGCCGCAGCAGGCGTTCGTGGCCGGGCGCTACCGCAAGCTGTCGCGCGAGATGTCCCAGACCGTCTTCCACTGCCGGCGTTGTCGCGGACGCGGTGCGCGGCATGGCAGGGCGTGCCGGGACTGTGGCGGCAGCGGGCGCAGCGTGCCCGAGGCCGTGGCGGACTTCGTGCGTCCGGCGATCCGTGACGCTCTCGGCGGCCGGGATGCCACGTTCCACGGTGCGGGGCGCGAGGACGTGGACGTGCGCATGCTGGGGGACGGCCGGCCGTTCGTCGTGACGGTGGAGTCCCCGGTGCGGCGGCAGCTCGCCGCAGCGGATGTCGCTGCGCGCGTCGTCGAGGCGTCGGGCGGCCGCGTCGAGGCCCGCGGGCTGCGCGTCGTGGATCGCAAGGAGCGGCGCCGCATCACGACCGAGCACGGTGAGAAGATCTACCGCGTCGTGGTCGCGCCGCGGGAGGGCGCCGTGCTGCCGCCCGACGCGGCGGCGCGCGTCGCCGCGCTGGGCGGTGTCACACTCGCGCAGCGCAATCCGATCCGGGCCCGGCGGCGGGCCGACGTCGTGCGCGAGCGAACGGTGCGCGCGCTGTCGGTGGAGGATCCGGTGGGGGATCCGGTGGAGGACGCCGCTGCGAGGACCGTGGAGGGCACGCAGCGCCTCGTCCTCCGCGTCACCACGGATCCCGGGCTCTACGTCAAGGAACTCGTCAGCGGCGACGAGGGGCGCACGACGCCCTCGGTCGCCGGCGTGCTGGGCGTGCCGTGCTTCTGCGCGGAGCTGGACGTGATCGGCGTGCGTGCGTCCTCCGCGGCGGCTCCCGGGCGGGTGGCTGCCCCCCGGGAGCGTACTCAGACGAGCCGGTAGCGGCTGACGCGCGCGCCGCTGTCGAACCCGATCGCGCGGGCGAGTGCCTGCGCCGCGGGATCGCCTGCGGGAACGAGCGCGCAGGCGAGG
>JAJRVY010000079.1 GCA_024277065.1 Planctomycetota bacterium
CGCCGTGCGGCTTCCACCGCGCGGCGGATGCTAGGTGTGCCGGCGGGAAAGGGTCAAGAGTTATTCCCGTCGTTCTCCGACGGTCGCGAGCCGCGGGAACGTTCGGAGGCGTCCGGATTTACGACTGCGACGGGCGCCAGCAGTCGCTGCGCCCCCTGCGGCGCCGCTTGCGCAGCCTGGGAAGCACGCCGATCAGGAGCCAGAGGATGCCGACGCCCCACGCCGGGCGTTCGCCGTAGACGCGGAACGGCGTCGCCCGTCCACCGAGCGGCACGCGGGCGATGACGAAGCCCGCAACGTCGGTCATGCGGCCGTCCTGAGCCGTCACGGCAGCCAGGCGCTCGCCCGACGGCCCGATCACGACCGAGTGTCCGTTGTTGCTGGAGAGCACCACCGCAACGCCCAGCTCCGAGGCCCTGAAGACCGCCATCGCCAGCGCCTGGTCCATCTCCGCCGTGCCCTCGAACCAGCCGTAGTTGCTGGCGTTCACGAGGAAGTCCGCGCCGCGCTGCACCATCTCGCGCGCGATCTCCGGGAAGATGGACTCGTAGCAGATCAGCACGCCCACGCGCGCCTCGCCGCCGGCGTAGCGCAGCGTCAGGATCTGCGTGCCCTCTCCCGCCTGGAGATCGGGCATGAAGCCGGCCTTCTCCTCGAGCACGCGGGCCAGTTGCTCGCGGAACGGCAGCACGTCGAGCAGCGGGATGTACTCGCCGCCGGGGGTGCGGTGCTGCTTGTCCTGCGCGCCGAGAACGTCGCCGCCCGGGCTGATCAGGACGACGGAGTTCCAACTCCGCCACAGGTCGTCGCTGCGCAGCACGCCGGCGAGCGTCGCCGCGTCGCCCGACATGCGCGCCAACTTGCGCCACAGTCGTGCGCTGCGGCGCGGGTCACGCGTCGGGCGGTCGGGGTAGGGCGGAACCATCGTCTCGGGCCAGATCACCAGGTCCACCGGCTCCTCGGCAGCGCGCACCTGCGCGAGCAGCGTCTCGTGGCTGCCCCACCAGTTCGCGACGTGGCGCGCCCACCACTCCCGCATGTCGGTCTCGGCGCCCTCAGCGTCGAGGATCTGCTCCTTGAGCTGCTGCGGCACATTGGCCTGCAGCAGCGCCACCGCGGGGCCGCGCTGCATCGCCGGCGGCACGGCGAAGCCGGCGTAGGCCGCGAGCAGCGCCCACGTCCCGGCGGCCGGCGCGAGCGCCGCGAGACAGCCCGGTGCATCGTCCAGCCAGCGCACCGTCACCCCCGCCAGGCCGGCCCCGAGCAGCACGATCGCGAGCGTCGCCCCGTGCACGCCGAAGAGACCCGCGCCGCCGAGCAGGATCGGGTCGTGCCAGCCGGTGTAGCCCGTCAGCAGCCACGGGAAGCCCGTGAGCGCCACCGTGCGCACGAGGTCCACGAGGACATGGAGCGGGCCGGCGGCCAGGATCCAGCCGCCGCGGCCGTCGCGCAGCCAGAGCCGTGCGAGGAGCCACGCGAACAGCGCCTCGAACCCGGCGCACCACGCCGCCGTGAACAGCCAGCCCCCGGTGACGAGCGGCGCGATCCACGACAGCCCCGGCACGAACAGGACGAGGCCCGCGACGAACCCCTGCCGCCCGGCGCGGTGACCGCGGCGAACGCGCATGGAAGCCAGCAGTACGGCCCAGCCGAGCGCTGCGAGCGGCCCGAGGTCGAGCGGCGGGAACGCGCACCAGAGGAGCCCCCCGGCCAAGAGCGGCGGCGCCCAGAACGAACCGAGGAAGCGCCGCAGGAGCGCGCGCGGGGCGCTCTCCGCCGCAACGTCCGCGGCACCCCGCGCCGCGCCGCCGTCCACGCTCACGCCGTCCCCGCAGCGAGCGGCACGATCTCGACCTCGTCGCCGGCGACGGGCGCCGGCGACTCCTCGGGCACGAGCGCCAGCGCATCGGCGAGCGCGAAGCCGAACACGTCGCCCGATCCGCGGTAGCCGACGGGCCGCGCGAGCAGGACACCGTCTGCGCGCCGCACCAGCCGCACGGGATCGTAGCGGCGTCGCCACGTCCCGCGCGGGAGCGCGCCGTCCAGCACGGCGCGCCGCGGCCCGGGAGCCTCCGGCGGCAGGCCGCGCAGGCGCCGCACGGCCGGCCTCACGAACAGCGTCGCCGTGACGAGCGCCGACACGGGGTTGCCGGGCAGCCCGAACACGAGCGTGCGACCGCGCACGCCGCACCAGAGCGGCTTGCCGGGCTGCAGGCGCACGCCGTGCAGGATCTTCGTGACCCCGGCGCGCGCGAGCGCCGCGGGCACGAGGTCGTAGTCCCCCACGCTGACGCCGCCGGTGAGCAGGCACACGTCGGCGGCGAGCGCGAACTCCAGCGCCTGCGCCAGGGACGCCTCATCGTCGCGCGCCGTGACGGCGCCGCCGTCGAGCGCGCCGAACGAGGCGAGCGCCGCGCGCAGCGCGGGCGCGTTGCCGTTGCGGATGTGGCCCGGGCGCGGTGTGCTGCACGCATCCACGAGTTCGTCGCCCGTCGCGACCACGCGCCCCGTGGGCCGCGACAGAACGCTCGGGCGCACCGCCCCGACGGAGGCCAGCGCGCCGACCATCGCCGCCGTCACGAGATCGCCGCGCGCGCCGACGAGCTCGCCGCGCGCGCGCTCGAACGCCGGCGGCACGACGTGCTGCCCGGCGCATACGTCACCGCGCAGGGTCACCGTCGCGCCGTCCGCGGCGGCCTCGCAGTCCTCCTGCATGGCCACGGCGTCGGCGCCCGTGGGCACGGCAGCCCCGGTGAAGATGCGCGCGGCGCTGCCCGCGGGGAGCGCCGCGCACGGCGCGGCGCCGGCGGGGATCTCCATCGCGACGGGCAGCGGCGCGCCGCTCGGCGCGTCGGCGGCGCGAAGCGCGTAGCCGTCCACGCGGCTGCGCGCGAACGCCGGGTAGTCACGGTCGGCGACGACGTCCGCCGCGAGAACGCAGCCACGCGCCGCGACGAGATCGACGGCCGCGGCACGCGGTTCGGGAACGTGCTCGAGGATCTGCTCGAGGGCGGAGTCCACCGACGGAAGCGTTCGCATCGGCGCATCGTGCGACGGCGGCCGGGAGCGGCGCAGACCTTTCCGAGCGCCGGAAGTCGTGGACCGCCGACCGCCGGAGTAGATTGCGGGGCTTCCCCGGAGGATCGATCGATGCAGGTGTTCGAGGGGCGCCCCGCGGGCGCCGGGCGGCGTATCGGGCTCGCTGTGTCGCGATTCAATGAGCCGGTCACGGCGCTGCTGCTGGAGGGCGCGATCGAGGCGCTGCGGGCGGCGGGCGTCGGCGACGACGATCTGGTCGTGGCGCACGTCCCCGGGGCGTTCGAGCTGCCGCTCGCCTGCGAGGCGCTCGCCGCGCGCGGCGACCTCGACGCCGTGATCGCTCTCGGGTGCGTCATCCGCGGCGAGACCAGCCACTACGACTACGTCTGCGAAGCGGCCGAGCAGGGCGTCGTGGCCGTGGGGCTGCAGCACCGCCTGCCCGTGCTGTTCGGCGTGCTGACGACCGAGGACGGCGATCAGGCGTTTGCCCGCGCGGGGGGCGCCAAGGGCAACAAGGGCGCCGACGTCGCCCTCGACGCGCTGCGCATGGCGGACCTCTTGCGGCAGATCGCACCGCCGCCGGCCTCACGGGCGCAGGGCCGTGGAGCCGGCCGTTGAAGAACCGCCGCAAGGCCCGCGAGATCGCGTTGACGTTCCTCTACCAGTGGGACGTGCGCGGCACGGAGATCCTGCCCGAGATGGACGAGATCCTCGTGCGCGACCGGCGCGCCGACGACATCGCCGACTACGTGCGGCTGCTCGTCCGCGGCGTGATCGCGGAGAGCCGCGGCATCGACGACATGCTGTCCGGCGCCGCCGAGCACTGGAGCCTGCGCCGCATGGCGGTCGTGGATCGCACCATCCTTCGGATCGCGGTCTACGAGATGGACCACCGCCGCGACGACGTACCGGCCAAGGTCGCCATCAACGAGGCGATCGAGCTCGCCAAGCGCTTCAGCACCGAGCAGAGCGGCGCGTTCGTGAACGGTGTTCTGGACCGCATCCGGCGCACGCTGCAACTCTGACGCTGCAACTCTGGCACGACACGCACACGGCACCACGGGAGACGACATGGCCCTCGCGAAACTTCGTGACTCGCTGCGCAAGACGTCGCGCGCCCTCGCCGGACGACTCAAGGCGCTGGTCAAGGGACGCCGGATCGATGCATCGCTCTGGGACGACATCGAGGAGGTGCTCATCACGAGCGACGTCGGCGTCGAGGCCAGCGATGCGCTCCTCGGCGCTGCGCGCGACGCCGCCAAGCACGGCGAGATCCTGACCGGCGACGACGTGATCCCGTGGATCCGCAAGCGCATGACAGAGCGCCTGACACCGCGCGAGAGCGGTCTGCGGCAGAACCCCGACGGGCCCACGGTCGTCCTCGTCGCGGGGGTCAACGGCTCGGGCAAGACGACGTCCATCGCCAAGCTCGCCCGGTGGCTGACGGCGCGCGACCGGACGTGCATGGTGGCGGCCTGCGACACGTTCCGCGCCGCCGCCGTCGATCAGCTCACGATCTGGAGCGAGCGGCTGGGGATCCCCATCGTGCGCCAGGCGCAGGGCGCCGACCCGGCCGCCGTGGCCTTCGACGCCGCCGAATCGGCCGCAGCCCGCAACGTGGACGTGCTGATCGTGGACACAGCCGGTCGCCTGCACACGCAGAAGAACCTCATGGAGGAGCTCGCGAAGATCAACCGCGTCCTCGGCCGCAAGATCCCCGGGGCGCCGCACGAGACGCTCCTCGTGCTGGACGGCACGGCCGGACAGAACGGGCTCATGCAGACGCGCCGCTTCCGCGAGCACGCCGCCGTCACGGGCCTGATCGTGTCCAAGCTCGACGGCACCGCCAAGGGCGGCGTCGTGCTCTCCATCAAGGACGAGCTCGACGTGCCGGTGAAGTTCATCGGCACCGGCGAGACGTACGACGACTTCGCGCCCTTCGACGCGAAGGAGTTCGTGGACGCGCTGTTCGACGCCGCGTGAACCACGCACCGCACCGGGCACACGGCACCGGGCACACGGCACCGGGCACACGGCACCGGGCACAGGGCGCCGGGCACAGCGCGCCGATCGGCCGCGCCGCGGGGCCGCGCCACGAATGGGAAGGGAGGACGACCGGGATCGTCCAATGACGCGTTGAGCGCCAGGCCCTCTCCGCCGCCCCCGGCTGCGCGCGCCGCCCCCTTCGGGCCGGCGCTGCTGCTCGTCGCCGTGGCGTGGGCCTTCGTCCCACAGGAGCACCTGCCCGACTTCGACTCGGGCAAGACGCTGGTCCTGCTCGCGGGCGCCGCGCTCCTGACGCTCGCGGCGGCGAGGCGCGGCGGCGCGCGGAGCACCCGCGACCTGGACCCGCTCCTGATGGTGCCGTGGGCGCTCACCGCGGTGGCGCTGGCCGTCACGTTCGCGGCCGGCCCGCGCGGATCACTCGAGGGGCCGCTGCTGGCCCTCGGGGCGCTGGCGGTCGCGCGCATCGTGGCAGCGGTGCCGCGCGGCACGGACGCCGTCCTGACCCTGGCGCGTGGTGCGGCGCTGGCTGCCGCCGGCGCCGGCGCCTACGCCATCCTCCAGGGACTCGGGCTCGATCCGGCGCCGTGGGGCGCGCGGTCGGAGGTCGTCGCGACGTTCGGCAACGTCTCGTTCGCCGCCGAGTTCCAGGCTGCGGCGCTTCCGGCGGCCCTCTGGCTGGCGCTGTCGGCCGGACGCGGCCGCGCGGATCGCGTGCTGGGCGCCGCCGCGGCGCTGCTCGCCGTGACGCACCTCACGCTGGCGCGCTCGCGCATCGACGTCATCGCCGCGGTCGCCGCCCTCGTCGTCTTCGGCTACCGGCTCCTGGACGCCCGCGGACGGCGCGGCGCCGCGCGCGCCGTCGCCGGGACGGCGGCGCTGGCCGCCGTCGCCGCGGCCTGGCTCTTCGCGCGCGTCGCCGCGGGAAACGGCCCGGCGTGGCTCGGGCGGGCCGACACGGTCACCGTGCGCGCCCACGTCTGGGATTCGTTCCGCGAGATGCTCACGGCCGTGCCGCTCTGGCTGCCGCAGGGCACGCCCTTCGTGGACCTCTACCCACGCTTCCGGCACCCGGACGAGTTCCTGACGTCACTCGGCCGCGACGTCACGACGCCGCACAACGACATCATGGGCCTCGCCGTGCCACTCGGGCTGGTGCTGCTCGCCGTGGCGCTGCTCTGCGCCTCGCGCCTGTGGCGACGTCTCGCGGCACGCGGTCCGGAGAAGGGCGCGGAGCGCGCCGTCGTCGCCGCCACCATCGCGGCGCTCTGCGTGTCGGCGCTCGGTTCCTCGCCGCTCACGCACGGCGCCACGGCGCTGCTGGGCGCGATGGCCTGGGGAGCGGCGATCGCGCTGCGCCCGTCGCCACCGGCAGCCGTGCGCGAGCCGCGCATCGTCCACGGCGTGTTCGCGGTGCTGCTCGTCGCCGCGGTGCTGCCGGCGCTGCGCATCCTGCGCTCCGACACGTTCCTGGCAGAGGGCCGGCGCGACAACCTGGCGGGCCGCACGAACGCGGCGCTGCTCGCGCTCGACGTGGCGGCGGGCGCGGACCCCCGCGCCCACGAGCCGCGCTTCGAACTCGGGACGCTGCTGCTCAACGCCGGCGAGAGCGAGCGCGCCGTGGCCGCGCTGCGTGCGGCACGCGAGATCCGCCCCGGCAGCCCCGTCACGCAGGCCAACCTGGCCCGCGCGCTGCTGGCCCGCGACGCGCGCGGCGACCGCGAGGAGGCGCGCACGCTCCTCGCCGCCTCGCTCTCCGCCGTCCCCTGGCACCCCGAACTGCTCTCCGCCCGCGCACAGCTCGCGATGGCCGAGGACCACGCGGCCGCGGCGCTGCGCGACTACCGCGCGGCGCGCGACATGCTCGCCCACGAGCCGCGCATGGACGTGCTCGTGGCCGAGGCGCGCCTCGCCGCCGAGCCCGGCTTCCCGGCCCACGAGGAGGCTCTCGCCGCGCTGAAAGACCTCTTGGCGCGGGACGACGGGGCGCAGGTCGCGCGCTCGGTCCCGGCCATGCTGCGGCGTGACGCCTCGTTCCTGGCGTCGCTGGTGGCAACCGCCCGCCGCCTCGTGGCAACGCAGCCCGAGCACGCTGCCATGCTCGTCGCGGCCGCCGCCCCCAGCCCGGTCGCGCGCGACGACGCAGGCTTCCTGCAGGAAGCCGGAACGGTCCTGACGCGGGCCGGCTGGCGCGACGCCGGCAGCCGCTTCACCGGCCGCGCTCTGGGTCTGCGCGCCCGCGAGGCGCTGCGCCGCGGCGAGAACGAGCTGGCGCTGCGCCTCGTGAAGAAGGCCGCTCCCCGCGACCCCGACCCGGAGCACTGGCTGGTGATGGCCCGGGCGCTGGCGCGGCTCGACCAACGGCACGCCGCCATCGAGGCCATCGGATCCGCCGTCGCCACCGGAAGGGTGGACCCGGACGCGGTACGTGCCGATCCCGATCTCGGGGCACTCCTGCCCGACGAGCAGCTCGAGCTGTTGCTGCAACGCGCGGGCGAACGCCTCGGAGGAGATCGCTGAGGGTCCGCTTTCCGGCGGGACGCCTGCGAGGCTCGGATAAGTTGTGGGAATCTGGAGCGGTCGCGCGCCACAGCCCGACCGTCCAACGAGGCACACCATGAAAAGCTCGAAGATCTTCCTCATCGCCTGGCTCGCTGTCGTCGGCGTGCTGGCCTTCGCCACGGTCTACATCCTGTCGCAGGACGCCGCCGACACGGACGGCGGCGACAACGCGGCGCAAGTGCCCCCGCGCGACGTTCCGGGGAGCGAGGCCGACGGCGGCAAGACCACGGAGCGCCAGCGCACCTCGACGCGCAAGCCGCGCCGCCTGACGCAGCTCGTCAAGGGCCGCGTCGTCACCGCGGACGGCGCGCCGATCGTCGGCGCCGGCATGCGCGTGAGCCTGCCCGTCGAGACGGCACCCACCGAAGAGACCGCGCGGATGCGCGACATCCTGTTCATCAACGACGTGATCTACCTCGACATCGAGGACTGGGACAAGCCACGTCCTCTGGGCGACTGGCTGACCAATCGCGCGGATCGCACGTCCGCGAAGAAGGGCGCCCAGGTGATCGCGTCGGGCGTCAGCGACGACGACGGCCGGTTCGAGATCGAGATCCCGCGCCACATCGGCGGCGGGCCGTTCCGCGTCACCGCCGAGGCGCCGGTCGGCAAGGCGTCGGCCCAGGGCGTGCGGCCGGGTATCGACGTCGAGCTGACCGTGGGGCCGGTGGCCGCGGCGACGGGATACGTCTACAGCGGCGACACGAACACCGGCGTGGCGGACGCCACGGTGATCCTCGACGACGGCGAGATGCAGTTCACCGGCACGACCGACGCGGAAGGCCACTTCCGCATCGAGGGCGTCGCCCCCGGCCGCTACGCCGTCACGGCCGGCGCCGCCGGACAGCCGCCGCTGCTCGGCGTGATCAAGCAGATCACGACGGGCGAGGATCTGAACATCCGTCTCCCGCGCGGTACGACCCTGCGCGTGACGGCGATGTTCGAGCCCGACGAAGGCGATGACAGGCCGTTGCCCGGCGTGGACCTCGTCGTGCTCGAGACCGACACGTACATGTACGTCATGGGCCGCACCGACATGAACGGCGTCTGCGAGTTCAAGGGCCTGCCGCCGGGCGTCTACTCCGTCAACGGGCGCGGCGAACGCGCCGTACCGTTCAGCGAGGAACTGGTGAGCGTCGATGGCAACGAACTGGTCGAAGAAGTCGATCTCCTGTTCGAGCCGGCGATCGACACGCAACTGACGATCGTGGACACCTCCGGGAAGCCCGTGGCGGGCATGAAATTCTACACGGCGAACGCGGACGACCAGTACGACGTGCTCCGCTCGCAGGCGATCGAGGGCGAGACCGACGCCCAGGGCCGCTTCACGTACGCCTTCGAGTTCGACGGCCCGCGCATGTTGATCTACGGCTTCAAGAAGGGCTACTCGATGGTGCGCGCGGCACCGGACGGGCACGACGACCAGATCCCCCTGACGCTCGTCGCCCACCCCGCGATCCGCGTTCACGGCACGGTGAGGACACCGGACGGCACACCGGTCCCCGACGCCATCGTGAGCATCGAGGTGGAGCCCGACGACCCCGACGAGATCGACGACTTCGAGATCATCATCCGCACCCGCCCGGACGGCACGTACGACTTCCCCTACGTGCCGCGCGGCGAGATCTGGCTCGAGGCCGAGCTCGGCGACGACGCCTGGAGTGACGACTACGACGTGGAACTGGTCGAGGGCACCAGCGAGTACCGCGTGGACATCGAGCTCGAGCTCGACTGACGAGGGCGCCGCGCCCGAGGGCGGGCCGCGCAGACAACGTTCCCTCGGCGCCGCCGTGCCACGCCCTACGATGGCGCGATGCCCTCCGCGAAGCTCTGCGATCTGCACACACACTCGCTTGCGTCGGACGGCACCGAGACGCCGTCCGAGGTCGTCCGCCTGGCGGCCCGCGCGGGGCTCGCAGCCGTGGCGCTGACGGACCACGACACCTTCGACGGCATCGACGAGGCGCTGGACGCGGGGCGCAGGCAGGGCATCCGCGTCGTGCCCGGCGCCGAGCTCAGCCTGCCTCACGACGGCGGCAGCTTCCACATGCTCGCGCTCGGCGTCGATCCGCGCAACGCGGCCATCCGCGCCGTTGCGGGCCGCCTCAAGGACGCCCGCGGCCCGCGTAACCGGGCCATGGTCGCGAAGCTCGCGGCGCTCGGCATCGACGTCACGCTCGAGGAGATCGAGGAGGAGGCCGGCGGCGCGGACGGCGTGGTCGCCCGCCCGCACATGGCGCGCGTCCTCGTGCGCAAGGGCGTCGTGCGCAACTTCCAGAGTGCCTTCGACCTCTACCTCGGACGCGGCGGCGCGGCCTACGTCGAGCGCGAACGGGTGGGCTTCGACGACTGCGTCGCCGCCACGCGCGACGCCGGTGGCGTGACCGTTCTCTGCCACCCCTTCACGCTCGGGTTCGACGTGCCGGGCAGTGCCGCGAGCCGGCAGCGCTTCGAGTCCTGGCTGACGCAGCTCGCCGGACGCGGTCTCGACGCCGTCGAGGCGCGCTACGGCAGCTACACGGCGAAGCAGGAGCGGTACTTCAGCGCCGCCGCAGAGCGCGCCGGCCTGCTGCCCTCGGGCGGCTCGGACTTCCACGGGACCATCAAGCCGTCCGTGAAGGTCGGGTCGGGACGCGGGCGGATGCGCGTGCCGCTGGCGTGGCTGGAGGCGCTCATCGAGCGCGCGTCGTCGAGACCGGCCGCGCGTCCCTGAGCGCCTGCAGGTACTCCTCGGTGCGCCGCACGCAGAGTGAGAGCGGGAAGCGCTCGCACACGCGGCGGCGGGCGGCGGCCCCCATGGCACGGGCGCGGTCCGCATCGCCGAGCACGTCCGTGAGACGCCGCGCCAGCGCGCGCATGTCGCGGCGCGCGACGAGGTAGCCCGTCTCGCCGTCCACGATCTGCTCGTCGATGGATCCGACGCGCGTCGTCACCGCCGGCCGCGCGGCGGCCATGGCCTCGAGCACGACCATCGGCAGCCCCTCGTCGTCACTGCTCATGACGAGCGTGTCGGCCGCCGCGAGCAACGCCGCGACGTCGCGGCGGAACCCGATGAGGTGGGCGCAGGCGCGCAGCCCGAGCCGCTCGACGTGGTCCGAGAGCCGCGCCTGGAGCTTGCCCGTACCGGCGATCACGAGGCGCGCCGTCGGCACCTCGCGGCGCACCTCGCGGAAGCACTCGAGCAGCAGGTCGAAGCGCTTCTGGTCGTTGAGCCGCCCGATGGCGAGGGCCACCGGCGCGTCCGGGGGCAGGCCCAGCTCGAGGCGGGTCGCATCACGCTGCCCCGGCGCCGCGACGTAGCGCTCCGGCACGACGCCGTAGGGGATCGCATGCACGTCGCCCGGTGCGAGCGCTCCGTTGGTCACGATCTGATCGCGCATGCGGCGCGACAGCGTGACGACCCCGTCCAGGAACAGCTCGTACGTCAGGCGATAGCGCAACCCCGGCCTGGTCTCGACGAGTCCCATGAAGGCCACCACCGGCGGCGCACCGGCCAGCTTGGCGGCGAAGCCCGCGGCGCGGATTCCGCGGTGCAGCTTGGTGGCCACGACGTCCACGCCCTGATCGAGCATGAAGCGCGAGAGCTTGCGCGCCTGCCCGAGGTGGAAGTCCGCCCGCAGCGGCACCGCGAGGACGGGGAAGCCCGCCGCGTCGCAGCGCTGCAGCCAGACGCTGCCCGGCCGCCCGGCCGAACTCACGCGATGGCCGCGATCGCGCAGACCCGTCGCGACGTCCATGAGCCAGCGCTCGACGCCGCCCCAGCCGTCGCTGCCCATCGGGTTGACGATGAGCAGTGAGAGCGGGGCCGTGCTCGGCGACACGTCCGGGCGTGCGTCGTGCTCCGATCCCAAGAAGCCTCCTCCATGCGTCCCACGCGCGGGAGAGTGCTGCGAACGGTCCCCCGTCAAGGCGCAGAGAGGCTCGCCTTCCGGCGCGCGGTCCGCACGGGAATTCCGCGCTCGGCGCCGCGTCAGGTCCGCGTGAACGCGCGCATCACGGCGCGGGCC
>JAJRVY010000080.1 GCA_024277065.1 Planctomycetota bacterium
CTGCGCTTCTCGGACAACACGACGCGCCTCGTCGTGGGCGGCCTGCGCCTGCAGCACGAACTGCTCGCGGGCGGCGTCGTCGCGGCGCCGGACGCTGCGATGGCCGTCGCAGAGTCCGCAGCGGGGGACGCCGCAGTGGAATCCGCGGCGGAATCCGCGCAGGAGACGGGCGGCGTCCTCTTCGACCGCGCCGCCTGCCTGGAGTTTGCCACCGGGCGGATCGCCGCCGTGCTCGGCCCGCGCTGGGCGGAGATCGACGCGTATCCGGCGCGCGTGCGTCTCCCGGACGAGCCGTACATGTTCGTGGACCGCATCCTGTCGCTCGAGGGTGAGCCGCTGTCGATGACCTGTGGCCGCATCGTCACCGAGCACGACGTGCGCGCGGACCACTGGTACCTCGACCACGGCTGCATCCCGACGGGGCTCTGCATCGAGGCGGGGCAGGCCGACCTCTTCCTCTCCGCGTGGCTCGGGGCGGACTTTCACGCGCAGGGCGCGGCGTGCTACCGCCTGCTCGATGCGTCCGTGACGTTCCACGGCCCGCTCCCGCGCGGCGGGGACACGATTCACTTCGACATCCACATCGACGGCTTCTTCCGCCAGGGCGACACGTACCTCTTCCGGTTCCGCTTCGACGGTTCGGTGGACGGCCGCCCGGTGCTCTCCATGCGCGACGGCTGCGCCGGGTTCTTCACGCAGGCGGAACTGGACGCCGGGCAGGGCATCGTCCTGACGGAGCGCGACCGGGCGCCGCAGCCCGGCAAGCTGCCCGCGGACTGGGCGCCGCCGGCGGCCGTGGCGCGCACGTCGCTGGACGAGGCGCAGTGTGATGCGCTGCGCGCCGGCGATCTCGTGGCCGCCTTCGGCGACGACTTCACCGGCCTGCCGTTGTCACGCGTCGCGACGCTGCCCGGCGGCCTCATGAACCTGGTCCATCGCGTCACCGACCTCGATCCGCGCGGCGGTCGCTACGGCATCGGTCTGGTGCGCACCGAGATCGACGTCCACCCGGGCGACTGGTTCCTGGCCTGCCACTTCGTGGACGACATGGTCATGCCGGGCACGCTGATGTACGAGTGCTCGCTGCACGCGCTGCGCATCTTCCTCATGCGGCTCGGTCTGCTCGGGGAGGACGGGCAGGTGGCCTACGAGCCGGTCCCGGGCGTCATCAGCCGCCTGCGCTGCCGCGGGCAGATCCTCGAGACGACGCGCGTCAGCGCCTACGAGGTGCACGTCAAGGAGATCGGTTTCGGCCCCGAGCCGTACGCACTGGCGGACTGCCTGATGTACGCCGACGGCCGGCGCGTCGTGCACATGCACGACATGAGCGTGCGCATGACGGGCACCGATCGCGCGGCGATCGAGGCGCTCTGGGCCGGGCGGCGCGACGCCGCGCCGTACCGCTTCCAGACGCGCGAGGGCATTCTGGCGCTCGCGGACGGCGACCCCAGCGACGCGCTCGGGCCGCGCCTCGCACCCTTCGACCGAGAGCGATTCATCGCGCGCCTGCCGCGCCCGCCGTACTCGTTCCTGGACCGCGTCGCGTCCGTGTCGCTGCCGCCGCTCGAGATGGCGCAGGGACTGACCGCCGTCGCGGCCTGGGACGTGCCGGACGCCGACGCGTGCTTCACTACCGAGAGCGGTGGGCGCCACGTCCCGTTCGCGGTGCTCCAAGAGGCAGCGCTGCAGGCGTGCGGCTGGTGCTCGGCGTACATGGGGTCGGCCCTCGGGAGCGACGTGGATCTGCACTTTCGCAACCTCGGCGGGAAGGCGACGCTGCACCGCGCCGTCGAGCCCGGCTGCGGCACGCTGCGCACGCACGTCCGCTGCACCGACGTCTCGGCGTCCGCCGGGATGATCCTGCAGCACTACGCGTTCACGGTGCGGGACGCGGACGGCGTCGTCTACGACGGCACGACGTACTTCGGGTTCTTCTCCGCCGCGGCGCTCGCCGACCAGGTGGGCGTGGCGGGCGCGGCGCTCTCGGGTGGTGACGGTGAGGCGTTCGAGCTGCCGGGCACGGCGGCCTTCCCGCGCGGCCGCTGGCGCATGCTGCACGACGTGGAGGCGCTCGATTCCCGCGGCGGCGCGCACGGTCTCGGGTACGTGCGCGCGGGCATCGACGTGGACCCCGAGGCGTGGTTCTTCCGTGCGCACTTCAAGGGCGACGCGGTGTGGCCCGGGTCGCTCGGTCTCGAAGCGATCATCCAGGCCCTCGAGGTCGCGGCGGCGGACGCCTTCGGCGTGGGCGAGGGCGACGCGTTCGTCGCCACGGCGCCGGGCGTGCCGCACGAGTGGCAGTACCGCGGGCAGGTGCTGCCGACGGCGCGGCGGGTGACCGTCGAAGCGCACGTGACCGCCGTCGATCACGAGGCGCGCGTACTCACCGCGGACGCGCAGCTCGCCGCCGACGGCAAGGTCATCTACGTGGCGAAGGCGTTCTCCGTGCAGGTGAGCTGCGCGCAGCCGGTGGGCGCATGACGACGGCGCTGATCGTGGCCGGCGTGGTCCTCGTCGTGCTCGTGCTGCTCGTCCTCCTCGTGCGGACCAAGTACGGCAAGGTCTACAGCGACGCGCACCTGATCGAGGTCTGTGAGGCCGCCGACCGCATCCGCGATCACGGCTGTGCGCGTCCCGAGTGGGACGACGATCTCCCCGCGCCCGCGTCCATCGAGGACACGCTCGCGGACCTGCGGAACGTGGAGACCGCGGGCGGGCTGCGTCTGCGCTACACCGTTATCGCGCCGCGCGCGAACCCCGAGCGTCAGCGCCACTGCGTCTCGATGAGCCAGGCCGACCGCCTGCCTGCCGAGGCCATGACCCGCTTCTTCGTCGGCCTGCTGCTGGTGCGCTACGGCGTGTCGCCGTCCGTTGTCACCGTCGCCCGTTCGCAGAACCTCGTCACGCACCTGATGTGGGAGTTGCCCGCCGCCGAGCGCCTGCACTTCGCCGCCGCCGAGCAGGAGATCCCCGGGACGCGCGAACTGATCGCCCTGCGCAAGGCCGCCGCCGCCGCCGGCCGCGCCATCCACCTGCAGAGACCGGACGCTCCGCAGCCCGGCGCGGACTGACCGGCCGTCCCGCTCGGGACGGCCGGCCCGGCAGGACCACGTCAGTCATCGTGCCCTCGTCTCCTTTGCGGGCCCGCGATCAGTCCGGATCGCTCCACTCGGACAGGCGTCGATCCAGCCGTGAGACGGGCCTGAAGACGAACGCCTTGCCCAGTTTGGCCTTCCTCAAGAGCCCGTTCTCAGCGAGTTCCAGGAGATCGTTGCGGGCGGTCTGCGGTACCACCTGGTGACTCGTGCCGTGCGACCGCACGGTGTACTCGGCATCCGGATGGCGAAGCGCGTGACCCAGAAGTGCTATCTGACGGTGGTTGAATGTCCGCGACTCACGAAGGAGGTCGTGCGTCTGCCGGTACTCCGCCACCTTCCTGGAGAGATACCCGAGCGTCGCGTCGATCGCACGCAGGAACACGGACAGTTGGTGGAGGATGAAGTAGGTCGTGTCCCCATCGTCCGTCTCGGTGTAGTAGAAGGCGCGCGCGTATTTCGATGGGGCTCGCCTCAGGATCGTGGACATCGCGACGTACTCAGAGAGCCAGTACCCCTGGGACAGCATCGCCCAGTAGAACAGCGCTCGTGCGGTGCGCCCGTTGCCGTCAACGAATGGATGGTCGTAGCCGATCGCGAAGTGCACGAGGACGGCGCGAACCACCGGGTGGATGAACGAGCCTTCCCCGGCAGGGATCTCACCGTTGGCGAACGCGCAGAGCCGTTCGAGGCGATCCGGAAGGGACTCCCACGAGGGAGGGACGTGCATGACCC
>JAJRVY010000081.1 GCA_024277065.1 Planctomycetota bacterium
CGCCCACGCCCATGAAGTGGTCGGCGTGGGAGTGGGAGTAGACGACAGCCACGATCGGGCGCTTTCCGAGGTGCTTCGTCACGAGTTCGTAGGCGGCGCGCGCGGTCTCGATGGTCGTGAGCGGGTCGAACACGATCCAGCAGTTGTCGCTCTTGATGAACGTGATGTTCGCGAGGTCTAAGCCGCGCACCTGGTAGATGTGATCCGGGATCACTTCGTACAGGCCGTAGTTCATGTTCAGGACGGCCTGCCGCTGCAGCGACGGGTGGATACTGTCGTACTGCTTGTCCTCGAGCAGGAACGCGTATTTACCCATGTCCCACGCGACGTGGCCGGCCTTGGCCATGATCTGCATGTACTCGGGCGCTGCGATGAAGCCCTTCTTCTGCTCGTCGAAGTCGCGCGTGTCGTCGAGCGGCAGCGACTTGCGCAGCTCCTGCTGCTTCTTGATGGTGAACTCCGAGGGCGGCTTGCCCTTGGCGTGATCGTGAGCGTCGTCCTGCGCTCGTGCCGGAGCCGCGGCAGCTGCCGCGAGTGCGCCCGTGAGCAGCAGCGATCTATGCATCGATTGCATGGGGTTCTCCCTTCTGTGTGGGTGGATTGCTTGTGTGCGTGTGGGGGGGGATCGTGCCCCTACGAAGAGCCGCGGGATCGCCTTCGAACCGCGCGTTCACCGCTTGACAACTCCGACCGTGAGATCGGCGCCGGGCACCGGGACGTACGCCCGTAGCACACCATAGAACGGCTTCCCGGTGGGGATGCCGTTCTCGCCGTCTCCCGATGGCGAGAGCGTGATGGTGTACGTACCGTCGGCGTCCTTGTACGCGCCCGCGTACTTCGCCCCGACCCCGACACGGGACGTGATCATCCCGGGGCTGATCGAGTAGTGGTTGATGAACATGTGCGCCTAGGCGTTCACGTCGGCATGGCCCGTCGTGCGATCGGCGAAGTCCAGGTCGAGCCCCGTGCGCATGAAGTCGTCGAGAGCGGTCTTCGCGTGGGCGACCCACTGGCGATCCGCGTACCAGACACCGTCCCGCTCGCGATCGGAGTTCGCGGCGATGTTCTTGGCCATCTTCCAGGCCGTGCGCGCCGCGGCATCGAGGAGCCTTGACTGCCGGGCGTCCGGCGCGAACGCCTTGCCCCCTTCTCGATGCCGATGGACGCGAGCATGCCGCGCATGTAGGGATCGACGTCATCCCTTCCCCTTGTCCGGACCGGGCAGGCCGATGTCGGCGAGGTACTTCACGCCGTCGATCTCCGGCCCTTCGATCGGGCGGTGCCAGAAGTCGTCGATCAAGGCCTGCATCATCGGCGGCGCCTCGATGACCATGGGACCGTCGCGGCCGACGTCGAGGAACCCGATGCCGTAGATGACGTCGGAGTTGGGCGTCGTGATGAGCGTGTTGGGCTTCAGGCGCTGCTCGAAGATCGCCATGACCTCGTAGCCCTCGCCGAACGTCCTCGCCTGCCCCTCCTTCATGGCGAACATGTTCACGGCGGGGAGCGCCCAGAGATACGTCTGCACCGCTCGCTGGTAGAACAGCTCGTCGTCCAGCGTCCACGTCGTCTCCGGTGTGGGGTAGTCGGCCTCGAACGGCAGGCGGGCGACGCTCTCCGCGTGGGAGACGGCATCGGTCGTCGTGCCGGTCGCGGCGCACGCCTGCGGCGCGGCGATTGCGGCGACGCCGGCAATGAAGGTCGAAGTCCTGGATTTCACGGTGTCCTCCGTCGTGGGCTGTGTCGTTCGCACTGCTCGCCGCGCTACTCGATGCGCCGGATGTCGGGGAGCTGCCACGTCTTGGCGAAGTACGCCAGCGTCGGCGCATAGCACCGGAAGTAGAAGAAGATGTCGCCCTGCCCTGAGATGTCGATGCAGTTCTGCGGATGGGGCATGGTCTCCGGATGCGCGGAGACGTAGACGGGCGTCGAGCCGTCCTCGTTCACGTAGAGATCATGGCGCGAACTGACGTCCTTGCGGTCGGTGTAGACCATCGCGCGCGTCGTCGCGTTGTAGGCCGTCAGCGACCAGAACTGCTCGACCGGGGCGTCGGGGGGCACGACCAGTTCGTAGCTGTATGCGCTGTTGAAGTAGTTGCCGTCCGCGTCGCGGTAGGCGGCGACGTACTTGGAGCCCACTCCCGGCGTTTCGGCCGTCATCCCCTCGGACATGGTGATCGCCTCGTGGGCCCAGGAGTTGCGAACGTCGAGCTCCATCACCCCGCGTCTGTCAATGGTGCTGTAGAGGTTGGTGACGGTGAGCGGATTCGTCCAGTTGGTGCCGGCGTAGAACGTCGCGTGCTTCAGCATGTCGTCCATCTCACGGGCGGCGGAGTGAGCCACCGACATGTCGAACCCCTCGCGCTCCGCCTCAAGGAGGATGCGCGTCTGACGGGCATCGGGCGTGAACGGCTTGCCCTGCTCGATGCCGAGGCGCTTCAGGAATGCCAGCGCCATCGCGTCCTCGGGGCCGTACACCTCGCGCTGCATGAACGCGTGGAGCTCTCTCCAGTGGTCCATGCCGCGCAGATTGCAGCCGCGGTAGGCGGCGTCGCCGATGGGGACCACCCGTGTCGTGGACGGCCTCCCGATCGCATTGAGCTTGTATGCACGGAAGAGTGCGTCGCGCTGCTCGTCATCGCCCGCCAGCACACGGAAGCCGGTGAAGAGCAGATTGGACTTGGAATGGACGACGAAGTCCGCGTCGTGATTCGCGGGCTCCTCAACTCCCGGGGCGAGGATCAGGTACTTGCCCCCCTTGCCCCGGTCGGGCCCGGCCAGACCGAGATCCACGACGCTGCGCATCTGCCCGTCGTTCACGAGGCCCCCGACGGGTCCCGCGGGGACCACGATCTCCACCATGCCGTCGGTCCGGGACAGGTCGGCGAACGCGACGGCGTACGGAGTCGTTGCGTTCGCCGTGATGATGTCGCGCTTGTCCTCGGGCGTGATGTACGTGACGAGGTCGTGGTAGTCCGCGACCATCAGGTTGGCTTCCTCCCAGGCCAGGACCGTCGCGGTGGCCATCGACCAGAGGTACGCCTGCGTCGCGCCGTGCAGATCTCTCGCGTCGATCCGCGCCTGCATGTCGGCCGGACTGTCCGGGAAGGCCCGGTATCCATCGAACGAATCACGTCCGGCTCCGGCGCCCGCTCCTGCGCAGCCGGCCAACGCGGATGCGGCGCCGAGAAGGAGCGCCGCGTTGCGCAGCCCGTTCGGTGATCGATGTCGTCGTTCCATGGTTCTCTTCCTCTTCTCCTCGCGCCCGTGATCAGAACAGGAACTGGATCTGGAGCCGTAGCGACCAGTTCCCGCCGAGGTCCGCGTGCAGCACGTTGTAGAAGGCCTGGATCTGGGCGTTGACGGGCTGCTCACCGATGCGGAAGAGCCGGCCGAAGCCGCCGCCCATGGGAACCGTCCAGCGGTCGGACTGGTCCACGCGCCAGTTGGCTGTGATGATCGGTGACGACACGAGATACCAGCCGCCGGCCATGTTGTAGTTGACGAAGGGCTGCAGGAGGCCGCGGTTGATCTTCTTGCGATCCCCGTCGCCACCCACGTCCCACTGGTTCTTGATCAGCGCGCCGTAGACCCACGGCCCGTCCATGGTCAGCGCGACGGCCGAGGGGCCCAGGCCCCAGCGATCCGAGCCGAGGGCATCGTCGGTGGCCGTCGGCAACGAGATCGTAGGACCCAGGCCGAAGATCCAACTCCCGGGCTTGGCCGGCGAGAGGAACGCCGTGAAGTCCAGGTCGCCCAGCCCGCTCTCGTCACCGAAGCCCGGGACGATCTCGGGCTGGTCGATGACCGGCAGGATCGTGCGCGTGATCAGGTTCCAGTCCTCGTTCAGGTGGACCGGGATCACGGGCTGGATGTTCAGCACGTACGCGGTCTTGCGCTTGTGCCCGACGTTGAACAGGAAGTTGTTCTGCAGCGGGACGCTGATGAGGTCGGCGACCGGGTTCTGCGTCTTCTTGGCGAGATCGCCGGCGGTCTCGCCCAGGTCACTGTCGGCAGCGGCCTGACTGTCGCCGCCCGTCGGTGCCGGGTCCTGCATGTCCCCGAAGGACACGCCCGCCGGCCCCGACGGCGGTGCGCTCGCCGCTACTCCCGTCGCGGCACCGGTCGTCGTACATCCGGCGGCCAGGGTCAGGACCGCGACCAGGGCGAACGCCCGCTCATGACTTCTCATCATCGATTCCTCCCGCGCTGTTCCCGCTCCGGGAGGGCGGCCGCCGTCGGCGACTCCCTCCGAAGCATGGCGCTTTCGGGGCCACTGGCCCGGACTGTTCTTGACGCCTCACGCACCCGAGCGCCGCTCACTTCGACTTCTCGATGTCGGGCAGGACCCACGACTTGTCCAGGAACGCCTCTTCCGGCGAGTAGAGCCGGAAGTACGGGAACCACGCCCGCCCGGCCACCGTCGGGATCCAGTTCTTGGCCCGCGCTCCGGACGGTTCGTCGGGACCGATGTAGATGTCCACCGACCCGTCGGCGTTCGTCGTGAGGTCCATGCGCGAGGACCGGTCGGCGATCTCGTGCTCGTTGTTGATCAAGGTGCGCGTGCTCACCTCGTACGCCGTCAAGGACCAGAACGCGCCGGCGGGCACGCCCGGCGGCAGGCGCAGGACGTAGTTCGATCCGCCGTCCAGCCAGTCGCCGTCCTCGTCCTTGTACGTCACCATGTAGATCTGGCCCTCGCCTGTGATCTGCCCGTGCATGGCGATGTCGTTGGTGACCGCCTCGTAGAACCAGGCCGCCCGCCCGTCCAGGTCCTCGTAGAACGGGAGGCGCTGGTCCGGCGGTGACACCGTCGCGTACTCCCAGTGCGACCCATCGACGTAGTGCGCGGCCTCCAGGCGCTTCGAGAAGTCGTTGGCCTTGGCCATCGCCTCTCCGACCAGAGCGGCTTCGACGAGGAGCTTCGACTGCCGCTCGTCCGGGGCGAACGGCTTGCCCTTCTCGATCCCGAGCGGCTTCAGCATCGCCATGAAGAAGCGGTCGCGTTCGGCCACCGGTTCGCGGTCGATGGTGTCGGCCAGCAGTCTCCAGTACTCCATGCCCTCGGGGGCGGCCGCCATCCAGGGCTTGCCATCCGCGGAGACGTAGCCGCGGGGCTTCGCATCCTCACGCTCGGAGTACGGATACACCCGGATCTGCGCGAGCAGTGCCATGCGCTCTTCACGGTCCTCCGGCATCAGGCGGATGCCCAGGAGGATGCCGTTCGTCGCTGACTGGAACGACGTGTAGCCGCCGCCGGCCGGCACGTCCTGGCCGGGTCCCACAAACAGATACTTGCCGGGCTCTGTGATCTGACCGATGCCGATCTGCCACATGTCGTGCGCCGCGCCGCGCACCTGTCCCGGCTTCCCCGGCATCTCGAGCACCCACGGGCCGTCGGTCAAGTCGATGAACGGCAATGCGTAGGGCGTCGTGGCGTTGTAGGTCAGTCCGCCGAGTTTGTCCTTGTACGTCTCCTGGAAGACGATCTGCCCGTCCTTTGCCCCGAGCTGTGTCTCATGGGCGTGTCGCCACTGGGCCATGCTCACGAGCGGGATGGCCCAGATGTAGGCCTGGACGGCACGCTGGAAGTCCATCTCGTCGTAGAGCCTCTGCACGGTCGCGTCCGTGGGATAGCCGTCGCGGAAGCCATGCGTGAACTCGAGTTCCCCGATCCGCGTCGTCAGTGTCTCCGCCCCGGATCCCGCCGGGCTCTGCATGGCGACGACTCCCACGAATACCAGGCCGCACGCGAGGGCCGCGGCAGTCCTCATTCGCAGCGTTCGCGGCTCAGCGCAATTCAACGACATCGTCCGGCCTCCATGTCTTGTCGAAGTAGGTCTCGCCCGGGCTGTAGAGCCGGATGACGACGAAGAAGCCCTCTCCGTCGTTCGTTCCGATGTAGTTCGACGCGGGGGCGCCGGCGGGCAGATCCGGCCCGAAGTAGAGGTCGATCGACCCGTCGGCGTTGTACTCCAGGCTCTCTTGCGAATTGACGGACGGGATCATCTGCCCGGGCTTGGCGACGCCCGCGGCCGTCGGCGCGTCATACAGGGTGACGGCCCAGAAGTTCTCTGCCGGGATGTCCTTCGGCATGTGCAGCGTGTAGCTCTTCCCACCCATGAGGAAGTGCCCTTCGGCATCCTTGAAGGTGAGGGGGTACTTCGAGCCCTTGCCCACCATGTCCACGACCATGCCGGGGCTGCTGGAGTAGGCGAAGCGGAAGAACGCCGTGCGCGTGTCGAGATTGAGGTAGGTGTCGCCCTCGAAGACCTCGCTGCCACCGATGAACCCCTCGTCGTACTGCCGATCCTCGTAGCGCTTCGTCCCGGGAACGCGCCGTTCGTACCGCTGGACCGAGGCGATCTTCCAGGCCACGGTGGCGGCGCGGTCGAGGATGCGGGTCATCCGCGCATCCGGCTCGAAGGGCTCCCCGCGGACGATGCCGAGGGTCGCCATCATTCCCCGCATGGCGAAGTCCTCGCGGTCCACGGGTTCGAGGTCGATGAACTCCTTGAGCATCCGGAAGTACGAGGCGTCGTGTGGAAGCAGCATGTCCGCCGGCTCCGCCGACGCATTGGGGAAGACCATCTCCGGCGCCGCGTCCTTCGTGCCCAGCGGATACACGCGCGTCTGCTCGATGAGTTCCACCGCATCGTCGGTCCTGCCGTCCACCAGGAACCCGCGCCAGAAGAGGAAGACGCGGTACGTGGCGCTGCGGAACGTGAAGTACCCGGGTGGCTCGGCACCGTCGAATCCGGGAGGGAGCAGGAGGTACTTGCCGCCCCCGCCCTTGTCCGGCCCGACCAGACCGACGTCTGCGATCGGTCGATGCCAGAAGTCGTCGAACAGTCCCTGGAGCCGGGGCGGGACCTCGACCACGACGGGGCCGTCGGTGAGGTCGAGGTAGCTCATCGCGTAGACGACGTCGGAGTTGGGCGTCGTGACGCGTGTGCGGCTGTTGAGCCGGTCCTTCCAGACGGGCAGGACGTGATTGCCGGCTCCGAACACCGCTTCGGAGCCCCGGCGCATGGCGTCGATGTTCATCGCCGGCAGGGCCCAGAGGTAGACCTGCACGGCCCTCTGGAAGTCCAACTCGTCGAAGAGCCTCTGCGAGGTCTCTGCCGTGGGGTAGCCGCCGTCGAACGGCATGTCGGCCAACTCGCGCCAGTGATCCCCCGGCGCCGCCTCGCCGGCCGCAGCGGGCCGCGGGCCGGCATCGCCGACGGGCGTCTGCGGGCGGTCCTCGCACGCGGCCGCCAGCAACAACGCCGACGCGGCCGCGACGGCTGTGATCCTCTTGGACATCCTGTTTCTCCCGTTCCTCTCTTCGTCCGCGCCGGGCTTGCGGTCCTTCGGCACGTGCCCGCCCCGTGCGCCGACGTCCGCGAAGCGCCGCCGCCGGGCGTCCATCAGCGTCACGATGCAGTTCCTCATGGCGTGCTCCCGCCAGGTCCGTCCGCGTGTGGCGCCAGGGCTCCCGCGCGGCATTGACCGGCGCCGTGGCCGGCGTCGCCGCTCGGTAGCATCGGCTGCAGGCCGTCCTCGGTCTCCGGCGGCACCTCCGCCAGTCGCAGCACGATGTACGGTGACGCATTGCGGATCTCGATCCCGTTCATGCGTGCCCGCCGCAGTTCCACGATGCCCTCGGAGCACGTCGCGACCAGTTCGGCGAGATCGACCGCGACCCCGTCCGGCGTGCCGTCGAGCAGACTGCGCAACAGTGGGACGCCGTCGGTGCCGAGCGATCCCGAGACGTGCACGATCGTCGTCGTGCCCTCTCGGGATGTGTGGAGTGCGAGCTGCATCACCCGGGGGATGCACGCCGTGTGCCGCGCCCCGCGAGGCTCCCGGACGCGGCCGGCGTGCGACATGAGGCGCCGAAGGTGCGGGATTTCGCGCCCGCCTGCCCCGGCCCGGCCGCTAGCGTGCTGCCCGTGACGGAGACGATCGAGGACCTGCGAGGTCGGTACGACGTGGCCGCGGAAGACGATCCGGCGCGGCGGCGCGTGGCGGCGGACCTCGCCGAGGCCCTGTTGCGGGCCGGGCGCTTCGCCGAGGCGCGCGAGGTCGCGCTCCCGTTCCGGGACGCGCCGCGTTTCGACGAGCCCGGCTGCCTGCTGCTCCTGCACTTCGCGGCTGCCTGCATGCACGTCGGCGATCTGGTGGGCGCTCTGCGCGTTGCGATGGACGTCGAGCGCGGGGCCCGTGAGGCCGGCCACGCGCAGATCCGGCTGAGCGCCGTCGCGCTGCAGGGCGACGCACTCGCCATCATGGGACGCATCGACGAGGCGCGCGTCGCCGGGGAGCGTGGGCTGCGGCTCGCGATCGGCGCCGAGTTCGAGCCCGAGCGGGCGCGACTGCTCGGCCAACTCGGGCGCGTTCTCTCGCGGACTCCGGACGTTCCGGCGGCCATGCAGGCGCACCTCGGTGCGCTGGAACTGCACCGCAAGGCCGGCCGTAGCCGAGACACCGCCCTCGAGCTGATCAATCTGGGATTCGTCTGTTCCGAGATCGGCTTCTCGGACGACGCGGTCTGCTACGTCGAGGAGGCGCTCTCGCTGGCCGGCGTCGCCCACGATGACCATCTCCTGATGAACGCCGAGCGCACGCTCTCGTGGGCGCTCAAGTGTGCCGGGCGGCACGAAGAGGCCGTCACCCACGGTCGTGCGCAGGTCGCCATCGCAGAGCGCATCGGAGGCGATCTGCTCGGCGCCCGCGCCGCGGAGCGCCTCGGCACCAGCCTGGTCCGCGCCGGCCTGTGCGACGAGGCGCTCGCCCATCTCGTGCGCGCCGCGAACGTGGCGCGAGGCCGGGACGATGCCTGGCTGTCGGTCGCGGCGCTCGTCAGCCTCGCGGAGGCGCGCGTCGTCCGCTCCGAGTTCGATGCTGCGGAGTCCGCGCTGGACGAGGTCCGAGACCTTCGCAAGCAGGTCACGGACGACGCCCTCCTGGGGGATCTGCACCGCGTCAGCGCGATGCTCCACGGGCGTCGCGGCGAGTTCGAGCAGGCGCTGATGCACGAGCGGCGGCACGGTGAGATCGCCCTTGACAGCCTGCGTCGCGCCGGCGACGCCCGTACTGCCGCACTGCGCCTGCAGCATGAGTCCGAGCACGAGGAGCGACTGCTCCAGCGCGCACTCGCGAGCCTGTCGGAAGGCGTGTTGTTGGTGCGCCCGGATGGCAGCGTCGTGCACGCGAACGCCGGGGCGGCTCGGATCTTCTCCTGCGGTGTCGAGACCCTCGCCTCGCGGTCGCTCGGGGATCTGATCTGTGGCGAGGGCGCGGCGGATGCGTCGCAGGTGGTGGCGCGCTTCTTCGACGATCCTCGCCCGCGACTCGTGAGTCGGACCCTGCGGGGCCGGCGAGCCGACGGCGCCGAGTTTCCCGCCGAGATCGCGCTCGGTGCCCTGCGGACGCGCGATGGGGTTCTGGCGCTCGTCTCGGTGCGGGACGTGTCGCAACTCCGGCGCACGCAGTCCGACCTGCACCAGGCCCTCGACCAGGTGAACGCTCTCCGCCAGGAGCTCGAGCGCGAGAATCTCGTTCTGCGCGATCAGCTCCGGAGCCGCACCCAGTTCGACGAGATCGTCGGCAGCAGCCCGCAGATCCGCGCCGTGCTGCGTCACGTGGAGCAGGTCGCTCCGACGGATGCGACCGTACTGATCCTCGGGGAGACGGGTACAGGGAAGGAGCTGATCGCCCGGGCGGTCCACACGCGAAGCACCCGGAGCGAGCGGCCGCTGGTGACCGTCAACTGCGCCGCCATGCCCGAGTCATTGATCGAGAGCGAGCTGTTCGGCCACGTCGCGGGGGCGTTCACGGGCGCGCTGCGTGATCGGGAGGGGCGCTTCGCGATGGCCGACGGCGGCACGATCTTCCTCGACGAGATCGGCGACCTGCCGCTGCCGATGCAGTCGAAGCTCCTGCGCGTACTCCAGGACGGCGAGGTCCAGCGCGTCGGCGCCGCGGCCTCCTCCCGCGTGGACGCGCGCGTGATCGCCGCGACCAACCGCGACCTGCCGACGATGGTGGCCGACGGCTCGTTCCGCTCCGACCTCTTCTACCGGTTGAACGTGTTCCCGCTGGAACTCCCGGCCCTGCGCCGCCGCCGGGGCGACATCCCCGTCCTCGTGTGGTTCTTCGTCCAGCGCTCCGCGCGGCGCCTGGGTGTGCGCATCGATGTCGTACCCGACGACGTGATGGCACGTCTCCGCGCCTACGACTGGCCCGGCAACGTGCGCGAGCTCGCGAACGTGATCGAGCGCGCGGTGATCCTCGCACAGGATGGCGTTCTGTCGTGGGACGGGGGCGGCGCGGCGCGTTCCGTCGTGGGCGCCGGCGCTCGCCTCGAGGACGTCGAGCGCGCCCACATCCTCGAGGTGCTCGAGTCGCGCGGATGGCGGGTGAAGGGCGCGGGCGGCGCGGCGGACGTGCTCGGCCTGAACGCGAGCACGCTCCGCTCGCGCATGCGCAAGCTCGGCATCGAGCGGCCGGCGTGACCGGCCGGCCGCCCACTTCCGGATGCGCCTCGAGTCGCGCGCCGTGACGCCGTAGCCCGCACCCATGCCCCGCACCCTCGCGTGGGGCATCAGGTCGCTCTGCGTGTCGGGGCATGCTGCGGCATTGCGCGTCGGGGCCGTAGTCTGAGGAATCATGGAAACAGTGCAGGACGAGGGCGGCACGTGGCAACCGCCCCGAGAGATCAACATCGACCCCAAGCAACTCGTGCGCCTGACAGGCGGTGTCGTCGTCGTCGTGCTGTTGCTGATTGCGGCGTTCTCGTCGTGGTACACGGTGGAGCCCGAGGAGAAGGCGGTGATCCTGCGCTTCGGCCGGCACGTCGCGACGACCGACCCGGGGTTGCACTTCAAGCTGCCGTTCGGCATCGACCAGGCCATCAAGGTGCCCGTCACCGAGGTGCGCAAGATCGAGTTCGGCTACGGCACACAGAAGGCGGGCGTGCGCACGCAGTATCGCGACACGACGCGTGAGGATCAGGCCACGTCGCTGATGCTGACGGGCGACCTCAACATCGTGGACGTCACGTGGGTCGTGCAGTACCAGATCGCGGATCCGGACGCATTCCTGTTCCGCATGCGCAACCCCGAGCAGGCCGTCCAGGATCTTGCCGAGACTGCCATGCGATCCGTCGTCGGCGACCACACCATCGACGAGGTCCTGCGCAACCGCGAGACCATCGCCGGGCTCATGCAGAAGGAACTGCAGAGTGGCCTGAACACGTACGAGTCGGGCATCGAGGTGCTCACCGTACAACTCAAGGACGTGACGCCGCCGGGGCCGGTCAAGGCGTCGTTCAACGAGGTCAACAAGGCGCAGCAGGAGCGCTCACGTCTCGAGAACGAGGCGATGCAGGAATACAACAAGGTCATCCCGCTCGCCCGCGGCGAGGCCAAGCAGCGCGTCGCCGAGGCCGAGGGCTACGAACTCGATCGCGTCAACCGGGCGAAGGGCGAGGTCGCCCGCTTCACCGAACTCCTCGCGGCCTACGAGGAGTCGCCGGAGGTGACGCGCAAGCGCATGTATCTCGAGGCCATCGAGGAGGTCCTGCCGCGCGTCCGGCGCATCATCGTGGCGGAGGAGGGCGGGGTGCTGAAGCTGCTGCCGCTCGATGGACCCGGCACGAGTGGCGCCGGAGGTGCACGATGAAGATCATCGGAGCCGCCGCCGCCGCCGTCCTGGCGTTCCTGGCACTCGTCGCGCTGGCCGCATCGATGTACACGGTCCGTGAGTTCGAGCTGGTCGTCATCACCCAGTTCGGCAAGCCCGTCGGCACCGCGGTGACGGAGCCCGGGCTGCACTTCCGCACACCCTTCGTGCAGGACGTCAACCGCTTCGACAAGCGCCTGCAGGAGTGGGACGGCGACGCCAACCAGATCCCCACGTCCGACAAGCGCTTCATCTGGGTGGACACCACGGCGCGCTGGCGCATCGTGGACCCGCTGCTCTTCCTGCAGACCGTCCGCAACGAGATCGGCGCGCAGGCCCGTCTCGACGACATCATCGACTCGGCGACGCGTGACCAGATCAGCGCGCAGAACCTCGTCGAACTCGTGCGCAACAGCAATCGCGTCCTCGACGTGCCGCGCGAGGAGACGGGCGAGGACGACCTGTCGCTCTCGACGCAGGAGGTCGAGCGCGTGGAGGTCGGCCGCGACGAGATCGCGCGACGCATCCTCGTGGCGGCCGTGCCGCTCGCGACGGAGTACGGCATCGAACTGAAGGACGTGCGCCTCAAGCGCATCAACTACCGTGAGGACGTGCAGCGTGCCGTGTTCGAACGCATGGTTTCGGAGCGCAACCGCATCGCCGAGCGCTACCGCTCCGAGGGCCAGGGCCGTCGCGCCGAGATCCTCGGTGAGCGCGAGCGCGAGCAGAAGCGCATCAGTTCCGACGCCGAGCGCGAGGCGCTCGAGATCATGGCCGGCGCCGACGCCGAGGCCGCGCGCATCTACGCCGACGCCTACAACGCCGACGCCGAGTTCTACGCCTTCTGGCGCACCCTCGACACGTATCGCGTCGTCGTCGGTGACAACCACACGCTCGTCCTCAGTCCGGACAGCGAGCTCTACCGCGTCCTCACCGGGGCGGACGGCCGGTCAGAATAACTTCGGGATTCGGTCGGCTGCGACGACGCGGGGCGGCGTTGCCTCCCTCGCCGCGGACTACGTCCACGACTCGCGTGCTCAGAGCGTGAGCAGGAATCCCACGCGGCGCCGAGCACGCGGTTTGCGCGTGTCTGTCGCAGGACGAGTGTCTCGCGGAGACGGGTACCGCACGCTGGCTAGTCGTCTCCGAGCAACGAGCGCAAACCACGCGCCAGCAAGCTGTTACGCCCGGCAGTCCCGCTGCGGCGTTGGTGCTCCTCCATGACTCGCTCCATTGAGTCGGGTTCGTCGCGCCGCCTTGCAGCGAACCCGCCGGACGCAATCGGCGCGCACCCGGGA
>JAJRVY010000082.1 GCA_024277065.1 Planctomycetota bacterium
CTGGCGCGTGGTTTGCGCTCGTCGCTCGGAGACGGTTGGCCTGCGTGCGGTGCCCGTCGCCGCGAGACGCTCGTCCTGCGACACACACGCGCAAACCGCGTGCTCGGCGCCGCGTGGGATTCCTGCTCACGCTCTGAGTTCGGAGAGTGGTGGTGCATCGACGGTCATGTGATGCATTGTCGCGCTGCGCGGGGACAGGCCGTGGCGGTCTGTGAGGGCGCACGAGGACGCGGGTTGCGGCACCGCCGCGGCGATGGCTCGCCGCAGTTCAGGGGGCCGTGGGCACACACGACTGCGCAAAGGAACGCAAGGACGGCGCGCACCCGGCGTCGCCGGCGGCCTCGCGCCCGACCGGGGGCAGACCGCGGCGGCCACGGAACCTCCGGGGACGACCACGTAGGGTCGCCCCTACGACGCCTGCCGCGAACTCGCACTGCTCGTCGGGCCTGTGCGCGTGGGCCGACCCGCGGGGGCGTGACAGGGCCCGGAGAGGTGATGCATTGTCCTACACATTGTCATTGCGGGAGGTCCGAGCCATGATCAAGCGCCTCACCAAGCATGGGAACAGCCTCGCCCTGGTCATCGACCGGGGAGTCCTGGATCTGCTCGAGATCGATGCCGACACGCCGCTCTCGATCACGACGGACGGGAACTGCCTCATCGTCGCTCCCATCCGCGACGAGGAGAGACGCAAGCGCTTAGAGGAGGCCGTCCGCGAGGGCAACCGCCGCTATGGGCGAGCCCTCCGCCGGCTCGCGGACTGATCGTGGACGCGGAGTTCCTCGGCCTCGACGAGGTCCTGGAGATCCACCGTGACCAGATCGACCGCTATGGCGGGAGCGATGGCATCCGTGATCTCGGGCTCCTCCGGTCGGCCCTCGCGATGCCGCGGGCCAGCGCGGGCGGTCAGTACTTCCATGGCGACGTGTTCGAGATGGCCGCTGCATACCTGTTCCACATCGTGAGGAACCACCCGTTCATCGACGGGAACGAGCGAGTGGGCGCCATGACGGCATTCGTCTTCCTCAGCCTGAACGGCGTGTCTCTCCACGCGACGAACCCGGCCTACGAGTGGCTCGTCCGGTCCGTCGCGGAGGGCGAAGCCGACAAGTCCGCTGTCGCCGCGTTCTTTCGCAAGCACGGCCGGCCCTGACGGGACGTACCGCAACTCCGTCTCGTGGCTGCTGCCGCGAAGTTCGTACGAGGGCCCGGCGCGGTGGGGTTGGATCGCCAGAGCCAACCCTCCTGCGAACCACTCGCACCCCCTCCAGGCTCGACCCGGCGAAGGACGGCGCGGACTCCCGGCTCGCGGCGGGGGGCTACGCGCCCGCAATGCGGCGATTGGATGCACTATTCGCCGCAGATGTCGAGCGGATTGCGTGGCGATACGGCGAGTGCCGGGTATCATCGCCGCAAGGGGCGCATGGATTATGACGTACATTCATGAGTTGACCAAGTGGCCGGAGTTCACCTGGGACATGCGGGCGTTGGCCGGCGCCCTTGCGGCACTGCGCCACAAGCAGGGCAGGCATCTCGGCAAGATGGAGGCCCTGGGCTTCGAGCTGCGAACGGAGGCGAGTCTCACTGCGCTCACCGCTGAAGTCGTCAAGTCGTCAGCCATCGAGGGCGAGAGCCTCGACACCGACGAAGTCCGCTCGTCGGTTGCGCGCCGGCTCGGACTGGATGTTGCGGGCCTGCCCGAGCCCGGGCGCGAAGTCGAAGGGATCGTGGAGATCATGATCGATGCCACGCAGAACTTCGATCAGCCTCTGACGCCCGAGCGGCTCTACGGCTGGCACGCGGCGCTCTTCCCGACGGGCAGAAGTGGCGCGGGGCGGATCACTGTCGGCGGGCTACGCCGGGGCGAGTCCGGGCCGATGCAGGTCGTCTCCGGCCCCATGGGCAGAGAGCGCGTGCACTTCCAGGCCCCCGACGCAGGCCGCCTCGAAGACGAGATGGAGCGGTTCCTGGCCTGGTTCAACCGGCCTCCCGACGTGGACCCGGTTCTCAAGGCCGCCGTGGCCCATCTCTGGTTCGTGACGATCCATCCGTTCGACGACGGCAACGGCCGGATCGCGAGGGCCGTTGCCGAGATGGCGCTCTCCCGGGCAGATGGATCGAAGGATCGCTTCTACAGCATGTCGTCGGGCATCGAAGCGGAGCGCAACGAGTACTACATCCAGCTGGAGTCCGCCCAGCGTGGATCGCTCGACATCACCTCCTGGCTGGCGTGGTTCCTCGGCTGTCTCGACCGCGCTGTCGAAGCGTCCGATGCGATGCTCGGCGACGTGCTCCGCAAGGCCAGACTGTGGCAGCGAATCAACACCAGGCCCGTGAACGAGCGCCAGCGCACCGTCATCAACCGCATGCTCGAGCACGATTGGCAGGGCCACCTGAGCACATCGAAGTACGCCAAGCTCGCCAGGTGCTCGCAGGACACGGCCCTGCGTGACGTCAAGGAACTGCTGGAGCGCGACATCCTCGTCAAGAACGAGGGCGGCGGGAGAAGCACCAGCTACCGGATGGCCGATCCCGACGACGAAGCGCGGACCGCTCCAAGCGGTCGAGGAGATCGGCCGCCTGCCCCTCCGAGTCCGTGAGAGGGTTGGGCTTGGTGCGTTGGCTCCCCAAAGCCAGCCCTCTTCATGACCACTCGCGAGGAGCCGCTTGACGGATGGGCAGGCCGGTGTTACGTTTTGTCGTCTCATCTTCTTCTGAGGCAGCATTGCGTAACATGTCCAAGGCGCCCACGATGTCCGACCGACTCCTCGAACTGGCTCGACGCGGTCCGCTTCGTGCTCGTGACCTCGACGAGGCAGGGATTCCCCGAGTGTACCTCCGCAGGCTCTGCGACCGCGGCCTGCTCGAGCGTGTCGATCGCGGACTCTACCGGCTCGTCGATGCGCCCGTGACAGAGTCGTCGTCGCTGGCTGAGGTCGCAGTCCGTGTCCCGGATGCGACGGTCTGCCTGCTGAGCGCGCTCGCCGTTCACGAGCTGACGACCGAGGTGCCCCGCGCGGTGTGGGTGATGATCGACCGGCGCGCGCGCACGCCGCGCATTACGTATCCGTCCATCGAGGTCGTACGTGCGAGCGGCCGGGCCCGCGAGCACGGCGTCGAGGTCCGCGAGATCGATGGCGTTGCGGTCCGCATCACCAGTCCCGCCAAGACGGTCGCGGACTGCTTCCGGTATCGCCGCTACGTGGGGCTGGAGGTCGCGCTCGCTGCGCTGCGGGAGTACATGCGGGCGCATCGCACGGGTGTCGACGCGCTCGTCGCCGCAGCCCGCGCAGATCGCGTGTTCACCCTCATGCGCCCGTACATGGAAGCACTGGCATGACACGCCCGCCGCGCGACATCGCCGCCTCCGTCCGGGCGCGGCTGCTCAATCGGGCACGTGAGCGCGGGGACGACTTCCAACTCGTGCTCGCGCGGTACCTCAACGAGCGACTGCTGTACCGGCTGTCGCAGTCTCCCCATGGATCTGACTTCGTGCTCAAGGGGGCCACGGTGTTTGCGGTGTGGACCGGCGAGCCGTATCGAGCGACCCGCGACGTCGATCTCCTCGGCTTCGGCGACCCGAGCGAGGCGCACCTGCGCGCGGTCTTCCAGGACGTGCTCACGGCTGACGTTCCGGACGACGGCGTGTGGTTTCGCCTCGACTCGCTCGCGGCGGGGCCGATCCGCGCCGATCAAGAGTACGGCGGGGTCCGCGTCACCGTCGAGTCCGGCGTTGCCGCCGCGCGCGTCCGGCTGCAGATCGACGTCGGCTTCGGCGATGCGATCACGCCCGAGGCCGTCATGGAGGAACTGCCGGCGCTGCTCGAGTTCCCGCCGCCGCGGCTGCGGGTCTATCCGCGCGAGACGGTCGTCGCGGAGAAGCTCGAGGCGATGGTCACGCTCGGTCTCCTGAACAGCCGGATGAAGGACTTCTACGCCCTCACGGTGCTGTCCCGGACGTTCGCGTTCGATGGCTCTCTCTTGCAGCGCGCCGTCCGGGCGACGTTCGAGCGCCGTCGCACTCCGCTGCCCACGGCAACGCCGGTCGCGCTCACGGAGGAGTTCTCGGGCGACGCCGCAAAGCAGACCCAGTGGAAAGCGTTCTGCCGCAAGTCCGGCGGCACCTCGGTGGGGGAACTCCCCGCGGTGGTGGACGAGATCAAGCGATTCTTGGGGGAGCCTCTTCTCGCCGCCTCAAGGGGCGAGGGCTTCGAGCGGTTCTGGTCCGTCGGCGGTCCCTGGAGCTGACGGCGGGAGGCTTCGGGGAGGGGGGCTGCCGGGCGACCTCCTGCGGAAGTCCGCATCGAGCCACTCGCACGACATCCTCCCGCCGAGGCCGGCTCCTCGCGCCAAGCGCACCTACGACCCGCGCCTCCTCTGCCTCGTCCAGACGACCGGTGACATCGCCCTCGCCACGTGCGAAGGCGTCCCGCGCTCGACCGCATCACCTTCTCGCGTGTCACCGTGCGGCGCTCGGCCCCGTCATCGAAGAGCCAGCCCTCCAGGACGCCCTTGCGCTGCTTGGTCGGCGGGTTCGTGACGTCGTTGCCGAGGTCGCCTTCGAGGGCCATGAGAACCGTCTCGGGGCACGCTGCGTGCGCGTTGATGACTTCGGCAAGGTCGTCGTGGAGTCGCTGCGTCTTGACCTTCTGCGGGAGCTGTGGGCGCGCCGCGTTCGCTTCTGGGACGGGCGGTCCCGGGGGCTCGAAGACCGCGGGCCGCTGTCCGCGTCGGCCGCGCGGCTCCAGGCCCCGGCTGCAGCGACGTGGATCCCGTTCGCGGACCCCACGCTCTGGTCCTTCACCAGTACGCGGTCGCCAGCCACGACCGACACGCCATCGATGGCTTGCACTCCGGAGAGCGTGATGTCGCCCGTGGTCGCGGCGCGGACGGAGTCCTTCGGCGCGAGGCCCTGGGCGACCGATTCCACGTACGCCTTGGTGGCCGCGTGCTGCGCTCCGGACGGGTCGGAGAGGCTCGTTGCCTTGAACCCGCCGAAGTCGAGGTCGCTGGTCAGCGGGCCGAGCTCGGGAGCGGCGTCGCTCCGCATGGCGGTGGTTGCCACGCCGGGCGCCGCAGCGCCGCCGATCGTGGTCGAAGGGGCTGCGAATCCCGCGAAGTCGTCCTCTAATGTGCAGCTGCACATTAGAGGACTCATGTGGAGACCCCGTTGATGTGGAGTCGGCGGTCCGGATCCGCGTCGCCGCTGGGGTCCCGGCTTCCGGCACTGCACATTAGCGGTCTTCGAGAATCTGCGACCGGCGCCGCTGTTGGCGCCCCTGCAATGGAGGTCGCGATGCTCGAAGAAATGTTCCCGCGGGACCACGCCCGCCTCTTGTCCCTGCGCCTGCTGGGATCCCACTTGGAAGGGCTGTCCGTGTCCTTGCGCGCGCAGCGGTATCCCTATCCGGTGATCCGACTTCGTGTCGTCCAAGCGTCGCGCGCGGAGGCGCTCTTGCGTGCCCAGCGCGTGCGTCGCCTCTGCGAGGTCTCGGTGGCTCGATTCCTGTCGTTCGCGCCGTGCTGTCCGCACCGTCCGCGCCGCTCGCAGCGTCGGGTCTACCTGGCGGCACTCATCCGGTCGTTGGCACGCTACCTCGACGGGATCGGGGCGCTCGCGCATCCGGAGCCGACGCCGCAGGAGTCGCTCGTCGCTGCGTACTGCCTGCACCTCAAGACCGTCCGCGGGCTCGTGTCCGGCACGACGGCGACTCACGCTGCCACGGTCGCCGAGTTCCTGGCGACGATCGACTACGACGGCGACCCGCAGCGGCTGCGGGCACTGGAGTCCGCCGAGATCGAGTCCTTCGTGCGTTCGGCGGGTGCGCGTCTGTGCCGCGCGAGCCTGCAGCACACCGTCGCGCGCCTGCGCTCGTTCTTGCGGTTCCTGACGGCGCGCGGTCAGATCCGCCCCGGGCTCGACTCCCAGGTTGACGCGCCCCGCGTCTACCGCGGGGAGAAGCTCCCGCGGTCGCTGCCATGGGAGAGCGTCCGTGCATTGCTCGCCTCCATCGACCGCACGACGGGCAAGGGCCGACGCGACTACGCCATGTTCCTGCTCGCCGCGAGCTACGGACTGCGAGCGAGCGAGATCGTCGCGCTGCGCCTGGACGACATCCGCTGGCGCGAGGACACGATCGAAGTCGACCGGCCCAAGACCAAGAGCCCGATCGTCCTGCCCCTCACGCAGGAGGTCGGTGCGGCGCTCGCCGACTACCTGCGCCACGGTCGCCCGGAGCAGCCCTTCCGCGAGGTGTTCCTGCGGGTCCCAGCCCCGGTGGGCCCGTTGCGGCCGTCGGCCGTCACGGGCGCGTTCCGGACGTGGGCCGAGCGCGCAGGGATCGTGCTCCCCGTCCAGGGGCCGCACTGCCTCCGCCACTCGCTGGCCGTCCACCTGCTCCGCCGGTGCGCGGAGCTCGGGACGATCGGCAGCCTGCTCGGTCACGCCGGTACCGAGAGCACGTGCGTGTACCTGCGACTGAAGGTCGAGGACCTGCGCGACGCCGCGCTCGACCTGCCGCAGGAGGTGCGGTCATGAGGCGCGCACACGTCTACACCTCGCGGCTCGGCACCGCGATCTCCCGGTACGTCGCGCTCCGGCGCGCGCTCGGCTGCGCCTTCGACGGCCCGGCCGACATCTTCGCGCACCTCGACCGCTTTCTCGTGGCGCGCGGCCCCGACGCCGACCTCACGGCGGAGAGCTTCGCCGCGTGGTGCCTGACCTTCACGCACCTGATGCCGGGCACGCGCCGACGCTGGATGGAGTTGCTCCGCAATCTCTGCCTCCACCGGCGCCGCACCGAGCCGGGCTGCTTCGTCCCCGACAACGATCTCTTCCCCGCGGCGCACCAGCCCAAGCGCCCTCACATCTTCACCGAGGCCGAGATCGTCCAGATCCTGCGGACGGCGTACACCCTGCGTCATCCGCGGTCGAAGCGCCTGCTCGGCGCCGAAGGGCTGCGCCTCGCCATCGTGCTCCTCTACACCGCCGGGCTGCGCCGCGGAGAGCTCGTTCGTCTCGTGATCTCGGACTTCGACCCCACCGATCGCACGCTCCTGATCCGCGAGTCGAAGTTCCACAAATCGCGCCTGATTGCCCTCTCCGGCGACGCCACCCGCGAGGTGGATGCCTACCTTGAGGAGCGGCGCCGCCTGCCGCACGGCCCCGACGCCCCGCTCCTCGTCGTGCGGCACCGCGGCATCCGCGCGCGCTCCGGCGCGGGCCTGGGTATCTCGCTGCAGCGGCTCTTCGAGCGCGCCGGCGTGCGCACCTCCACGGGTCGCGTCCCGCGCGTCCACGACCTGCGCCACACCTACGCCGTCCACGCCCTGTTGCGCTGGTACCGGGCCGGCGCCGACGTCCAGGCGAGGCTCCCCGCACTCGCGACCGCGATGGGCCACGTCAACGTCGCCTCGACCGCGCACTATCTCACCCTGATTGAGCCGCTGGTCGAGGCCGCCAGCGAGCGCTTCGCGCGGTACTTCCGCGAGCGGATCTCCCCGGCGCCCGTGGAAGGAGGCCGTCCATGAAGCGCCCCAACGCTCTCGCCCGCGCGCTGCGCGCCTACTTCGCCGACCACCTGCCCCGCGTCCGCGGCGCGAGCCCGCACACGGTGCACAGCTACCGTGACGCCCTCGCCTTGCTCCTGCGCTTCCTCTCCGAGCGCCGTCGCCGCGCCATCGTGGACCTCGACTTCGGCGATCTCGAGGTCGATGACGTGCTCGCCTTCCTCGACCACCTCGAGACGCACCGGCACAACACCGTCTCGACCCGCAATACCCGTCTCGCCGCCCTCCACGCCTTCGCCCGGTTCGCCGCAGCTCTCGACCCCGAGCACGTCGAGCGCTGCCAGCGTCTGCTCGCGGTGCCGTTCAAGCGCGGCCGGACGCGCGTCATCGACTACCTCGAAGCAGACGAGGCGAAGGCGCTCCTCGCGGCGCCCGACCGACGGACCGCCGACGGGCGCCGCGACCACGCCATGCTCGAGCTCTTCCTCAGCACGGCTGCGCGCGTCCAAGAGATCCTCGACCTCAGACCCTGCGACCTGCAGCTCGTGCGGCCCTTCCACGTGCTGCTCTGCGGCAAGGGACGCAAGGAACGGATCTGTCCGCTCCCCGAGCAGACCGCCGACACGCTGCGCGCCCTGCTCGCTGAGCTGGGCATCGCCCTGGAGTCGACGGAACGGCTCTTCCTCAACCGGCGCGGAGAGCCGCTGACGCGGTTCGGCGTGCGCTACATCGTGAGCAAGCACGTGCGCCGTGCCGCGGCCTCGGTCGCCCCAACCCTCGCCGCGAAGCGCGTGCATCCGCACGTCCTGCGCCACTCGGGTGCGGTCCATCTCCTGCAGTCCGGCGTCGATCTCCCCACCGTCAGCAGATGGATGGGACACGCCCAACTCCAGACCACCGACCGTTACAACCACGTCAACCTCGCGACGAAGCGCGCCGCCCTCGCTAAGGCAGGGCCGATCTGCGACGTCGATCCAGCGCTTGCAGCCTGGCGTTCCGACGCCACGATCCTCGAGTGGCTGGAGGCGCTTTGAGCAGCCGACCCCGCCTTCGTGATGTGGAGTCCGACAGCCGCGGAGCCCAGCGGCGACGCGGATCCGGACCGCCGACTCCACATCAACGGGGTCTCCACATGAGTCCTC
>JAJRVY010000083.1 GCA_024277065.1 Planctomycetota bacterium
CCAGGCTGTACCACATCACGCACGTCGACAAGCTCGACGCGATCGTACGAGAGGGTAGCCTCCTGTGCGACGCCGAGATGGCCCGTCGCGGCGGCCCCCGGCAAGGCATCGGCCTCTCGGAGATCAAGCGCCGGCGGATCGGGGAGATCGAGGTGCGATGCCATCCCGGAACGAAGGTCGGGGACTACGTGCCCTTCTACTTCTGCCCGCGCTCGGTGATGCTCTACGTGATCCACCGGGCGAACCATCGGGAACTGACCTGCCGTGATGGGCAGAATGAGATCGTGCACCTCGAATGCGACCTTCGCGAGGTCGTCCGCCGGGCGGAGAGCGACGGCGTCCGGTGAGCCTACTCCCTCTCGAACGCCGGAGCCTACCACGCCGAGTTACTGACCGGACTGGATCGGCTCGACGAGCTGGATTGGGAGGCCATCGCGGCGACCGATTCCCGGAATCCCGAGATCAAGGAAGGCAAGCAGGCGGAGTTTCTGGTCGAGCAGAGATTCCCCTGGCAACTCGTCCGGCGCATCGGAGTCCGCGGCGATGCCGTGGAAGCGTGCGTCCGGGCCGCGCTGGCGGAGGCGGGTCACGGGCCGCTCGTGCAGCAATGGCCGGATTGGTACTATTGAGCGACCGGAAGGTGGCGCGATGATCGAGTACCGCAAGGGGGACATCCTCCAGGCTGATGCTGAGGCCTTGGTCAACACGGTGAACTGTGTCGGCGTGCTGGGACGCGGGATCGCGCTCCAGTTCAAGGAGGCCTTCCCCGAGAACTTTCGGGCGTACGCGGCGGCGTGCAAGCGCGGCGAGGTGAGACCGGGGCGGGTGTTCGTGTTCGAGACCCATCGGCTCACGCCGCCCCGATTCATCATCAATTTCCCGACCAAGCGGCACTGGCGCGGAAAGAGTTGCATGGAAGACATCGAAGCCGGCCTCGAGGACCTCGTCCGCCAGGTGGCACGGCTCGGGATCCGGTCCGTAGCGCTTCCCCCGTTGGGGAGCGGCCTGGGAGGACTGGAGTGGGAGCAGGTCCGGCCGCGCATCGAGCGAAGCCTCTCGCATCTTCCCGACGTCCGTGTGCTCGTCTTCGAGCCGGGAGGCGCACCCGAGGCCGCGCTCAGGCCGCGACGGCAGAAGGCGGTGAAGATGACGCCCGGCCGCGCCGCTCTCGTTGCCCTCATGGACCGCTACCTGCGCGGCGCCCTCGATCCCTTCGTCTCACTGCTCGAGATCCACAAGCTGATGTACTTCCTCCAGGAGGCAGGTGAGCCCCTGAGCCTCAGGTTCTCGAAGGGGCATTACGGTCCCTACGCCGAGAACCTGCGGCACGTCCTGCGCGAGATCGAGGGGGTGTTCATTGAAGGGTACGACGACGCCGGGGATTCACCCGGGAAGCCTCTGGAGGTGCTTGCCAGCGCTACCGACAAGGCCAGGGCCGCGCTGGCGCAGCGCGCGAACACGCGGAGGAGGCTTGCTCGCGTAGAAGATCTCGTGACGGGGTTTGAGACCCCGTCGGGCCTGGAGCTGCTGGCCACGGTGCACTGGGTCGCGTCCAGGGAGGGCGTCGTCGACGAGGATCGCCTGGCGGGCGCCGTGCATGCCTGGGGGCGTCGCAAACGCGAGTTCACGCGCGATTCGATTCGGCTGGCTCATCGAGTCCTGGAGACCGAGGGCTGGCTGCCGTCCGCCGGGGCTTCCGGCCCCAGCGCGTAGGGGCGGTCCCATGAACCCCCTCGAAGTCTTCCGCGAGCTCCAGGTTGCCTACCGGAGCTATGTCGACACCTACCAGACGATCCGGAACGAGCGCATCCGCGCCTGGCTCGCCGAGCGCATCGAGGAGGGGCGTTTCCTCTGGCGCGCGCCCTACCTGACGCTCGCTCGGCGCTTCCAACCGGGCGAGGCGCTGGCGGATCTCGCTGCCGAGGGGCTGCTGCATCCGCGGATTCCGCAGGTCTTCCGGAAGGAGCGCGACGATCCCACGAGCGCGCCCATCGATCCCTACCGCCACCAGAGCCAGGCGTGGCGCATCCTGTTGCAGCAGAAGCGCAACTGCGTGGTTGCCACGGGTACGGGCTCCGGCAAGTCCTTCTGCTTCGCCGTTCCGGCGGTCTCGGCCGCGCTGGCTGCGAACGAGGCGGGAGGTATCGGCCCGCGGGACCGCCGCGGTGTCAAGGCGCTCTTCATCTACCCGATGAACGCCCTGGCCAACTCGCAGTACGAGGACCTGGCCGAGCGGCTTCACGGCACGGGGCTCACGATCTGCAACTACACCGGCGATCTCCGTGACGACCCCGACGCCGCGCTGCGCAGCTTCCGCGAGGCCACGGGCCGGAGCCAGCCCTGGGACTCCGAGGTGATTTCACGCCAGGACCTGCGCGAGGGGCGCGGCGCCGACATCCTGATCACGAACCACGTGATGCTGGAGCTGATCCTGACACGCTTCGAGGATCGTGGCGTGTTCCCCCTTGGCCAGCTCGCGGAGCTCGAGTTCCTCGTCCTCGACGAGATCCACACACACACCGGCCGCGGCGGGGCCGACGTGGCTTGTCTCGTGCGCCGGCTGAAGGAGCACACGCAGACCACCGGAAGAGTCCGCTGCGTGGGCACGTCGGCCACGATCGAGAGCGGCTCACCCGAGGAGTCGCGCGCGTCCATTGCCCGCTTCGCCGAGGAGCTCTTCGGCGAGCCCTTCGTGGCGGAGGACGTCGTGGCCGAGACTTACGCGGCGCACCTGACGCCGCGCGAGCCCCCTCCGCTGGCGGACGCGATCGCCGTGGACGAGGCGGACATCACGGCGGCCGCGCGCGGCGATGCCGAAGCGGCCCAGCGCCTGCGCGACGCCCTCTGCGGGCGCGCCGGGGCGGGTGGCGAGGAGCTGCGCCGGCAGGCGACCGTGGCCTTTCTCGAGCATACGCTTGTTCCCGGCGAGGAATCGGGCCCGTCCCAGGCCCGGCGCTGGGACGAGCTGATCGGGCTCTACCGCGCGACCCTCCGCTCCGCCGCGAGCGATGCCGAGGCGGCGCGTGAGCTGCTGGCCGCCCTGGTCGCCGCGGAGCAGACGCGGGTCACGAGCCCGGAGGGAAGCGAGGTGCCGCTCTTGCTCTCTAAGGTCCACGCCTTCTTCAGCCAGGGGCAGCCGGTGACTGCGTGCCTCGCCGAGTGGCACCTCGCGGCGAGCGGCGCGCGCGTCTGTGCCGGTTGCGAGACGGATGAGGACGTTCCCGCCTTTCCGCTCGTCTTCTGCGCCGCCTGCGGCACCGAGTGCGTGGTGGCAGAGCTGCGCGACGAGGAGGGTGGCCAGTGCCTCGCCCCGCGGGACTTCGCCGGCGGCGAGCCCGAGGGAGACGCCCAGGCCGTCTATCTCTTCCCCGGGCCGTGGGATCCCGACACGGTTCCGCCCGACGAGGCCATGGTGCGCAGGGACGGGCGGCCTCGTGCGGGCTACGAGGGCGCGGTGCCGCGGAACGTCGAAGTCTGTCCGATCTGTGGCGGCGTCGGGGGGGCGTGCGTGCATGGCGCAGTCGTGGAAATGGCTCTCGTGGAGGCGCCGCTCTTGCTCTGCCCTTCGTGCGGTGTGCGCTACGACCGGCGGATCCGCGAGTTCAACAAGTTCTCGGTGGTCGGCATGGTCGGTCGCGCGACGGCGACCGATCTCTTGCTCGCGCGCACCGTGGCCGAGCTTCGCGAGCCGGGGAAGTCGCGGGTGATCGCCTTCACGGACAACCAGCAGGACGCCGCCTTCCAGGCCGCGCACCTCACCGACGTCGACCACCGGATACACTTCCGGCGGGCGCTCTGCCAAGGGCTGCGCAGGCACGGCTCGGTGAGCCTCCCCGAGGCCGGGCGGGTTGCCTACAAGGCGATGCGTGACTCGAGGACGCTGCCCGCGTACGCTCCCGAAACCGGGGTGCGCGTCGGGCAGGCGGCGCGCGGCGTGGAAGCTACCTACAAGCGCTATCTAGCTCTCGGCGTCATCGCGGAGCTGATCGGGCGGCCGCGGCGCGTGCAGCCGAGCCTCGAGATGGTCGGGCTTCTCTCCGTCGAATACGATGGTCTGGACGATCTGGCGGACGATGAGGGGTTCTGGCGGCAGGGGACTCTGGCTTCGGTGCCCGAAGAGGCGCGGGCGGACGTCCTACGAGTCCTGCTCGATACCGTGCGCCGGGCGGGGGCGATCGGCAGCGAGATCCTGACCAACGGCGACGACTTCCGCGCAACCGTCATCTCACGCCTCAATCCCGACGTCCTGTTCCACGAGGACGGCATGCCGCCGCTGCGCCCGACGGCCTTCAGCGACGAGCTACCGAGCGACGACTGGAACTTCCAGGTACGCCGGCTGGCGGGGACCGAGGACGTACCGTACCAGCCGCCGCTGGTGCGGTGGCTGCGCCGCCGGCTCGATCTCGGCGCCACCGCCGCGCGCGAACTCGTCCGCGAACTGGCGGCGCTGCTGCTGCGGCCGGACGTGCGGCTCCTGCTGGAGCGGCGGGGTAGGGGCGGGCGATACTGGCTCCTCGACGAGGGCCGGGTCGTGCTGCGCGCCTGCAATGACGAGGCTGCCCTCGTGTGTCCCCGCTGCCGGCTGCGCTGGGAGCTGTCCGCCGCCCAGCCGTGCCCCAACTGCATCAAGGTCGATTTGCGCCGCCAGCCGTGGGGTGAGCATTTCTTCCGCCGGGAGTACGCCTTGGCGCCGGACGCGCGTCCGCGCGTACTCGCCCAGGAACACTCGGCCGCCGTCTCCGGCGAGGACCGCCGCAAGTACGAGACGGCCTTCAGGGAGACCGGCGATCCGCTGAACGTCATCGTCTGCACACCGACCATGGAGCTTGGCATCGACATCGGCGGGCTTTCTTCTGTCTTCCTGCGGAACGTGCCTCCGTCTCCGGCCAACTATGCCCAGCGTCACGGCCGGGCCGGACGCCACGGGCAGCCCGCGCTGATCACGACCTTCTGCGGCACCTTCGGGCCGTACGGACGGCACGACCAGTACTTTTTCCGCTTCCCGGAGCGAGTGATCTCGGGGCGCATCGCGCCGCCGCGCTTCCTGCTGGACAATCGCGATCTTATCAGAACCCATATCAACGCCATGGTACTCCAGGTCGCCGACCTGCGTCTGCCAAGGAAGATTCGCGAGTACCTGCGTATGGCGAACGAAGAAGAGGTCGCCAGCGGGCTGCCGATGTTCGAGAGCTTCGTCGAGGATCTCGCACGCAAGGTCGATGCGGCTCGTGGCGACATCGTATCTGCGGCGCGGAGTGCTTTCGGGAATCAGTTGGATGTTGTCGGGTTGAGCGTTGACGACTTGGATGGGATCGTGGCAGGCTTCGTCGAGGATTTCGACAGGGCTCACGATGACTTTCGCGATGAGTACCGGAGGCTCCAGGAGGAGCTGCGCGCCATCCATGCTCGGCAGGCGCATACGGGTATCTCGCGCGAGGACGAGATTCGTCAGCGTGCGATTGCTGGGCGTCTGGAGGACATGAGGGAGGGGCGCGGGGACTTCTATCCTTACCGTTATCTCGGGGCGCGCGGTTTCCTTCCGAACTACGCTTTCCCCCGACGGGCATCGAACGCCTTCTTCACGGATCGCAAGGAGTCGAAACCCAGGGCACGGGCGATCGCGCTGCGCGAGTTCGCGCCGCTGAACATGATCTACTTTCGCGGCGGTCGCTACCGCGTGGTCAAGGCACAGCCACGTGCCCGTGGTCATGCGCAGCACTGGAGCCGACTGAAGACCTGCGAATGCGGCAACTTCTTCCTCGACGCCCAGGTCGCGGGGGCTGCAGCGTGTCAGGTGTGTGGGCGGGATCTGACGGCTGTCCATGTTCGGGATCACGTGCTCGAGCTTCCGGACGCCGTGGCGCGCCGCTCTGGACGCATCTCAGCGGACGAGGAAGAACGCATGCGCCGCGGGTTCGAGATCCGGCCCTTCTATCGGCCTGGGGCCGTGACGCGGCAGTGTTCTCTCCGAGCGGCCGGCAACGGTGACCTCCTTGGCTCCTTCGTCGGCTCACGCCAGGGCGAACTGCTGCTCGTGAACTTCGGATTGCGTGCCTCCAACGAGACAGGGTTTCGTTACTGTGAGCGCTGCCGGGCGTGGATTGCCAGCGAGAGCGGCGAAGAGGCCCATGTGGATGCCGAGGGCAGGAATCACTGCCCGGCTGGAGGGACGGAGGAGGATATCCACCGCGAGGTCCTGCTCTATGTCCACGGCAGGCATGATCTCGTGACGTTGGAGATCCCGGTGCCTCCCGATGACGGCAACCGGCTCGGTTGGTCGCTCGCCTATGCGTTGCTTGGAGGCTTCCAGGTCGCGTTCAGCGCTGACGAGTCGGAACTCGGTGCCTACCTGTTCGATGTGCCGGGTGACGGGTCGCGAAAGCGGATTCTGCTCTACGAGACCGACGAGGGGGGGACCGGCCTGCTGCGGAATCTCTGGGACGCTCGAGGATGGCATCGGACAGCACGGCATGCGCTGGAGCTGCTCCATGTCGACCCGGAGACGGGAAGGGGCCGGGACAGTGCATGTGAGCGGGCGTGCTACGATTGCCTGCTCTCGTACTTCAACCAGCAGCATCATGATCTTCTCGATCGGCGTCTGGTGATCGAAGTCCTGCGCAAGATGCTCTCCGCCACGCTGGAAGCCGACGAAGATCGGGGAAGACCTGACTGGGCTGCGCTGAGAGAGCACGCCGTGGGTACCGAGGGTGGAGTCATCGACGCGCTCGAGCAGCACGGGTTTCCGCTCCCGGTCGGCCAACACGAGGTGATCCGGGATTCCGAGGGCATCGCGATCAGCGAGGCGGATCTGCTGTATCCGAATCGCATCGTCGTCTGGATCCACGGCGCCCCTCACCACCGGGAGCATGTTCGTCAACGTGATGCAGCGTTGAGACGGCGGCTGCAAGCCCTTGGTTACCGTGTCGTCACGATCTGGCCGGAACGCCTTGGCGAGGGTCTCCGGGAGCTTGCAGAAAAGCTTGGTCGGCTGGACCTCGCGCCTTCTCGACCAGCGGTCCACATCGTAAGGCGGGAAGAGGCGGATCCGTATGTCCGGCACCTTCCGCTGTACGACCTGCGAGCGGCGGCCGGCGCCTTCAGCGAAGGACAAGTTCCCGAAGAAATCGGCTGGGTCGAGGTGAGAGGCCGCAGGCTTCGGAAAGGCATGTTCGTGGCTCGTGTCGAAGGGGAATCGATGAATCGACGGATTCCAAACGGGGCATACTGCATCTTCCGTGCACCCGTGGAAGGGAGCCGTAGTGGGCGTGTCCTGCTGGTACAGCATCGGGGGATCGCCGACCCGGAGCACGGGGGGCACTACACCATCAAGGTCTACGAGAGTGAGAAGCAACGATCCGGCGACGACTCGTGGCGGCATGTCGTCGTGCATCTCAAGCCGGACAGTACGGACGGACGGTTCCGGGCGATCGAACTTCACGATGTCCAGGAAGACGAACTGGCCGTGATAGCCGAGTGGGTCGGGAATCTGGAGTAGCCCGGACACCGCTCGAGATCGAGAGCGCTCCGGCAAGGCGCGGAACAGGAGAGACAGGCCGGAGGCGAGCCGGAGTGCCTCGTCGCGCCGGTCACCCCGGACGGGCGCCCGGTTTCCGGGACACGTGGCCGGGACGTGCAAACTCCGTGGAGTCAACAACCTGGGCTGTCTGTTCCGAAGTCCTGC
>JAJRVY010000084.1 GCA_024277065.1 Planctomycetota bacterium
CTCGTCGTCATCGATCTCCCGGCCGAAGCCGACGTCTGAGACGACCGCCGCCGCAGCGCCCGATGCCGGCCGCAGAGCCTCCTCCGGGCGCCTCTCGGTCTACTCGTGCCGCAGGGCGCGGACGGGGTCGATGCGCGCCGCACGCAGGGCGGGCAGGATCGACGCGAGCAGGCTGGTGACGAGCGCGAAACCGACGCCGCCGGCGATCAGCCACGGCGGCATGCGGAACAGCGTGCCGGTGAACGGCATCTGCATGGCCTCCTCGATCATCGTCGCGCCGATGCGATTGCCGACCGCGCTGAGCGCCGCCGCGATGCCGAGGCCCAGGATGCCGCCGCCGAGCCCGATCAGCGCGCCCTCGACCAGGAACAGCAGCACGATGTCGCGACTGCGCGCGCCGAGGGCCTTGAGCAGCCCGATCTCGCGCGTGCGCTCGAGCACGCTCATCACCATCGTGTTGACGATGCCGAGACAGGCCACGAATACGGCGATGGCCGCCAGGAAGCCCGCGACGAAGCCGGCGACGTCGAGCGTCTGCTTGACGCGGGCCACGACGGATCGCACCGAGCGCGATTGCAGCCCGCGCGCCTGAGCGGCGTCCTCGATGGCCTCCACGTCGTCCAGTGAACGCGCCACCAGCATGAGCGCGCGCAGCCCTTCCTGCCCCGGGCGGCGCTCGGACATCTCGCGCTGGAACACGACGGGGACGAAGAGGTCCGCCTGCATCGTCAGCGCCTCGTCCATCACGGTCGAGGGGTCGCTGCCGAAGCGCTCGCGGATCACGCCGACGATGGGCAGGTCCTCCGCGTAGAGCTCGTCGCCCTCTCCCGCGCCGCCGTTCATGCCCATCATGGCGCCGAGCATGCGGCCCATCATCCCGCCGCGCTGGGCACGCGCCGTCAGGTGCAGCGTGCGGCCGACCACGGCCGCCTGGGCGGCGTCGGACGTGAACCCCATCTCGTAGAGCAGGAGTTCGTGGACGACGACGGCGCGTTCGTCGTCCGCGGTGAACCAGCGTCCGGCGAGAAGGCGCCGCGCGAAGTCGCGATGCTCGGCCGGCACGCCCACCGAGAGCGCCGCGCGGCCGGCCACGACGTCGCCGATCGCGATCTCGTAGCGCTCCTGCAGGAAGGGCCGCGCGCGCTCGACCTGCGGCAGCGACGTGAGCGCCTCTTCCGTCTCGCGGTCGAGGACGTTCACCGCGGCCTGGATGGGGGGGCCGCCGCGGGAGCGTTTCATCAGCGCGCGCCGCAGCCGCGCGCGCTTCTCCTCGCTCATCTCGCCCTCGACGGCGGGGGGTTGGCTGCGGTCGATGCGGCGTCCGAAGCCCGGCAGCACGATCACCTGGCGGAGCTGGTCCTCGCCCGACACGAGGTCGTCCACCACGTGCGAGAGGCCCAGCGACAGCGACACGATGAGAATGAGCGCCAGCGACCCGACGGTGACGCCGGCCCCGGTGAGCAGCGTGCGCGAACGGCTGCCGCGCAGCGCGCCCGCCGCCTCGCGCAGAAGGTCGCGCGTTCTCATCGCGCGATGACCTCCTCGCTCGCGACGGCGCCGTCCACCATCTCGACGATGCGCGTGGCGCAGCGCCGCGCCAGCTCGCGGTCGTGCGTGACGAGCACGACGGTCACGCCGCGCTCGGCGTTCAGCGCCAGCAGCAGCCCGGTGACCTCGGCCGCCGTGGCCGAGTCGAGGTTGCCCGTCGGCTCATCGCAGACGAGCAGCGCGGGGTCGCGCACGAGCGCACGCGCGATCGCGACGCGCTGCTGCTCGCCGCCCGAGAGCTGTGAGGGGCGGTGCTCGGCGCGCTCGGTGAGCCCCACGGCGGCGAGCGCCGCGGCGGCGCGGTCGCGGCGCTCGCCCGGGGGCAGGCCGTCGATGACGAGTGGCATCGCGACGTTGGCGAGGGCCGTGCGTCCGGGCAGGAGGTGGAAGGACTGGAAGACGATCCCGATGCGCGACGAGCGATAGCGCGCGAGTTCGTCGCCGGAGAGACCGGCGAGATCCTCGCCCGCGACGCACACCTCCCCGGCGGTGGGGGAGTCGAGACCCGACAGCAGGTTGAGCAGCGTGGACTTGCCCGACCCAGAACGTCCCAGGACGGCCACGAACTCGCCGTGGTCGATGACGAGATCGACGCCGCGCAGCGCCTCGACGGCGGCGTGACCCTTGCCGTAACGGCGCACGAGGGCTCGGATCTCGACCAGGGGCATCGGGGGATGATGCGCGGCGGTGGTCGCGCGCCGGACGAAGATCGCCGCCCGCCTTCCCGCGGGTACATTCCGGTGGTGAACGACGGCAAGCTGCTGATCGTCGTGGCCACCACGGCCGAGCGCCCGCCGGCCGACGTCGGCGAGGTGCTCGTCTGCGGCGTGGGCAAGTCCGCCGCGGCGGCGGGCACCGCGCTGCGACTGGCCGACGGGGGCGTGTCGGGCGTCGTGTCGTTCGGCGTGGCCGGAGCCTACCCGGCGGCGCGCGCCGCCGCCGGGACGGCAGACGTGCTCGGCGTCGGCGACGTGGTCGTCGCCTCCGAGGTCGCGGTCATCGACGAGGGACTCGAGACCGGAGGGGCGTTTCACGCCTTCGCGCGGCCCGGCATGACCGTGCCCGGCGCGTCGTGGACGCCCACCGATCCGGTCCTGCGCTCGCGGCTGCGGCTCAGCGGCCACGCCTTCCACGTGGCGCTCGGGCGCATCGCCACGGTGAGCGTCTGCGCCGGCACGGCGCGGCTCGCCCGTGAGCGCGCCGCGGCCGGCGCGCTGGCCGAGGGCATGGAGGGCGCCGCCGTGGCTCTCGCCGCGGCCCGCCATGGCGTGCCCTTCATCGAGGTGCGCGGCATCTCGAACCCCTGTGGCCCACGGGGCGGCGCGCCGTTCGATCTCGCGGCCGCGATCCGCAATGCGTCGGCCGTGCTGGCGGGACTGCGGGCGGCGCCGGCACCGGCACCGGCGCCGGCACCGGCACCGGCACCTGGGGATGACGGATGACGGGACGGGCCCCGTGAAGCTGCGCCTGGGCCTCTCGCCGTGCCCCAACGACACGTTCATCTTCCACGCGCTCCTGCACGGGCTC
>JAJRVY010000085.1 GCA_024277065.1 Planctomycetota bacterium
ACTGTGGTCGGATTCGGGTTGGATGTGGCGTTCGAACGGAGACGCGCACGTCGTCGTAAGCCGCGTTCACAAGCGACTTAGCGTGGTCGGGGCGAGAGGATTCGAACCTCCGGCCTCTTGCTCCCGAAGCAAGCGCTCTGCCAGGCTGAGCTACGCCCCGACCGGAGCGTCGAACCGTGCCGGGCCTGCCGAGTGGAGACGCGGGACGGTCGGGAAGGGCGGTGACGGTAGGCCACCGGATTGCGAGCGGGTGAGGTTTTTCCGCGCCTACTCGGCGGCGACCGGCGCCGTGCGGCGGGCGAGTTCCTGGTCGATGAGCAGGATACCGCGTCCGTCGTCGCCGACGAGGCGCAGCCGGGCGACGACGTCGGCGGCGTTGGCCTCTTCCTCGACCTGCTCGTTCACGAACCACTGCAGGAAGGCGTTCGCGGCGTGGTCACGGATCTCGAGCACCGTGTCCACTAGAGCGTGGATGCGACGCGTGACCTCGCACTCGTGGGCGTGGGCGGCCTCGAACACGGCGAGCGGCGACTCCCAGGTCGCCTGGGGAGCGTCGATCGCAGCGAGTCGCACCGAGCCACCGCGATCGAGAACGAAGTCGAAGAAGCGCATGACGTGCAGGCGCTCTTCCTCGGCCTGCTGACGCATCCAGTTGGAGAACCCCTTGAGGCCCTGACCGTCACACCACGCGGCCATCGAGAGGTAGAGATAGCTGGACGCCATCTCGAACTGGATGTGCGTGTTGAACTCGCGTTCGATCTCGGCGGCGATCATGGGGAGAGCCTCCTGGCGGGTGAACGCGTCATTCTAGAAGAACGACCGCCGTCGTGGACGTGATCTGTGTCTCACGCTCGGCCACTCCGCCGGGCAATGTCACTTCGCGTTCTCGAGTTTCTGCTCGCAGTTGCGGATGCCGGGGCGCGCGCGGTCTGCCTCCGGCGTGCCGGGGTAGTCACGAACGACACGCTCGAGCAGCGCCTTGGACGCTGCGTACCGCTTCGCGCGCCAACGGTTTCCGGCCTTCTCGGTCAGCGCCGCCGGGGCATCGGGAGAGTTCTGGGCGTGCTCGAGCACCCAGTCGAACTGTACGTCGGCGGCGGCGTAGTCGTGGGTCATGCTCAGATGCCTTCCGAAGGCGACGCGCACCTGCGCCTCGGCCGCCGCGTCGCCCGCCGCCTGCTTCTCGCTGAGCAGTTCGTGCAGCGCCGCGACCGCGGCGGCGAGCCGCACGTTCCAGTCCTCGCGGCCGGTGACGCCCTTCATCCCGACCACGGCACGTTCGATCTCAGCGGCCACGCGCTCGCGGCCGGCCGGGAGCGCCTCGATCCGCCGCTCGATCGCGGCGCGCAGCGCGACGGACGGATCGGGGCGCGTCGCGACCGCTGCAGGGGGCTCGCCGCAGGCGGCGGCCAGCCCGGCGATGAGAAAGGCGACAAGGGCGGGCCGTGGTCCACGCACGTACGCCATGAGACCGGCCGCGCTCGTCGATCCCCAGGGAGTTTCTCGAAACGAGAGCGACGCTCAGGTGAGAGGCCGCGCAATCCGATGAGGGGGCGAGGGGGCGTTCCGCACGGTGCGGACGCCAGGGAGCGTCGCATGAACACAGCCCCGATGTATGCCGTCCTGTTGATCGACGACGATCCCATCGTGCGCCGTGACTTCGGACGGGCACTGGCAGACCGCGGACTCGACGTGCGGCTCGCTGCCGACGGCGTCGAGGCCGAGCAGGCAGCGCGCGACGAGCAGTTCGATCTCATCCTGCTGGACGTCAACATGCCCGGGCGCGGCGGCTCCGAGGTCCTGCGGGCGCTGCGGGCCGCGCCGCACACCGCGCGAACGCGTGTCTACCTGCTCGCCGGCGACGGCGACGCGGAGCGTGTCGCGGACGCCATGCGCGAGGGCGCGACCGGCGTGATGCGCAAGGACGAGATGGGGGCCGAGGGCGTCGCGGTCGAGACATCGACGGTGTTGTCGATCGAGGCGACGCAGGAGCCGCCCCGCAAGGCGCGCCCCCGTCGCGTCGCCAACGTACCCGCGGCGATCGACGAGATCGCGCGCCGCTTCCGTACGGGCGACGTGGGAGGCGCGACGTCGGTCGCCAGCCGCCGGACGCGCCCCATCTGGGCCCGCCAGCGGCACGCGCGGCCACGCGACGCCGTGGACAACTACCGCCAGCAGGAGCAGCTCAAGACGCGCCCCATCGGCGAAGCGATGGCGCTCGCGTCCACGCGCTTCGGGCAGCGCCCGGCACCCGGGACGCGCAGCACGCGAAGCGTCACCGGCGCGCCCGGGGGCGAACGGGACGACGGCGTGGAGATCGTCTCCCGCGACGACGTGGAGCGCACCGAGTACGACACGCTCCTCAACCGCTTCGCGGGAGATGCCGTGCTGCTGATCGAGGAGCTCGGCGTCCCCGTGGATTTGGTCTGCACGAGTTGCCGCGAGCGCCTCGTCCTGCGTCTGCGCCCCGATGAGGACGTGCGCGCCGGGGTCCGTGGCTACTTCGTCTGCGGAAGCTGCGGGCAGCTCTGACCGGCGCGCGCTGGTAGCCTGATGGGCATGCGCCTCCTCGCGTGCCTCGCCCTGCTCGCGGTTCTCGCTCTTTCCGCGCGGGCGGAGGACGCCCCGCTGCCCGGCCGGCCCAGCGAGGCCGCCGTCGCGGCGTACGAACGCGGCGAGTCGCTGCTGCGGGCGGGCAAGCTGGTCGAGGCAGCGCGAGCATTCGACGATGCCGCAAAGGCCGCGCCGCTCTTCCATCTCGCGCACTACGCCTCGGGCAACGCACTGGCGCAGGCGGGCCGCACACGCGAGGCCGAGAAGCGCTACCGCGCGTCGGTGGCGGTCGATCCGAAGTTCGCCGCGGGATGGAACGCGCTCGGCGTCGTACTGCTCGCGCAGGATCGCGCGGCGGCCGCCGTCGAGGCTCTCGGCCGTGCCTTGAAGGCGCAGCCGGTGTACCCGCTCGCACGGCTGCATCGCGCCGAGGCGCTCGTGCGGACGGGGCGCCTCGACGACGGCGAGAGGGATGCCCGCGCCGTGCTCGCCAAGCAACCCGCGAACGGCGACGCACGCGTGGTGCTGGCCTCCGCGGCGGCTGCACGCGGCGACGTCCGGGCGGCTCAGGCCGAGTTGGACGTGCTCCTCGCGGCCGATCCGGCGCACGGCGCGGGACTGTTGTTCCGCGCCGTGCTGTGCGCGCGCGAGGATCGGCTCGACGCGGCGGCCATCGCCGTCGCGCAGGCCATCGAGCGCGCGGGCTACGAGCCGCGCGTGCGCTCGCAGGCGGCGCGCATCGCGTCGGGAATCGCGGAGACCGCACGCAAGCGCGGCGAACCCGCCGTGCAGGTGCGGGCACTGCGAACGCTGGTGGTGCTGGCTCCCAAGGACGCCCGTGTGCACGCGCAGCTCGGCGCAGCGCTGATCACGCTCTACGAGACGCGGGCACGCGCCGCGAAGGACCCCCGCGAGCTCGAGCGCGCACGCCGCTCGCTCGAGCGGAGCCTCGATCTGGACCCCGAGCAGGACGCGGTGCGGCGGCTGTTGGCGATGTACCGCGACCGGTGACGTGGCCGGCGGGCGGGGGACAGCGGCGACGCAGTTCTGCCCTGCGCCGCCTCGCTCGGCCTCGGTCCTGCGCAGTTGTTATTGCTCGAGCCTGTTAGTTGCGCTCGAGCCCGTTAGTTGCGGCCGTCCCTCGGAACCAGGGGAGGAGGTCGGTGAGGGTGCGGATGCGGGGGGCGGCGCAGTCGGCCCAGACACCGAGGGGATCGAGCAGGATCGCGGGCATGCCGGCGCGCTGCGGCCCGACGACGTCGAGCGCGTGCAGGTCGCCGACGTACACGATCTCCGCGGGTGTCAGACCCAGACGCTCGGCGGCGATCTCGAAAATGCGCGGATCGGGCTTCTCGACGCCCACGGCGCCCGAGTCCACGACGTCGCCGAGAAGCGCCAGCAGTCCGGCCGCTGCGAGTGCCTCGCTCACCTTGCCGTTGGAGTTGCTGATACACGTGACCGCGTAGCCGCGCGCACGCAGCGCGAGCAGCGTCGCGCGGGCGTCCTCCGGGGGGCGGCACCAGAGCTCGGGCCACGCCGCGGCGATGCCACCCAGCGCGCGCGCCGCGACGACCTCGTCCAGGACACCGAGGTTGTCCAACGCGAACTGCGCGTGACGGCGGAAGAGGCCGGGCGTCTCGCGCTTGGGGGCCTTGCCGAGCAGGGGGTCGAGCTGCGGGCGGGCGCGCATCTCGGCCTCGCGGACGGCGCCCTCCGTGACGCTGAAGCCGGCCGCCGTCACGATGCGCGCCAGGCGGGCGTGGTCCAGCCAGAGAAGCGTGTTGCCCGCGTCGAAGGCGATCGCGCGGATGCGGCCCACGAACTCCGGGACCGTCACGACGTGCCGCGCGCCCGGCGGTAGGCCGCGACGAACGCGGCCGCGCGACGGCGATCCACGCGGTTCTCGGCACGTCCTGCGCGTTTGAGCGCGCTCCCGACGACGGCACCGTCGGCGACGGCGAGCAGCTCCGCGACGTTCTCGGCCCGCACGCCGCTGCCGAGCAGGACGGGTCGCGGTCCGGCGGCCGCGCGCACGGCGCGCACGCGGCCCTCGTCCACGGCGCCGGCGGTGTGCGCGCCCGTCACGATGACCGCGTCCGCGCCGCCGCGGCCCGCGAGGTCCGCCGCCGCGCGCGCGACGTCGGTGGGAGCGAGCGGCACCGCGTGCTTGACGAGCACGTCGGCGGCGATCGACACGCGCGGGCAGAGCGCGGCGCGCAGACGCGCCACCTCGGCCGCCCGGCCCTCGATGACGCCCTGATCGGTCAGCATCGCGCCCGTCAGCACGTTGACGCGCACGAACGCAGCCCCCGTCGCCGCGGCGATGCCGAGCGCGGCGAGGGCATCGTTGCGCAGACAGTTGATCCCCAGCGGCACGTGCGGCGCGGCGGCGCGCACGGCCAGGGCCGCCGCCGTCAGCGCGGCGACCGTCTCGGGCGGCACACGGTCCTTCCAGAACGGTGCGTCGCCGTAGTTCTCGACGAGCAACGCATCGACGCCCACCGCGGCGAGCGACCCGGCGTCGGCCACGGCCCGCGCGATCACGCCCTCCAGGCCTCCGCGGTGACGCGGCGCTCCGGGTAGCGCCGCCAGATGAACGACACCGATGAGGGGCCGGTGCAGTCCGAGGAACGGCCGCGGCGCCTCCATGGGTCAGTCCCCCTCGCCCGGCGTTCCAGGTGCGTCCGGGGCGTCCGGCTGTTCGGTCGGGGGGCGGTTGCTGGGCACGCCGGCTTGCGCGGGGCGCTGCTCCCCGGCCTCGATCGCGGCGGCGGCGCGGCGTCCGCGAGCCGTGAGCTCGGCGGGCACGTTCTGCGCGTGCGCGAGGGCGTGCAGATAGGGCACGCACTCCGGGCGCCAGTAGCCCTCGAGCGCGAGCAGCGCGGTGCGCAACTGCCCTTCGCCCGCGGCGCTCGTCAGGGCCTTGCCGAACGCCGGAATGAGATCCGTGCGCCGGTAGGCGTCGGCGCGCACGTGCCCGTGGAGACTGTCGATGGCGCGCGCCCGGAGCGCCGGATCGGTGACCGGGATCGATCCGTCCACGATGCCGACGGCGATCGGGTGACCCCGCCGCGCCAGCGCGTGGGCGGCGACCATGCGCAGGCGCGCGTCGCCGTCCTCGTCGTTCCAGATTCGCACGAACGTCGGCGTCTGCTCGTCGCCGGGAAGGTTGGCGAGGGCGCGCAGGATCGCACGGCGCTGCGCCCAGTCCGCGGCGGTGGGGAGCGCCGAGAGCAGGTCGGGGACGGCGCGCGGATCAGCGAGCCGCTCGAGGATCATCGTCGCCGCGAGCCGCACGCTCGCGGGCAGCCCGGCCTCGCGCAGGGTGTCCACGAGCATCGTCAGTGCGGCGTCTCCCTGGGCCTCGGCGGCGGCCGCGCAGGCGTCCAGGAGTGGCGACGTGGCCATCCGCCTTCCGCGCATGGCGAGACGCTGCACCTCGATGCGCAGACGCGCGCCGTCCCAGTCCTCGGGAGCGAGCGTCGCGCGCTCGCGGCTGCCGCGCATGCCGTGTCCGCCGGTGTCGGCGTCCGGTGGCGCGCGCGGCGGGGCGCTCTCGACGGCGAAGCGCAGGCGGGCGACCTCTTCCTCGGCGATGCGCTTGCGTTCGCGCTCGGCGGCCGCGACGCGCTAGAGATCGGTGGCGTCGCGGCGGGCGAGGACGACGTCGTTCTCGAGCTCGGCGATGCGGGACTCGAGCTCGGACATCCGCGCCGAGGGCAGCGCGGAGACGACGACGGCGCCGAGCGCGGCCCCGACCAGGACCGACGTGGCGATGAGAGGCGCGCGGGACATGCCCTCTTTCGTACCATCTCCTGGACCTCGCAGCGGACGATTCGACCCGCGCCCGCGGCCACGGCCGCGGCGGCACGCGAATCGCGCGCCCACCGCGGGGCCTGGTCACGAGCTGGCTCGGATGTACGACATGCGTGGCACTCTTCTCTCGACCGTCGCGACGACCGGACTGTGCGCGGTGCTGCTCGCAGGGCTGCCGGCGGGGCTGCTGCTCGGGGGAACGTCCCCGGCCGCAGCACAGGAGAACGTGGCGAAGGAAGCGCGGCTGTTGGCGCTCGAGGGCAAGTTCCAGGCCGCCTCGGACCTTCTGGAGGCCGCGCCGCAGGACGTGCAGCAGGACGCCAAGCTGCGCATGCAGCTCGGTGACATGGCACTCAAGTGGGCGCGCCGCAAGGACGGGCAGGAGAAGGTCCCCGGACTGATCTTCGCGCGCGGCCAGTTCGCGGCGGCGGCAGAGATCCGCCCCGGCGACGTGGACGCCGCCACGGCGGCGGTGGAGACCGCGCTCGATCTCATCGACATCCAGATCGAGGCCAAGCAGCCGACGCGCGCGAAGGAACACGCGGTGTGGGCCGTCAAGGTCGGCGAGGCGGTCCTCGAGGGCGGCGCGAACACGGTCGATCTGCGCCTCGCGGTCGCGAAGGCACACGACCAGCACGCGAAGTTGTCGCACAAGGTCCGGGACTTCGACTCGATCGTCGCGGACTACGGCCGCAGCGCGGACCTGCTCGTCAGTTGCGCGGACGAGGCGAAGAAACCGGCGCG
>JAJRVY010000086.1 GCA_024277065.1 Planctomycetota bacterium
CCGAACGCCGCGTCCGCCCGGCGCGGTGCCACGTCCACGTCCGCGAGCGAGAGGCGCAGCACGTCGCCGCGCACCTCCGCCGCGCCGCCGAGGATGCGCACGGTCAGCGTCTCCGTGCCCTCTTGGCCGACGACGATGCAGAAGGTCGTACCCGGTTCGGGGAAGATCGCCTCGCCGGTCAGCGAACCGCGCCCGCGCAGGGCCTCGACGCCGCCCGCGACGAACACCGTCGCTCCGAGACGCACGCGCCGCGTCTCCTGCCAGCCGTCGTCCTGCCAGACCTTGACCGGCTCGCCCTCGACGGCGAACACGGGTTCGGTGGGCCGCAGGGCGAGCGCGCCGAGGCCGACGGCGAGCAGCGCGGCGGCGGCCACCGCCACGCGGCGCACGGCGTGCCCCCGCCGCAGCCACGCGCGCCCGCCCGGGACGATGCGTCGCACACTGCGCGCTCCGGGCACGCCGGGCACGCCGCCGGCGCGTGCCCACGCACCGTCGGCGATGCGACGATCCGCCCCGTTCTCGGGCGCGGGCGCGGACGCCGCACACACCGCGGCCAGCAGCCGTCGCTCGTCGTCGCGGGTGTCGTCGCGTGGCTGATCCGTGTTCTCAGGTGTCGTCATCACGCACCTCCAGGCGTCTGCGGAGTTGCGCGAGGCCGCGGCTCACCCAGGTGCGCGCGGAGCTCACCGGCGCGTTCAGGCGCTCGGCCACGGTCTCGTACGGCAGCTCCTCGACCACGCGCAGCGTGACGGCCAGGCGCCACCGCAGTGGCAGATCATCGATGGCCGCGCGTGCCCGCGCCGCCTCCTCGCGCGTCTCGATCGCGTGCAGCGGACGTTCCGAGCCGGGGGCCGGCACGCGGTCCTGCTCGACGTCGGAGGCCGGGGCGAGTCGCCTGCGCCGCGACTCCTTGCGCCCCCAGTCGGTCGCGAGGTTGAGTGCGATGGAACCCGCCCACGTCGCGAACGACGAGCGTCCCCCGAACCGCGAGAGGTTCGACAGGGACTTCGCGAAGACCTCCTGCAGCAGGTCCTCGACCGGCCCCCGCGGTCCGAGGCGTTGCCGGATGAGGCCCGCCAGCATGCGGTGGTGGCGCTCCACCAGCACGCCGAACGCCTCGCGGTCGCCGCCGCGGGCGAGGTCGAGCAGTCCGGTGTCGGTCATCGCTCCGTGGACCTCCCGCGAGCCGCCGCTGAGGGCGTGCAACCGCCCGGCGGACGCCCTCGGGACGGCCGCGTCACCGGGCAACGGCAGCGCACTCGATGTCACGGTTCAAGGCAGTTCAGGCGGTCTCGGACTCCGTGGCGCATCCGCCCCTGCGGCCGAGCCTCATGCTCACGAGGCCGCACGGCCCGCAGTCGGCGGCCCCACCGGCGCATTGGACGCGCGAGCGCTTCCCGCGCGACACACTCCTCGCAACGGAGTCCGAATCCGCGACCGCGCCTTGCCGGCAGGCTCCACGAACGAGCCGACGCTCCCGTTGCTCATGGGAACACCCTCTCAGGCGTGTGCGTCGTCGTGAACCGTCCGCGCCGGTGCGCCGAGAAGCCACTTGGATGCCTCGTGGACCTCGCTGCCGCGCGGCGGGACGCGTAGCGCGTCGGGCGTGGTCGTCACGAGTTGCAGCCGAGCCTCCGGATGCTCCCCGGACGCGGAGAGGAGGGCCCGGACTTCGCGCTCTCGCGTGGCGGCCGCGTCGGACGTGTGGCAGACCTGGATCAGCGCGCTCCCGCACACGTTGCCGCAGGAGTGAGTGGATATCTCCCTGCACGAGATACACCCCATCACGACCTTGTCGTCGATGGAGAGACAACTGACCGCGCCGCAGGGCGCGTCACGGATCAGTCGCCGGACTCGCCGGTCTCGCGGGTCTCCGTGGTGACGATCTCGATCGTCGCCGTGCCCGCCGCGTTGCCGTCCGCTGCCGTGCGTGCGCGAATGCGCGGCGCGCGCATCCACACGGCGCCGCGGCTGCGGCCCATGGCGTGGCTGAAACCCTCGTCCTTCCAGGCCTTCTTCTGGTCATCGTTGAGGGCGTTGTCCACGCGCGCCCGGAATGCGGACTGCACCTCGCGCAGCTTGTTGCCGTCCACGCGGCGGAAGGTGATCGAGCCGCCACCGGACTCGGTCGTCTCCTCGACGACGGCCTCCTTCAGGCCCTCCTGCAACACGGCCTGGGCCGCTCTCAGTTCGTCCACCTGCACGGAGTTGAGGCCCAGCTTCTCGGCGGCGTACCGCCAGCGCTCGTCCTCGGGCATGGCGCGGATCTTCATGCCCTTGACGAACCGCTCCTGACCGGCGATGGCCGACGTCATGTCGATGACCCGCCGTTCGTGGCCGGGCAGGCCGCGCCGGAGTGCGCGCAACGCGTCGTCGGCGCTCGCCTCGGGCGCGGCGGCGGCGGCGGCGTCGGGATCCGCGGACGGTGCCGCAGCGGCGCCCGGCACGGCGCCCGCCCGGCTCTCCCGCTCCGAGAGATCGAGCTCGACTGCGACGAGGCGCTCCCGCACGTCGGCGACGTCGTCGCGCGCGGCGTTCGCCGACGTGCGCAACGCGTCCATGTTCCGCCCGATCTCGTCGAGCCGGTCCATGAGCAACGGATCGGGACCGGCGTCGCGGTCGCCGGACAGTATGCCGACCGCACCACCCGCGACTGCGCCGAGAGTGGCGGCGACGACGAGGAACCCGAGCATCTGGACCGGCTTCATGACAGCACCTCCCGGCGGTGGCGGCCCGCCTGCTCCTTCTTCGACGCGCGGACGGCGGCGGCGTCTCGCCCATTGTGCCCGACGCCGGCGGCCGGGAGGAATTGGCGGGAAGGCGCCGGTGGTGGTTCGATTCGGGGTTCCATGCAGCGCACCGACTACGTCTTCAACCTGGAACGCGTCAAGAAGGTCTACGACCGCAAGGAGGTTCTCAAGGGGATCACGCTGTCGTTCCTGCCCGGGGCCAAGATCGGCGTCATCGGCCACAACGGCGCGGGCAAGTCCACGTTGATGCGCATCATCGCCGGTGAGGAGACCGACTTCGAGGGCGAGGCGCGGCCTGCGCCGGGGATCACGGTGGGCTACGTCTCGCAGGAGCCGCGGCTCGATCCCGAGAAGGACGTGCGCGGCAACATCGAAGACGGGCTCGCCGCCATCCGCGGTCTCCTGTCCAGGTACGAAGAGCTGTCCGCCCGCCTCGGCGAGGAACTCGGCGACGGCGAGATGCAGAAGGTTCTGGGTCGCATGAACGCGGTGCAGGAGGAGATCGACGCGCAGGACGGCTGGGAGATCGACCTCAAGGTCGAGATCGCCATGGAGGCGCTGCGCACGCCTCCCGGCGACGCCGCCGTGGAGACGCTCTCGGGCGGCGAGAAGCGGCGTGTGGCGCTCGCGCGGATGCTGCTCAGCCGGCCCGACATCCTGCTCCTCGACGAGCCCACCAACCACCTGGACGCCGAGTCCGTGGCGTGGCTCGAGGAGCACCTGCGCGAGTACGCCGGGACCGTCATCCTCGTCACCCACGACCGCTACTTCCTCGACAACGTCGTGGGCTGGATGCTCGAGATCGATCGCGGACGCGGCGTCCCCTACAAGGGCAACTACTCGGCCTACCTCGAACAGAAGGCGAAGCGGGCGGCGCTCGATGCCCGCGAGCAGAAGCGGCGCGGCAAGCACCTCTCGCGCGAGCTCGAGTGGGTGCGCACGACGCCCAAGGCGCGCAACGCCAAGAGCAAGGCCCGCCTGCGGCGCTACGACGAGCTGCTGGCAGAGGAGTACGAGCACGCCGAGGACGAGGTCGATCTGCAGATCCCTCCCGGTCCGCGGCTCGGCGAACGCGTCGTGCGCTTCGAGGCCGTGTCCAAGACGCTCGGCGACCGCAAGCTCATCGACGCGCTGTCGTTCGAGCTGCCGCGGGGCGCGATCCTCGGCGTCGTCGGCGCCAACGGCGTGGGCAAGACGACGCTGCTCAAGCTCATCAACGGCGACCTCGAGCCGGATGAGGGACGCATCGTGCGCGGCGAGACGCTCGCCGTCACCTACGTGGACCAGTCACGCGAGGATCTCGACGACGACAAGACGGTCTTCGAGGAGATCTCCGGCGGCTCGGACTGGGTGCCCTTCGGCAACAGGACGATCCACGCCCGCGGCTACGTCACGCGCTTCAACTTCCGCGGTCCCGACCAGCAGAAGAAGGTCGGCGAGCTGTCGGGCGGCCAGCGCAACCGCGTGCAGATGGCCAAGCTGCTGCGCCTCGGCGCCAATCTGCTGATGCTCGACGAGCCCACCAACGACCTCGACCTGCAGACGCTGCGCGTGCTCGAGGACGCCCTCGTCGCCTTCGCCGGCTGCGCCATCGTGGTCAGCCACGACCGCTGGTTCCTCGACCGCGTGGCGACGCACATCCTGGCCTTCGAGGGCGACGGGCAGGCGCGCTGGTTCGAGGGCGACCACGCCACCTACGCCGCGCGCCGCGCCGAGGAACTCGCCGCGAGCGGCGAGAGCCGCAAGGGCCCGCGCCGCCGTCTGCGCCTCTGACCGAGAAGAGCGCTCGTCTCCCGTGCGCGGGGTGGGCCCGGACATCGTAGGATGTCTGGATACGGGATCCGGGAGGACTGCGCCGTGACGGACACCGAACACCAGAAGCCCGATGATGCCGGCGGCGCCGACGGCCACGACGACGATCTCCACATCTCCGTGGACGCGGAGGTCGTGGCCACGCCTGACGAACCGAGCGCGGCGAGCGCGGCGGCCCAGCCCGCTGAGCCGGACGCGGTCGCGCCGCCGGAGCCGGGCGCCGACAGCCGCGAACTGGGCACGGCCGAGATCCCGAAGGAGATCCGCCAGTGGGCGATGTTCTGCCACCTCGGCGGCCTCGCCTCGTACTTCATCCCGTTCGGCGGCATCGTCGTGCCGCTCATCCTCTGGCAGGTGAAGAAGGACGAGCACCCGTTCATCGAGGAGCAGGGCAAGGTGGCCCTCAACTTCAACATCACGGTGGCCATCGCAATGTTCGTGTGCGGCCTGTTGATCTTCCTGTTGATCGGGATCTTGCTGCTGCCCCTCGTCGCGATCGGCGCCGCCGCGCTCTCCATCATGGCGGCCCTCAAGGCGAACGAGGGCGAGCACTACCGCTACCCCTTCAGCCTGCACCTCGTGAAGTAGCCCGTCCGCGACGCGGCGAACAGCGCCCAGGCGACGACGGCGACGCCCGTCATCGCGATGCCCACCCAGAGCAGGACGGGGTGCTGGCCGTGGCTGTCCACGGCGCTGCCGACGGCGGGACCGACGGCGAAGAACGCGAGCCGGAAGAGCAGGCTGCGCAGGGACAGGAACCCGGCGCGGTCCGCGGACGTCAGGCGCTTCTGCTCCTCGTGCAGCAGCGCCGGACCGAAGAGGCCGCGCTGCAGCGTCAGGCAGAAGTAGAACGCGAAGCCGAACGTGCCGAACGACAGCGCCAGCCCGCCGTAGCCGACGGCGATCAGCACCACGCAGGCGAGCAGCGTCGGCAGGAGGCCGAAGCGCGACACCACGCGGTCGCTCAGGAGCGAGGCGATGGCCACGACGAAGTTGGCGACGGCCCAGATCGGACCGATCCAGACCTCCGCGACGCCGGCCTCCGTCGCGTAGAGCGGCACGAGCCAGACGGGGATGAACGACGACATCCCGAGCGCGACCGTGAGCAGCACGATCGCCGCCAGCTTGCGGTCGCCGCCGAGGATCGTGCGCACCATGCGTCCGATGTGGCGTAGGTGCCCGCCGGGCTGCGGCAGATGCCGCTCCGGCTCGCGTAGCCGGAAGGCGACGACGAACGCGACGATCCAGACGCCGGACTGCAGCGCGAAGGGGAGCCGCGGGGCGAGCACGAACAGCAGCCCCGCCGCGAGCGCCGCGACGCCCTCGGAGATCTGGCCGAAGAACCGGAAGCGCCCGTCCCAGCGGCGGTATTCGTTGCCGCGTCCGGTCTCGGCGAGCGACTCGTACATGAGCGCGGCGTCGGTGCCGGAGATGAGCGAGAGCCCGACGCCGAGGAGCGCCTCGGCGGCGACGGCGTGGGCGAACGACGTGGCGGAGGCGTAGAGCCCCCAGCCGAGCACGTTCAGGACGCTGCCGACGAGCAGCGAGCGGCGGTAGCCGAGGCGGTCGGCCAGGTAACCCGAGGGGAACTCGAAGGCCGCGACGGTGACGCCGAAGATGCCCTGCAGCAGCAGGATCTCGTGCATCGACATGCCCAGCGCGCGCTGCCAGAAGAGCGTGATCACCGCCACGGGGAACAGCGACATCTGCAGCCCGTGGAAGGCGCAGAGCAGGCGCGGGTTGCGGGCGAGATCACGCATGGAAGCCGCCCATCGTCGGGCGCCGCGATTCGTCGTCAACCTCCCGACGGGAGCGATTCTGGAATCCCACGCACGCCGCGTATCGTGAGCGACCCCATTCCACACCACTCCGGAGGTCCCCCACGATGATCCGCAAGCTCTCCATTCCCCTCGTTCTGTTCGGCGCCGTCGCGCTCACCGCGTGTGCGTCCCAGGACAGTGGCCACGACATGTCCGCCAAGCACGCCAAGCGTGCCGAACACGGCGGCGCCATGGGCGACGTCACCGCCGCCGTCGCCTCGTTGCAGTCCAAGTCCGGCAGTAGCGTCTCGGGCTGGGTGCGCTTCGAGAAGGCCGAGGGCGGCCTGCACGTCACGGCCGAGGTGACCGGCCTCGCGCCCAACTCGACGCACGCCATCCACATCCACGAGCGCGGCGACTGCTCATCCGCCGACGGCAAGAGCGCCGGCGGTCACTACAACCCCGGCGGGCACGACCACGCCGGCCCCGACGCGGCGATGCGCCACGCCGGCGATCTCGGCAACCTGACGGCCGACGCCGACGGCCGCGCGACGTACGAGCGCACCATCGACGGCATCTCGATCGCCGGCCACCACAACCCGATCCTCGGCCTCGCGATCATCGTCCACGCGGGCGAGGACGATCTGCACAGCCAGCCGACGGGCAACGCCGGAGGCCGCCTGGCCTGCGGCACGATCGGCATCGCGAAGTAGGACTCCGCCGCCGGCGAGAGCCGTTCCCGTGCGGTGTGTCGCGCGCGCTCAGCGCGGGATCGGCCGCCTCGCGGGTCACCGCCCGGAGGCCCGACCAACGAGTCATCTGACCCTGTAGGCGGGTCGCGCTTTGATCTCGACGCTCTGTCCTCGTTCAGGACGGGCCTCGTGGCGCGGGCCATGGCTCCCGCATCCGCGCCCCGCTTCGGGTTCGCTTCGACCGGCGTCCCGGAGCGCGCGCTCGAGCGGCGGGGTCCCGCCGAGCACTGCGGGGTCGAGGGCAAGGTCGCCGTCGGTCGTGTACGGGGCGACCGCCAGATCCGCGTCGCCGACGTGGAGAAAGACGGCCTGGGGCCGGGCTTTCCGGCGTCCTTCCACGCCCGGAGCTGAGAGAGGTA
>JAJRVY010000087.1 GCA_024277065.1 Planctomycetota bacterium
CGTCCGGCCCGGCGGCGGCGGTGGCCACGGCCAGGAGAAGCAGGGCGGCAGACAGCGTGCGCAGCACGCGGTCCATGGTAGCCGCCCCGGGGAAGCGTCCCCCCTGCCGCGGCGGGCGGCTATCGTGCGGCGATTCGGGAGGCCAGAGTGCACGACGACGCAGACACCGCCCGCAACGCCGACGCAGACGCCGCCACGACGGCGGGCGAGGACCCCTTCGCAGGCGTGTTCGGCCCAGGTGGCGTTCTCGACATCGACGTCGTCAGCCGGCGCCTGCCGGCGCTCGTGGATCTGCTGCGCCACCACGAGCCGTGCTTCGCGCTGCGCCTCTCCTTCGACAGCCTCGCCGCGACGCTGCTCTCGTCCGCGGGCAAGGACCTGCGCGGCACGGACGGCGAGCAGCAGTTCGAGGACGCGCTGCGGGCGTTCTCGCGGCACCACCTGCACGAGATCGTCGCCGACGACGCCTCGGAGACGGCGCGCCGGGTGCTGCAGTCGGTGGCCGACGACACGTCGCTCTCGCGCAAGCGCCGGCGGGCGGCGGCCGCGGGCGTCGCGCTCGTGGCCGGCCTGCCCGACGACCGCGGGCTGCGCGGCCGCGGGCTCTTCGACCTGCTGCTGCGCATCAGCCTCGAGGAGTTGCAGGCGCAGGAAGGGCTGCGGCGGCGCGCCGCGGAGACGGGCGGCCTCGGCGCGGCGGAACTCGAGAAGTTCTGGAACACCTACCCGGCGCTGCGCCACCACTACGAGAAGCGCTATCGCCACGACGTGCAACTCGTGCTCGCGGCCATCGAGTCCGACGTGTTGCCGCAGGTCATCTCGCTGGACGTGGCCATGCGCGGCGCCCACCGCCTGCTCCAGGCGGTGGCGAAGGAACGCGGCCAGGGCGGCGGGCTGGCCGCGGAGCGCGCGCAGGAGATCCTGCGCGAGACCATCGAGGACGACCTGCTCGACGGCGGCCGCGAACTCGTGCTGGCTCGCTGGCAGGCCGCGGGGCTCGCCGCGCGGGACGAGGACGCGGCCGGCGACGGGAGCAACGGGGGCGACGACGACGCGCAGCGGCCGGCGGTCGCGCAGGCCTGCGACCGTGCCATGCGGTTGACGGCGCCGGGCAGCCCCGGCGGCGAGCTGATCCTCTTCAGCGCGTACATGCGCTCGGTGATCGAGGGCAGTTTCCACGTGCGTGACGCCGACGAGGCCGCGGCGGCGGGCGCGATGTTCGGCGAGGACGGGCTCTCTCCGGACGGCGCGCTGGCGTTCGCGCGGTATCTCGCCCGGAGCGGGGACGACGACGCGGTGCGCCGCGTGCTCGTGGCCGGCGTCGAGCTCTGGCCGCAGCACGCCGGGCTGCGCGCGGAGGCCGTCGCGCTGAGCGCGTCGTTCAACGAGCGCGAGCGCGCGCAGCGCCACGGGCCGACGTACGGCGATCACGACGAGACGTTCGCCGAGATCCCGGACGACGACGACGACGACGACGCCTAGCGCGCGCCGGCCACAGCTCGTTCAAGGACACGCAGCGCACTCGCGCGACGGGTCGGTTAGGCTTCCTGCCAGCCCAGGATCGCCGTAGGGGGGAGCGCCGTGAGAGCCGAACCGTCGAAGTCGCGAAGTCCGGTCCGCGTCCTGATCGGGCTGATCGTGCTGCTCGTGACGTTCATGGGCGCGGCGCTCTTCGTCGCCTTCGGCCCCGAAGGCGACGTGGACGGCAACGCCGGCGCCGCGACGGCTGCGGAGACGGCCGGGCCGGCGGAGAGTGGCCCCGAGCACGCCGCGACGTCCGGGCGGCGCACGACGCACACCGGCGGCGGCGCCGCGGCGAACGTCGCCGCCACGCTGCGCGGACGCCTCCGCGCCTACCGCACGCGCGAGCCAGTCGCCGGTGTCTCACTGACGCTGACCGTTCCCCCGGCGACCGCGGGCGGCGAAGCGCTCGCGGTCGTCGCGCAGAGTGACGAAGCGGGCGCGTTCCGCTTCGAGGGGCTGCCGCCGAGGGCGGGCTGCGAGCTGGCGGGGAGGCACGAGCCGTTCGCCCCCGTGGCGCTCGCCGGCCTCGACCTCGAGCCCGCGGCGACGCTCGATCTCGGGACGATCTGGCTCGACGTCCCCGTGGACCTGCCCGTGGACGTGCTGGCCATGGACGGCTCGCCCATCGACGGCGCCGAGGTCGCGGTGTTCGCGACGACGGGCGGCGCCGCGACGGCCTCCGGCGACGAGCCGGCGGGCATCGCCGGCGTCGGCGCGACGCCCACCCCGACGGCGACGGCGACGACGGGCGAGGACGGCGCGGCCACGGTCACGGGCCTGCTCCCCGGCACGTACCACGTCCGCGCCGCCGCCGCGGGCCGCGGGGTCGGCTTCCGCGACGGCGTCATCGTCGCGCCGGACGCGCGGCGCACGCGCGTGCTGCTCCTGCTGCCTGCGGCGCACACGTTGCGCGGCGTCGTGCTGGACGCCGACGAGGCCCCCGTCGCGGAAGCGCGCGTGATCGCCGCCCCGCAGCAGAGCGGCCGCAAGTCGATGGACAAGGTCGAGTGCACGACCACCCCCGAGGGCCGCTACGAGCTGAGCGGTCTCGCGCCGGGCGTCCACACGCTCTTCCTCGCGCGGGCGGACAAGCCGCTGGTCCTGGCGGGCACGGCGCGCATCCCGGAGATGACGCGCCTCGACATCCGTCTGCGCCCGACGGCCACGCTGCTCGGCAGCGTGCGCGACCAGGACGGCGCGCCGATCGCCGACGCCGAGGTCAGCTACGCGCCGCAGGGCGGCGTGGCGCTCAGCACGCGCACGGCAGAGGACGGCAGCTACCGCCTCGAGGACGTGCCGTCGGGGCCGTCGCAGTACTTCCGCGTGCGCAAGGACGGCTTCGTGCCCTTCCCCGACCCCACGGCGCCGCAGCAGGGCACGGGCGAGGCGTTGCGCGAGGGGGCCGAGATCCGACGCGACGTCGTTCTGGAGAGCGGCGTGGCGGTCACCGTGACGGTCCTCGCGAAGGACGGCGACGCCCCCATCGAGGCCGCGCGCGTCGAGCTGCGCATGGCCCAGATGTGGGGCGGCGGCGGCAAGCCGTGGACGGCCACGAGCGGCGAGAGCGGTGTAGCCGCGTTCCCCGGCATCGTCCCCGGCACCTACCTCGTCGTGATCACCGCGCCGGGCTGGGTGCAGCCGGGATTCCCGCCGCAGCCGCAGGCGCTGGTGCAGAGCCCACAGGCCATGCCCGAGGCCTGGCGGCTGGAGGTCTCCGCGGCGACGACGGCAACGTTCCGGCTCGAGCGCGGCGGCACGGTCAGCGGCAGGGTGCTGGACGGCGACGGCAGCCCGTTCGCCGGCGCGCGCGTCGCGGTGGCGGGCGCCCGGAGCCAGATCCCGGTCTTCAGCGCCGACGACGGGAGCTTCACCGTGGACGCCGTACCCGCCCGCCGCCGCGCCGTGGCCACGGCCACGGCGGAGGGCACGCCGACGGCCACCTCGAAGCCCTTCTCGATCGCCCCCGGCGAGGCCGTTGAGGACGTCGAGATCGAGCTCGTCGCCGGTGGTCGCGTGACGGGCCGCGTGCGGGCCGGCGACGGCCGCCCGCTGACCGGGGCCTACGTGCGCTACGTGCGGGGGCAGCTCAACGCGCGCAACCCGTGGGCCTTCCGGCAATTCGACAACGCGCAGCGCTACCCGGTCACCGCGGACGGCACGTTCGAGATCCCGGGCGTGGACGACGGCCAGATCACGGTGCGCGCCGACGCCGCCGGCTACCTGCCCGGCTGGGACGCGAGCGTGAAGGTCGCCGACGGCCAGGACGTCGGCGGCATCGACATCATCGTCAAGCCCGCGACGGAGGTCTCGGGACGCGTCGAGACACCGTCCGGCGCGCCGGTGCCCGGCGCCACCGTGAACGCCAACTACACGGGGACGTCGCAGCAGCGCCAGTGGGGCTTCGTGGCCGCGCTGCCGGGCCCGCCGCAGGCGCAGACGGACGCCGAGGGACGCTTCACGCTGCGCGGCCTCGCGCCCGGAAACTACAACCTCTGGGCCAATGCCCCCGGCCACGCCGCCGGCGGGGCGCAGAATGCCGCGACGGGTGCCGGCGAGGTCCTCATCACGCTGGGCCGCGCCGAGCGCATCGCGGGGGTCGTCGAGGGACCGGGCGGCACGGGGCTCGGCGGCGTCCCGGTGCAGGCGCGCAACGCGGACAACAGCCGCAGCGGGCGCAACTGGTGGTTCGGCGGCGGCGCACAGGTGTTCACGGCCCCCGACGGCTCGTTCGAGATCCCCGACCTGGCCGAGGGCATCTACGACCTGACGGTCTCGGCCAACTGGGTGTGGGGACGGGACGTCAACGTCAAGGAGACGACCAAGCAGGGCGTGCGCACGGGAACCACCGACGTCGAGATCCTGGTGCAGGCCGGAGCGACGATCGAGGGTCGCGTGATCGACGAGGAAGGCGCCGCAGTGACGTCCGGCTGGGTGTCGGCGACGAACGAGAGCGGCGGCGGCTCGCGCGGCCCGTGGGGCGGCAACCAGCGCTGGGCGCGCCTGGGCTCGGACGGTGCGTTCCGCATCTCGGGGCTCGAGCCCGGCGCGCACACGATCCAGGCCTTCGGCACGTTCCAGTCGGACCCCGCGCGCGGCGTCGCCTCGGGCACGACCGACGTCGAGCTCGAGGTGCGCGGCGGAGGCACCATCGAGGGCTGGCTGGTGGACGGCCAGGGGCTCTCGATCGCAACGGGCTTCAACGTCCAGATCCGCAAGAAGGGCGTCGAGGCGTGGGGCTGGGCGCAGACCTACCAGCCCGGCGACGGCGCGTTCGTGCTCGTCGGACTCGAGGACACCGCGTACGACCTCAAGTTCCAGGTGAGCCCCTACGCGCCGGTGGAGCTGTCGAACGTCGTGGTCGGCACGAGCGACCTCGAGGTGCTGCTGCAGATGGGCCAGGAGATCAGCGGCACCGTGGTGGGCGCCGACGGGAATCCGATCGCGGCCAACGTGCAGGCGATCCAGATTAACGTCGCGGCGGGCGGCACGGCCACGAACGGCTGGGGCCGGGCGCAGGGCGACGGCGCGTTCACGATCGTCGGGCTGGTGAACGGCGAGTACCGGCTCTTCGTGCGCGCCGGTAACCACGCGCCGGCGATCGTCGAGCCCGTGCGCGGCGGCGCGGCGGGCCTGCGCATCGCCCTCGAGGAGGGCGTCTCGATCACCGGCACCGTGAAGTACGAGGACGACGCCCCGGTGATGAACGCGCGCCTGCAGCTCCAGTCCGACGACGGACTGTCGGTGGCCTGGGCGCGCTCGGCGCAGGACGGCACGTTCACCTTCCAGCACGTTCCCTCCAGCGGCTCGTACGCCATCACGGGCAACGTCTGGGGCGGCGGTCAGAACGTCACCATCCGCCACGAGGACAAGGTGCAGCCCGGCGCCACGGACGTCGCCGTCGTCGTCAAGTAAGGGCCCGCGCAGGAATAACTTCGGGATTCGGTCGGCTGCGACGACGCAGGGCGGCGTTGCCTCTCCTCCCCGACTCGGCTCCGCAATGAGTCGCGTCGTCGAGGCGCCTTGCCCCGCGCCGTCTCGCTCGCCCTCGGTCCTACGAACTCATTCCTGCGCGGGCCCTAACCAGCGGCGGGCGCGGGCGCTACTTGGATTCGGACGGCGGTGGCACGGCCGCCCCGCCCACGGCGGCGCGGATCTCGTCGATGGCCGCGGCACGGGCATCGGGGTTCCAGCCGCCCTGGAACGGGATGCGGACGTCGTGCAGGCGACGGAGCTGCTGGTACGCGTAGTCCCGCAGACCCGCGTCGGGCGACGAGAGCGCGCCGAGGAACTCCGGCGTCGCCTCCTTCGCGACCTTGCGTGACGAGCTGGCGTACGCCGACAGGCGCACGGCCAGGTCCGCATCCTTGCGGCCCGACGCGAGGACCCGCTCGCGCAGTTTCTTGGGCAGATTGCGCGCGGCGACGATGCCCGCCCGGCGCACGCCGGCGTCGGGGTCGCTGGTGGCCAGCGTGGCGGCGCGCTGCGCGACGCCGTTGAGGGCGCCCTTGTTCGTCTTCTTGTCCTTGGCCAGCCGCCCGAAGTGGTTCATGCCCCGCCAGAGAGCGGTGGCGCGGACCGAGGCGTCGGTGTCGGTGAGCCCCTCGCGCAGCGTCGCGAGCGGCATGCCGCGGTCGCCCGTCAGGACGCGCAACGCCTGCACACGCACGGCGGGATCGCGGTCGGCGAGCAACGGCCGCAGCGCGGCGATGGTCTCGCGATCGGGGCGGCCGCGGGTGAGCGCTCCCAGCGCCCAGCTCCGTTCCTCGGGGTCGGCGCCGGGCGACGTCGCGATGCCCAGCAGTTCCTGCCGCGCCGCGGGGTCGCGAGCCGAGCGCGCCACGGCGCCGAGCAGGGCGCGGCGGACCTCGGCGTCGGTCTCCTCGCCCAGCATGCCCGCGATCTCGCGCATCCACGCGCCGCGCTCGCGCAGCGACGCGACGCCGCCGGCGAGCACGCGGCGGATGTCCGGGTCGGTCTCGGTGGCCATCGCCGCGATGAGCTCGGCGGGCAGGTGATCGCGATTCGGCGCGCGGGCCAGCGCCTGCGCGGCGAGAAGGCGGATCTCGGCGGACGACTCACCGTCGGCGAGGATCGCCTGCAGCGTCGTGCGGGCGTCATCGGAATCGACGCGGCGCAGCGCGCGGATGGCTGCAGCGCGCAGCTTCTCGTCCTTCGAACCACGGGCGAGGGCACGCAGCTCGTCGTTCGTGTACGGCCGGCCGTCCGTGCGCAGCAGCGGCGGCGCCGGCAACAGCGACTCCGCGTCGGCGGCCGCGTCCTCGAACCCGCCCAGCGGGTCCTCCTCGCGTGCTCCGTTGCGTGCCCGCAAGCGGCGCAGCAGGCTCTCGAGCGACTCGATGCGCGCCGCGGCGGACTCCGCCGTGTACGTACGCACGTCGCCGTCGCGGGTGCGCACCAGCACGTCGCTCTCGATGAGCGCAGCCGGTTCCTCGGAGAACGACGCCAGGACCAGCCCCGTGGCGACGCCGATGCCGAGGAGCACGGCGCCGACGGGCAGGAGCGCGATGGGTCTCACGGCGCAGAGTCTACCCGGTCCACCCGGTCCACCCGGTCTACTCGACCTGCGCCGCGGCGCGCGTGGACGACGTGAACGCCGGATCGCCCGCCGCGCGTCGCTGGTTGTAGAGCGACATGGCGAAACGGCGCACGGGACCGCTCCAGAAGCGCTTCTGCACGATGCGATCACGGAGCACCAGGGCGTCCATGTCGGTGCCGAGGAAGCACAGGAGCGCGTCCAGCGGCGTCTCGACGATGGGCTCGCCCTTCACGTTGAACGACGTGTTGACGAGCACCGGTACGCCGGTGAGCTCGCCCCACGCCTCGAGCAGAGCGTGCAGTTCCGGCCGCTGCTCGCGCACCACGGTCTGCAGCCGCGCGGTGCCGTCCACGTGGGCGACGGCGGGGATCTGCGCCAGACGCTCTGCGCGGATGCGCCGCACGAACAGCATGTGCGCGCTCGGCGGTCCGGGCTCGAACCAGTCGTCCGCCGCCTCTTCCGGGACCGCCGGCGCGAACGGCCGGAACGCCTGCCGGTGCTTGACCCGCGCGTTCAGGCGCTCTTTGGCCGCGGCATCGCGCGGATCGCAGAGGATCGAGCGCTGCCCCAGCGCCCGTGGCCCCAGCTCGGCGCCGCCCTGGAACCACCCGACGACCTTGCCGGCGGCGAGCAGCCGCGCGGTCTCACGCGAGACGTCGTGCGCGCGCCGCACGCGCAGGAACCTCGCCAGGGGCCGCGTCGCGAGCGCCTCGTCGATGTCGCGGCCCGAGTACGTGACGCCCAGTCCATCGCTGCCCATGACGTAGCGCCGGGGCTGCTCGCGGGCGACGATGTCGCCGTAGAGCGCGCACCCCAGCGCGATGCCGCTGTCGCCCGCCGCGGGCTGCACCCAGACCTCCTCGAACGGGGTCTCGGCAACGATGCGCGCGTTCGCCACGCAGTTGAGCGCGACGCCGCCGGCCATCACCAGCCGTGTCATCCCGGTCTGCTCGTGCAGCCAGCGGGCGCGGGCCACCAGCGCATCCTCGAGATCGCTCTGCACGCGGTGGCAGAGGTCCCGCCACTCCTGTTGATGGGGGCTCCTCTCCCACGTCCTCTGCACGGCGGCGGCGTCCGCTGCGGCGCCCTCCGGCTCGATCCAGGGGTGCCGCAGGAAGTCCGGCCAGCGACGCCGCGCCCACGTCCGGCCGTCGCAAAAGCCCATGAGCGGCGGCAGGTCGCGGCGCGGCGCCCCGTGGGCCGCCAGCCCCATCACCTCGCCGCACCTGTTCCAGTCGCCGAACACGTACTCGCTGACGCGCGAGTACATCGCGCCGAGCCCGGGCAGCTTCGTGAAGTCCTCGGACAGCACGCCGGGGGTGGCCGGCAGCCACTCCTTCGCGACACACTCGAGCGCCGTCCCGCGGAAGACGTAGTACGACTCGGACTCGCGATCGCAGTCGTGGCCGGCGTCGCCGCCGGGGATCGTCTCGAGCACGTCGCGGCGGTGGCTGCCGACGCCGTCCACGACCATCACCGCGCCCTCGTCGAACGGGCTCGGGGCGAACGCGCTGTAGGCGTGCGCCAGGTGATGCGAGATCGTGAGCGCGGCGCCGTCGAGGAAGAGCGGCGAGCGCAGCGCGAGATCGCGCTCGGCGGCCGACAGGTGCAGCGCGTGGACGCGCGACAGGAGATCGTACTCGAGCTCGGGCACGCGCAGCGCGTACGAGTTCTGGACGACCACGTCCACGTCGCCGAGCCGGATGCCCGCCGCCTTGAGACAGTAGCCCGCGGCCACGTCCGGCGCCCCGGCGGCGTTCTTCTCACGCGTGAGCCGCTCCTTGCAGATCCCCGCCACCGGGAGCCCGTCGCAGAGCAGCACCGCGGCGACGTCGTGGTCGTACTTGTTCAATCCGAGGACGTAGCGCGGGCTCACGGTAGCGCATCATCGAGGATGGGGGCCGCGGGCGGTAGCCTCCCGTGATGGCCGCCTCGCTCGCCGCCGCCGTGGGTCTGCTCGAACGCTCCCGTCTCGAGGAGGCCGCGAGAGCGCTGCTGCCGCTCGCCGGACCGTCGCCGGGCGGTGTGATCGCCCGTTTCCGCCGCGCCGAGTGCCTGTCACGGCTGGGCCGCCACGACGACGCCGTCGCCGAGGCCCGGCGCGCCCACGCCGACGACGGCGCCGCGCCGGCCCCGGCACTGTGGCTGGCGCAGACACTGGCCGAGGCCGGGCGCCTGGACGAGGCCGCAGGCGTCGCGCTGCCGGCCACCGCGGTGGAGTCCCTCGGCGGCCTGCGTGCCGGCTACCGCGCGCTGTCGCGCATCGCCGCCGGGCGCCGCAAGGACGCCGAGGACACCGTCCGCGCCGTGATCGACACGCGCCATGCGCCGCTCTACACCATGGCCCTGCGGCTCACCGAGACCGAGCGCCTCGCCGCGGCGCCCCGCGGCCCGGACCTGCCGTCGGTCTGGTACGCCATCGAGTGCGGCCTGGAGATGGCCCACTACAAGCTGCGCGAGCACCCCGCGGCGCCCGCCGTCCCGGCATCGGGCTTCGGCCGCGGCGAGCCCGCGCGCGCCGCCGCGCGCTGGCTGCGCATGCACTGCTCGTGCGGCGACTACGGCGAGCTCGTCGGCGCGCTGCGCAAGGTCTCGCCGACGCCTCCGGACCTGGACGACGCCGAGCTCGAGATGCTCCTCGCGCTGGGCGACGTGGACGCCGCCGCGGAGTTGGCCGAGCGCCTCGCGAAGGAAGCCGGCGACGCCGCCGCGGGCGAACTCGCCGTCGATCGCACGCGCATCGCCCAGCAGCGCGGCGAGCCGGCCCACGTGACGGACTTCGCGGGCGGCAAGGACGCGCGCCGGCGCCTGCCACAGATGGTCGCCTGGCTGGACATGACGGCGGCGCTGCTCGCGGGCGACGCCCTCGCCGCGCGCCCGCTCGCCGACCGCGTCGCGGACCCCGGCAAACGCGAGTTCGTCGAGGCCGCCCTGCGCCGCTGGCAGGAAGCCTGACGCACGCGCGTGCTGCGGTGCCTGCCGGACGAGTTCTGGTGCGCGGCGCAATCCGCCCTCTGAGAGCGTGAGCAGGAATCCCGGGTGCGCGCCGATTGCGTCCGACGGGTTCGCTGCAAGGCGGCGCGACGAACCCGACTCAATGGAGCGAGTCATGGAGGAGCACCAACGCCGCAGCGGGACCGCCGGGCGTAACAGCTTACTGGCGCGCGGTTTGCGCTCGTTGCTCGGAGACAACGAGCGTGCGTGCGGTGCCCGTCGCCGCGAGACGCTCGTCCGGCGACTCACACGCGCAAACCGCGTGCTCGGCGCCGCGTGGGATTCCTGCTCACGCTCTGAGCCTGGTCAGGCGGGGAGGCCGAGGCAGGTGATGTAGACGACGGCCTGGTTCTCGGGGATGTGCAGCGCGCGGTTCATCTCGTCGTCGTAGTAGCCGCCACAGCCCGAGACGCCGAGCCCCTCGCGCAGCGCGGCCAGGTTGAGGCGCTCGCCGAGGTGCCCGGCGTCGAGGTGCAGCAGACGGTAGACGCGGTCGCCGTGACGCTCCACCGCGCGCGTCAGATCAACGGTGTGCACGACGACCACCCCGGCGTGCACGAAGATCTCCTGCCCGAGTCCGAGGTGCAGGATCTGCGCCGTGAGCGGGCCCCGGCTCAGTTCGCGCAGGACGCGCTCCTGCGGCTCGAACAGGTAGCACCCTGGCGGCAGGCCGACGACGTCGAGCGACACGACGTAGGTGCGCAGCAGCTCCGCTGCGAAGAGCGCCTCGCGCGGTGCGCTCGCGGCAAACACCAGCGCGCGGAGCAGGCCGTCGCGCGGGACGGGCTCCGGGGCGAAACGACGCGTGCTGCGCCGCGTGGCGATCGTCTCGGTGACCGTGACGCCGTCGTCCCAGGCGGTCGGCCCGACGTCCGCATCGACGGCGAGGGCGCCCTGCGGCGCGCCGGCCGCGCTGACCGCCGCGCCGGAGATCGTCGCCGCCTCGGCATCCAGCCGCCCGGCGACGTGCAGCGCGGCGATGATTCGCTCGGGCGCGTCCATCGGAAGGCGGTCGCCGACGCGCGCGAGCGCCTTGTGCCACTCGACGGTCTCGGAGCGCCGCGGCGGGACGCTCGTCAGAGCGGCCGCGAAACGCGGCGCCACGAGCGGGACGAGCGCCAGCGGCCCCTCGACGACGGCGTCGAGGCCCAGCAGGTTCTCGAGCAGCTCGTCGCGGAAGGACCCCAGCGGCAGCGCCGTCAACCCGTTCTCGGCGGCCGTGAGCACGAGGTTCCCGAGCACGTGGCCCGAGTCGAGCAGCGCCCGCCGGTAGCCGCGCTCGCGGTAGCGCCACGAACTCCGCCGCCAGACGCCGGTCAGCACGACGAGCGCGTCCGCGGCCTCGACGGCAGGGTGCCCGAACGCCGCCGCGCGCAGCCCCTCGGTGGCGTCTCCCTCACGGACGCGGACGAGCGAGTGGTCGAGGATCTGGTAGTCGTAGGCACCCGGCGCAAGCCCTGGAACGTCGCGCACGACGACGTAGACCTCGGTCGGGTACATCGCTCCGGCCGACGGCGCCGCGCGGAAATGGTGCATGCCGCCGGGCATGCGGACGATGCGTGTGCAGCCGTTGGTGAACCAGAGGATGCGTGCCAGGGATTCGAAGTCCACGCGGCCGGCGGGCGCGCGGGGCAGCGCGGCGATCTCGGCCCCGGGGCGCTGGATCGGGATGCCCTCCGCGGGGAGCAGCAGCCGTTCGCCGGGCAGGCGATGGAACGGCACGGGCTGGTCCGACCGGTCGAGCTGCGGACCTGCGAGCGCCTCGCGGCGCAGCCCCTCCTCGCTGTACTTGGTCTCCTCGTGATAGCGCTCGGCGATCGAGGACTCGTAGGGGGCGAGGGGGTTCACGCCGCGAATGTCCCACGGACGGGCCGCGTCGCGGCGGATTCGCGCGCGGTGGTCACTCGGCGGCCGCACCGCGGCGGCGCAGGACGTCGATCTGCGCCAGCAGCGCCACCGCCGCCGTGTCCACGCGGAGCGTCCGCTCGCCCATCGTCACGGGCAGGAACCCGGCCGCGGCCAGCAGCTCGACCTCGAAGGGCAGGAGACCGCCCTCGGGACCGATCGCGAGCGCGACGCGCGCCGTCCCGTGGAGCCCCGCGGCGTCGAGCGGCGTCGGCGCCGCGGGATGCGCCACGATGCAGCGCGCCCCCGCGAATTCCTGGGCCACGCGGTCCTCGACGTAGGGCCGGAACAGGGACTCGACGCGCACCTGCGGCTCCCGTGTCGAGCGGCCCTGCATGAGACCCTCGTGCAGCAGCGGCCGGTACACGGCCGGCTGCAGGATGTGCGCCGAGAGGTACGGCTTGGCGACGCGCCATGTGCGCAGGAGCACGAGCGAGTCGATCCCCATGGCCGCGATCTGCGGCAGCAGGCGGCGCAGCATCTTCGGACGCGGCATGGCGAGCACGAGATCCACGCCCGAGGGCGCCGGCGGCGGCCCGGCGAGATCCACGTCGAGCACGATCTCGGCCTCCCCCACCGCGACGATCTTCGCCCGGCCCACCGGCCCGTCCAGCAGCCCGGCGCGCAGCCGGTCCCCCACACAGAGCCCCAGCACCTCCCGCACATGCCGCGCACGGGCGCCGCCGACACGGAAACGCCCCGCCGCAACGCGGTCGGCATCCAGGAGCAGCAAAATGTTCACCCCCCCAGTCTCTCCGCCAGAGGGACGGCCGCAACTAACAGGCTCGAGCGCAACTAACAGGCTCGAGGAGTCGGCGGCCCGGCCGCGCCACCGCCGCGCGCGAGCAGACCATCCGACTTCGAGCCTCGACTGCGCCGTCGCCGAGCACACCCGCCGTATCCCCGCAGCACCGCAGCCGCCCTGAGGAAAGCGGCGGCGGCGGCGGCGCATCGCGGAAACTGGGCGGATGGGCGCCGACATCCCGTTCCTGCGCTGGGCGCTCCGCTACGTGCTCGATCGCGTGCCGGAGGACGGCGACGCTCCAGCGTTCGGCGCGACGCACGCCGCGGCGACGACGCTGTCCGACGGCGAGCGCGCGATGGTGAGCTCCTACCCCGCGCAGGGCGCCGATGCGGGCGCGCTCCGCGAGCAGCTCACCGCGCTCATGGACCGTCACCTCGTCAACGGCCGCTCGCCGCGCTTCCAGAACCAGCTCTTCTCGGGCGTCGAGGAAGAGGCCCTCGCGGGCGCGTTCCTGGGGATCTTCCCGAACAACACGATCTCGACGCGCGAGGTGGCGCCGCTGCCGTCCGAGATGGAGACGGCGGTAACGACCTGGCTGCTGCGGCAGTTGCCGTGGGACACGGCGCTCGCCGACGGCACGTTGACCCCGGCGGGCTCGTTCTCGAACTACCTCGCCGTGTACCTGGCTCGCCGGCGGGCCACGGACCGTCTGGGCCGCGACGTACTGCCGCGGCTCGCGGCCTTCACGTCCGAGGCCGCGCACTATTCCATCCCCAAAGGCGCCGATTTCTGCGGCGTGCGGCCGGACCAGGTGTTCGAGGTCGGCGTGGATGCGGGCGACCGCATGGACCCCGCCGCGCTCGCGGCCGCGCTCGCCACCGCCGAAGACCGCGGGCTGGTGCCGTTCTTCGTCAACGCCACGCTCGGCACGACCGTGGCGGGCTCGCTCGATCCGGTGGCGGACATCCGCGCGGTGATCGGCGAGCGCGCTGTCTGGCTGCACGCGGACGGCGCGTGGGGCGCCCTCGGCCTGCTCGGCAGCGACCGTGAGCGCTTCCGCGCCGCGGTGAGCCACGCGGACAGCCTGACGTGGGACGCCCACAAGGGCCTCGGCGCCCCGGTGTCGCTGTCACACCTCCTCGTCCGCGACGCAGCGGCGCTCGACGTGCTGCGCCCCGACCACGGCGGCGGCTACCTCTTCCGCGACCTCGACGCGCCGCGCGAACAGGCCGACCTCGGGCTGCGTTCGCTGTACTGCGGCAAGCCCTTCCTCGCCCTGTCGCTCTGGCTACTGTGGAAGGCGAAGGGGGAGTCGGGCCTGCGCGCCCACGTCGATCACGCCCGCGCACTGACGCTGCGCTTCCGTGATCGCATGGCGGCCTCGGCGCACTACGAGCTGGCGCACGAGCCCGAGACGTGGGTCGTCTGCATGCGCCCCGTCGGCGGCGGCGACCCGGACGCGCTGGCCGAGGCTACGCGCACGCGGGTCAACGCGTCGGGACGCTGGATGATCAACCTCTGCCCGAGCTCGGGAGGACGCGTCTTCCGCGCCCTGTTCGTGAACCCGCTCATGACGGCGGAGCACGTGGACGAACTTGCCGACCATCTCGAAGCCTGCCACCCGGCCGCGGGCTGAACCCGGAGGCCCGCGCCTTGTCCGACACCCCACCGCCCTCGCCGCTCCTGACCGTGGCCGAGGCGAGCGGCCACCGCCGCACGTCACTGCACGCGGACGTCGTCGCGTTCGTGGACGAGCTGCGGTGCCGCTCCGACGCCGCCGGCACGCGCACGCTCGACGTGCAGTCCATGGGCAGGACGCCCGAAGGCCGCGAACTGCCCGTGCTGGTACTGTCGTCAGGCGGGCACTTCACGCCGCAGGACGCGCACGAGGCGGCGGACCGCGACGGGCGGCCGATCGTGCTGATCCTCTGCAACATCCACGCGGGCGAGGTCGAGGGCAAGGAGGCGGCGCTGATGCTGGCGCGGGACATCACGCTCGGCGATCAGGCGCGCCTCGCCGTCGATGCCACACTCGTGATCGTGCCCATCTACAACGCTGACGGCAACGACCGCATCGACGTGGCCAACCGCGTGATCGACCTGAGCCTGATGGGCGGGCAGGCGGGGCCCGAGCACGGCGTCGGCACGCGCTACACCGGGCAGGGGCTCAACCTCAACCGTGATTACATGAAGATGGAGGCGCCCGAGACGCGGCTGCTCTCGGCGCTGTTCGGTGCGTGGAACCCCCACGTCTTCGTGGACTCCCACACCTCTAACGGCTCCCCGCACGCCTACGCGCTGACCTACGACACGGCGCACACGCTGCTGTCGGGCCCGCCCGAGCCCATCCTCTACACGCGTGATCGCCTGCTGCCGGCCGTCGAGCAGGGACTGCTGCACCGCACGGGCCTGCGTACATGGTTCTACGGCAACTTCCGCGACAACGACGACCCCGCCAAGGGTTGGGAGACGTACCCCGCGCTCCCGCGCTACGGCAGCCACTACCGCGGGCTCACGGGCCGCCTCGACATCCTGCTCGAGGCGTACGCGTACGCGCCGTTCGAGGAACGCATCCGCGCGACGTACGAGGTGTTCGTCGAGATCATCGAGCAGACGGCCCTGCGCGGCCGCGAGATCGTCGCCGTCTGCGCGCGGGCGGCCGCCGACACCATCGCCCGCGGGCGGGCGCCGCAGCCGGACGACGTAATCGGCATCGACTACGGCGTGCCCCGCCGCACGGCCGAGGGCACCCTTGTCCACGACTATCCCTGCTACCCCCTGTGGCAGACCGAGATCGCCGCCTGGAACGCGGACGAGATGCGCGCGCGCAAGCTCACCGAGGGCGAACTGACATTTTGGCAGTGTCAGTTCCTGGCGCGCTTCCTGCCCGAGACCTCGGTCCGCAGGCCGCGGGCCTACGCATTCCCCGGCGCCCGCGAGGACGTCGCGAGGCTGCTGCGCGCCCACAACATCGTGGTCGAGCGCGCCGGCGAGTCGGAGGGGCACTTCGCGGGCGAGCGCCAGGTCGAGTGCTACCACGTGCTCTCGCGGGAGAAGACGCGCAGCCCCGACGTGGGCCGCGAGCCACGCGAGGAGACCGTGCTGCACGTGCGCCGCGAGACGGCGACCGTCACCGTCGAGGCGGACGACCACGTCGTCTCGATGGCGCAGCCGCTCGCCGACCTCGCGATCTACCTGCTCGAACCGCACAGCGACGACGGCCTCGCGCGCTGGGGCCACTTCGACGACTGCGTCCCCGGCGACGTATTCCCCGTGGTGCGCATTCCGGGCGCCGAGTTCGTGCGCCCCCCGCCCCGCCGCAAGGTCGAGTAGCGCCCGAGCGACGGCCCACGGCATGACGGCGGCCCCCGGCGTGACGCTGGCCCCCGGTGCGTTCGGCGGACCCCGGCGTGACGGCGGCCCCCCGCACGTTCGGCGGACCCCGGCGTGACGCTGGCCCCCCGCACGTTCGGCGGACCCCGGCGTGACGGCGGCCGCCGGTGCGTGCGACAGACCGCGGCGTCGGCCGGGCGCTCTGCGGGCGTCGTCCTGCGTGCCCGGTTCGCCCTCGCGACCCCCGGTGTAGGGTTGACCCATTGTGGTCAACCCGCAGGTCCCGTGCGCGTTCGGCTGTCGTGACGTCTCGCGACGTACATGACTGCCGGGGCGGTGATCGAACATTCGGGGCCGGGACATTGCCCGGCCCCTACATCGGGGTACGCGAGAGCGGTGGGGCCAGGGCCGGCATGACGGCTGTCCCGCCGACCGCGGAGCGGCCAGAGAGAGACAGCGGGCGCGGCGTTTGCGGCGGCAGACGCCGTGAACGCTACCCCCGCAGGCCGCGCAAGGCGCGCAGGACCTTGTCGTGGACGCGGCCGTTCGTGGCCACGATGCCGCGGTTGATCGAGAGCGTGCGACCGCGGCCGAAGTCGAGGGGGACGCCGTCGAGGTCGGTGACGGCGCCACCGGCCTCGGTGACGACGATCGAACCCGCGGCGTGGTCCCAGATCTTCTCGCGGCGGCGGGGGTTCGTGGGGATGCGCAGATAGAGTTCCGCGCCGCCGAGAGCCAGCACCGCGTACTTGGCCTGGCTGTCGATGCGCACGGGGCGCGCCATGATCCCCAGTTCCTTGGCGACGACGGCCGACTCGCCCTGCGCCGTGTGCGCCGCTTCCACGGACTCGCACATGCGGATGGCCTCGGAGTCCTCGAGGTCCGAGACGGCGCACGGCGCGCTCCCGCCGTCCGCTCCCTCGCCGTCGAGCGGCAGCACGCGCGTGCCGCGGCCGCGCACGGCCAAGAGGACGAGGCCCTGCGAGCCGTCCGGGTGCGCGAGGTTCGGGCACCCCAGGACGCCAATCGCCGGCGCGCCGTTCTCGACCAGCGCCAGCGCGACGGCGTACTGGTCGCCGCGCAGGAAGCCCTTGGTGCCGTCGATGGGATCGACCGTGAAATAGCGCCCCTCGGGTCCGCCCTCCTCCGAGCCGAGGTCAATGGCCTCGAGCACGGCCGCCTCGGCGGCGGCGGTCCATTCCGTGCGCACGCACGCGACGACGCGCTCGAGCAGCGCGGGCCGGCGCCGCAGATCACCGCTGTCCTCCTCGCCGACGAGCGGCAGGTGCGGGAAGGCATCGCACAGTCGCCGCGCCACGAGCGCCTGCCCCGCCAGGTCGGCGACCGTCACCGGCGAGCGGTCGTCCTTCTCGATCGAGTCGGACTCCCCGAGTTCGGCCTGCACGCGGCGACAGATGCGGCTCGCGGCGCGCACGGCAGCGACCATCGGACCGGGGAACGGATCGAGGTGGTTCATGGCGCCGTTGTACCGCGGCGACACGCGCGGCGGGAGCGGAAGCAGACGCGGCGCCCGCGACCGATCCCGCCCGCAAGCCCTGCTACCGGGTCCCTGCGACCGGGCCCCCGCTACTCGCCCCCGCGCGCCTCCTCCTCGCCTGCGGCGCGCTCGCGCGACGAGAAGCGCTCGGTGCCGCCCGGCCGCGAGGCGCCGCCGCCCTTGCGGAAGCGCGCCACGATCGCCGCCAGATCGTCGTCGCTGCGGCGCTCGGGCGCCGACAGCCGGTTCTGCGGCGTGCTCTCGATCTCGAGCGTCTGGGTCGGGAACGCGAACCCGACGCCCAGCTCTTCGGCCAGCCGCAGCACCTCGAGCATGAAATTCTGCCGCTCGCGCAGTTCCGCGTCCCAGTCCGGCACCTCGAAGAAGACGTACACGAGGATGTTCAAGGACGACGCGCCCCAGTCGTTCAGGTAGATCTCGAAGTAGTCGTGCCGCATGTGCTCGTTGGCGCGCACGATCTCGCGCATGCCGTGGCAGAAGGCCTCGATGCGCCGCGGTGGCGTGTCGTAGCGGATGCCGAGCGTGGTCTTGAAGCGGCGGTAGCGGCGCAGCCCCATGTTGTCCACGATGCCGTCCACGAGCTTGCTGTTCGGGACGCTGACGAGCGAGTTGTAGAAGGTGCGCACGCGCGTCGAGCGGAAGCCCACCTCCTCGACGGTGCCCTCGACGCCACCGAGGATCACCCAGTCCCCCACCTGGAACGGGCGGTCGAGAAAGACCGTCACGGACCCGAACAGGTTGCGGATCGTGTCCTGGGCGGCGAAGGCCACCGCGACGCCCGCGACGCCCGCGCCCGCGAGCAGCGACCAGATGTCCGCCTCGAGGTTGTCGAGGATGAACAGGACGCCCATGACCGTGACGAGGATCTTGAGGCTCTTGCGGACGAGCGGCACGAGCTGGTCGTCGAGCCGCGACTCGGTCTCGGCCGCCGCCTCGGCGAGTCGTGCCGCAACGACGTCGGCGATGCGGTAGAGGATCAGGACGGCGCCCACCGACGCGAACAGCTTGGCCGCGATCTCGACCAGCCACTTGTTCAGATCGACGGGCACGACGGGCAGTTCCAGCAGCGGTCCCAGCAACGCGAACAGCGCCGCGACGCCGAACAGCCCCACGGCGCGCCCGGCGTTGCGCGCCGCCGCAGCGGCCTTCTCGAGCCAGCCCCGCCGCCCGAGCACGCCGCCGATCACACTCGCGACGAAGTAGGCGATGATCCTGTGCATGAACCACGCGAGCACGAGCAGCAGCGCGAGTCCGAGCCACTGCCAGTGCTGCAGGAACAGCACGCGGCCGGCGAGTTGCGGGAAGCGCGCGGTCACGCGGTCGCCGATCGAGCGCGACGCGTAGCGCTCGACTCCCGACGCCTCGAACGCCATGTCCATGGCCGTGACGCGCGCGAGGGTCTCGGCCGTGAAGCGCCAGCCACCCGGCTGCCGCTCGAGGGTCACGGCGCCCTTGGCCGTCATGAGCGACCAGGTGCGCGAGGTCCCGATCGCGGCGGCGTCGGGCCAGTCGCCCCACTCGATGCGGCCGTTGTAGTCGAGCACGCTCTTCAGCGAGAGCGCGAGCTGCCAGCCCTCCGCGGCGCGGGCGTCGCTCCCCGCCCCCCCGAGGTCGAGGCACTCCAGCGCGCGGCTGCGCGCCGCGGCGAGGTCCGGGACGCGCTCCTGCGCCACGTCGTTGACCGCGCGCACGAACGTCGCGCCCGTCGCGCGCGGTGACGCGCGCTCGGCGGGCAGCGGCTTCTCGGCCCCGGCATCCTGCGCGAGGGCGCTCGTGGGGAAGACGGACGGGCCGACCAGGAGCAGCAGGACGGCAACGGCGACGCGGGCTCGGTTCCACATGGCGTGGATTCGATCAGAGACGGCGACGAGCGCGAAACTCGGGCCAGCCCTGCCCGCGCGCCGGGGTTCGCGCAAGAGCAAGTTCCTGGGACCGAGGGCGAGCGAGACGGTGCAGGGCAAGGCGCCTCGACGACGCGACTCATTGCGGAGCCGAGTCGGGGAGGAGAGGCAACGCCGCCATGCGCCGTCGCAGCCGACCGAATCCCGGAAGTTGTTCTTGCGCGGGCCCCTACCTTCGTTCCATGACCGACAGCGATCCGATCCGCCGCGCGTTCGCGGACGCCGCGGCGACCCTCGACGCGTTCGTCGCCGACGCCGCGTGCCTGGCGGCCGTCGAGGCCTTCGCCGCTGCGGCGCACGCCACGCTGACGTCGGGGGGGCGCCTCTTCTCCTGCGGCAACGGCGGCAGCATGTGCGACGCCATGCACTTCGCCGAGGAGTGGACGGGCCGCTTCCGCGGCGACCGCGCGGCGCTGCCGGCCATGGCCTTCAGCGACCCCGGGCACCTGACGTGCATCGCCAACGACTTCGGCTACGAGCGCGTGTTCGCGCGCATGGTCGAGGCCTACGGCAGGGCGGGCGATCTGCTCGTCGTGCTCTCGACGAGCGGCGCGTCGCCCAACGTGATCGCCGCGTGCGAGGAGGCGCGGGCGCGCGGCGTCACGGTGATCGGGCTGCTCGGCAAGGGCGGCGGCGCCGCGGCGGCCCTCTGCGACATCGCCGTCGTGGTGCCCCGCGCGACGACGTCGGATCGCATCCAGGAGATCCACATCAAGGTGCTGCACATCGTCATCGAGGCCGTCGAGCGCCGCATGTTCCCGGCGCACTACGACGCCTCGGGCACCGTCGCCGAAGACGCCTGAGAGCGGAGGAGCGGAGGAGCCGCATGGGAATCCTGATCGCGGACCACGGCGCCGTGCGCGCCCTCACGTTCGACCGGCCGGAGAAGCTCAACGCGTTCACGGCGGACATGTACAGCGCGCTCACGGCGGCGCTGCACGACGCGAACCACGACGACGGCGTGCGCGTCATCGTGCTCCAGGGCGCCGGCGGCGCGTTCACGGCGGGCAACGATCTGCGCGACTTCCTGGACGCCCCGCCGTCGGGCGAGCACAGCCCCGCCGTGCGCTTCCTCTACGGACTCGTCGCGTGCGACAAGCCGCTCGTGGCGGCCGTCGAGGGGCCCGCGGTCGGCATCGGGTGCACGATGCTGCTGCACTGCGACCTCGTGTACGCGTCCGAGGACGCGCGCTTCCAGCTCCCCTTCGTCAACCTGGGCCTCTCGCCGGAGGCGGCGTCCTCCTACCTCCTGCCACGCGTCGCGGGTCTGCAGCGGGCATCGGAGCTGCTGCTGCTGGGCGAGCCCTTCAGCGCGCACCGCGCGCGGGAGGCCGGCATCGTCAACGAAGTGCTGCCCCACGAGGCCGTGCGCGATCGCGCGCTCGAGCGCGCCGCGGCGCTGGCCGCACGACCCGCAGCAGCCGTGGCCGCGACGCGCGAATTGCTGCGCGCCAGTCTGCGCGAGACGCTCGAGGACGTGCTCGGCACCGAGATCGAGGTGTTCGCCGGGCGTCTGGCGTCACCGGAGGCCAAAGAGGCGTTCCGGTTGTTCATCGAGAGCCACGCGAGCGACGCGGCGGATCGCGCGTGAGTCCCCGATGTCCGTGACGCCCTCGGCCTACGCCAGCCTGCACAACCTGCTGCTGCGCGACATCACCGTCGGCGCCATCGCCGAGTCGCTCGTCTCGCTCGACGCCGGGACGCCCCACGAGGAGTTCGTGCGGCTCGCGCAGAGCCGCGGCTTCGCGGTCATCGGCGCCCGCGCCGAGGGCGTCGTCATGGGCTACGTCGAGCCGGCGCGCTCGCCGGACGTGCAGTTCATCGAGGAGGGGCAGGTTCTCGCCCACGACATGCCGCTGCACGAGTCCATCCGCGCCCTGGACGCGCATCCGCGGGCGTTCGTGTCAACCTTGGGCGGCGTGTCCGGGATCGTCACGCGCGACGACATCGAGAAGGCCCCCGGGCGCATGTGGGTGTTCGGGATCGTCACCCTGATCGAGACGGCGCTGCGCGGCGTCGTGGCGCGGCGCCATCCCGGCGACGCATGGACGGTGATCCTCTCGCCGGCGCGCACGGCACGGGCCCACGAGCTGCAGGTCGAGCGACAGCGGCGCGGCGAGGACGTGCCCCTGCTGGAGTGCCTGCAGTTCCACGACGTCTCGAACCTCGCCTTCCGGCACGAGGACGTGCGCCGCTCGTTCGAGCACTCGTCGCGCCGTGTCGCCGAACAGCGCATGAAGGAGTGGGCCAAGCTGCGCAACCACATCGCCCACTCGCAGGGCTTCGTGGCCCAGAACTGGGCGCTGCTCGCGCGCATCGCCGACGGCGCCGGAGGCGGCGGCCTCGCCCGCCTGCTCGACCTGACCTGAGAAGGCGCCCGACCTCCGCCATGCGGTCGCGGCGACCGAGAGGCGCATTCGCGGCGGTCTCAGGACATCCGGGGGGACGACGTAGCGTCCCCCCTACGGCGCGAAACGGCTGCCGGCGCCGACCGCCGTACAGGCCGTCGGCGCGCGACCATCCGGCCACGACGATGCTCCGCCGCCCGCCGCAGCCGTGCTCCCCCGCCCGCCGTCGCCGCGGTCCCACGAGGATCGTCCGCCCCCGCGCATCCCGCCGTAGGGGGCGGCCTACGTGCCGCCCCCGAGCGTCCCTGGTGGCGACGACATGACGCCCGCTGCCCCCTGCGCCGCGATTCCGGCCTCGCGGGGGCGGCGTGCTCTTCGATACTGGTCGCGTGACAGATCACGACCCGCCGCAGCCGTCGCGCGACGACCTCTACGACGCGTACGTCGAGGCCGCGCTGGCGGGACGGGCGGCGCCGCCGGCGGAGTACGTCGCGCAGCACGGAGTCGATGACGCGGAGTTGCTCGGGCGCCTGCACGCCCTGCACGACGCCGCGCGGCGCGCCGTGGGGACCGCCGCCGCGAGCGACGACCTGCCGTTCATTCGCCTCGGGCCCTACCGCGTCCTGCGGCGCCTCGACGAGGGCGGCATGGGGATGGTCTACCTCGGCGTCGAGGAGCGCCTCGGGCGTCTCGTCGCGCTGAAGGTCCTGCGCCCGGAGTTCCAGGGCTCGGCCACGCAGGCGGCGCGCTTCGAGCGCGAGGCGCAGGTCGTCGCGCGGCTGCGGCACCCGGGCATCGTCACCATCTTCGGCGTCGGCGAGGAGGGCGGCGTGCGCTTCCTCGCCATGGAGTACGTCGAGGGCGAGGGCCTGGACGAGGTCATCGCCCGCGCCGCGGAGGAGCGCCGCCCGCTCGCGGTGGCGATGGCCGTGCGCTGGGCGATCCAGGTCGCGGGCGCCCTCGACGCGGCGCACCAGGTGGGCGTCGTGCACCGCGACGTCAAGCCCTCGAACGTGCGCATCGGGCCTGACGGCAACGCCATCCTCCTGGACTTCGGGATCGCCGCCGAGGAGGGCACGTCACGGCTGACCGTGGCCGGCGGCTTCCTCGGCACCGCCGCCTACGCAGCTCCGGAACAGCTCCGCCCCAAGGGCGACGTCGAGGCCGACGGGCGCGCGGACGTCTACTCCCTCGGCGTCGTACTCTACGAGGCCCTGACCGGCGTGCAGCCCTTCGACGGAGCATCCGAGATGGACACCGCAGAGCGCGTGATGGGCCACGCCGCGCAACCCGCGCGGCGGCTACGCCGCGACCTGCCCCGCGACCTCGAGACCGTGCTCCAGGTGGCGATGGAGCGCAACCCGGGGCGACGCTACGCCTCGGCGACGGCCCTCGCGGCCGACCTGCGCGCGGTCCTCGAGATCCGGCCCATCGAGGCCCGCCGGCCGGGCCCCGTGCGCCGCGCGGTGAAACTGGCGCGACGACACCCGGCGGCGACGGCGGCCCTCGTCATCGGCGCGCTGGCCGTCATCGGTGCCTTCGGGGCGGAGAACCTGCGTCGGCGCCGCGCGGCGTCCGAGGCTCTGGAGGAGGCGCGGAGCGGCGTCCGCGACTTCCGCACGCTCTGCGAGGACTCCCGCACGGCCGAGGAACTCTATCGCCATCTCGACGGGCTGCTCGAGAGCCGCCACATGACGGCCGAGGACGAGGTCGCGTTCGCGGACGCCGGACGCCGCGTGCACACCAGCCGGCGGGAGCGCGAGGCCGAGTTCCACGCCGTGCTGTCCGCGTTGCGCCGCGCCGAGAGGTTGCGACCGGGGATGGCCGGCCTCGACGACGTGCGCGCGTCGCTCTACGTCGAACGCTGGCGCGAGGCGCGCACGATCCACGACGACGACACGGCGACGTTCTATCGCCGGCTCGCACTGGCGCTGTCACCGACGGACGAGCTCGCCGCGCAGCTCCAGGGCACCGCGCGCGTCCGCGTGCGCTGCGACACGCCGGGCGCGACCGCGCGCCTCTTCCGCTGGGAGCTGCTATCGGAGATCGCGCCGGGCGGCGAGCCACGCCTCGTCCCCGTCCCGATCGGCGGCGAGCCCACGCTGCCTCCGGGCGCCTGGGCGTTTCGCGCCGTGACCTCGGGAGGCGGCCTCGACGCGGGCGACCTGATCCTGAGCGTGGACGGCCACGCGCCAGCGCCGGCGACGTGGAGCGAGCAGCGCGCGCGGCTAGCCGGGGACCGGTCCGGGACCGCGGTCACCGGAGAGGTCACGGGCAAGGTCCCGGTCGAGGTCCTGCGGCGCAGCGGCCGCGCGACGCTGCGGCTGCGGCCGGGGGCCGCGCTGCGCCTGACGACGCAGCCCCTCGAATGGGTGGCGGGAGCCGAGGCGCTCGTGCCCGCCGGCGTCGAGTGCCCCTCGGGCGCCGTACTGATCGTCACGCGCGCGCCGGGCCACGAGGAGAGCCGCGTCGTGATCTCCCTCCGCGGCGAAAGCGACGCCGACGTCACCGTCAGGCTGCTCCCCGCCGGCACGACTCCCGCGGGCTTCGTGCGCATCGCACCACCCGCGACCAGCAACGTGGCGTCGTACTGGATCCAGGAACGCGAGGTGACGGCGGCGGAGTACCTCGTCTTCTTGAACTCGGAGGAGTCACGCGCGGCCATCGACGCGGCAGAGCGCCCGATCCTCTATCCCCGCAACCGCGCCACGGAGGGCGCGGGCGGTCACTGGCCGCGGAACGCCGCGGGACGCTACGGCCTGCCGGACGACGGGCGCCCGGACTGGCCCGTGACCGGCATCTCGTTCGAGGACGCCGCGGCGTACTGCCGTTGGTGGACGCGGCGCGCCCGCAGCCGCGGCGAGCCCTTCGTCGCGGCGCTGCCGACGCTTCGCGAGTGGACGCACGCCGCACAGCCGACGGCCGATCGCCTGTTCGTCTACGGCAACCGCTTCCACCCCAAGTGGGCCAACGGCTGCTTCTCGCGCGCCGCGGCGCGCATCGAGCCCGTGCTCGGATACCCGCGCGACGAGTCCGTCTACGGCGTCTTCGACCTCTCGGGCAGCGCGTGGGAGTGGACCGACGCCTGGTGGGACGAGGAAAAGGGGCTGCGGCGGGTCTCGGGCGGCTCGTGGGCCCGGGCGCCACGCGAGTTCTTCAAGGTCTGGGGCGGACTGGGCTTCGCGCCGGACTTCGCCGGCGACGAGAACGGCTTTCGCCTCGTGCTCCGCCGCGGCGACACTGAACGGGAGTGAAACCCGGCGATCTGTCACCCCTGCTCGGCGCGCATCGCAACGTGCTGCTCGGCTTCGTGCGCCGCCACGGCGGCCTGTGCCTGCGCCACGAGACCGAGGACGACCTCGTCCAAGGCGTCCACATGCAGGCGATCGCCCAGGCCGCGCGCTTCGAGTACCGCAGCCACCCGGAGTTCGAGGCCTGGGTGCTGCGCATCGCCCGCGGCCATCTCTCGGACCGTCGTGCGTATTGGACCGCGTCGAAGCGGCGCCCCGAGCGGCTCCTGCGGCTGACGAGCGGCGACGGCCGCGCGCCGGGAGCCGTGCGCGAGCCCGCCGCCCGCATCGCCGGCCCCGTCACGCGCGCCGACCGCGCCGACCGCCTGCGGCTCGCCGAGGAGACGCTCACGCTCCTCCTGCCACGCGACGCCGAGCTCGTCCGCGGGCAGGCCGACGGGCTCACGCTCGAGGACGAGGCAACGCGCCTCGGCATCTCCTACGCCGCCGCCCAGAAGGCCCGCGAGCGCGCCCTCGAGCGCTATCGCAAGGCGTTCGTGCTGCTCGCCAAGGGCCGCTGACGGGCTCCCTGCGGTCTCGCACGCGGCCTCCTCGGGCACCACTTCGGACTTGGTTCAGAGTTCGTGTCGGCGCGCCGCGTGGCCTCCCATCTAAGGGTACAGAGGCTCGCAAGAGCCCCGGCAGAGTCCAACGGGAACGACCGCGAGTGCTGGACGTGCGAACCAGCGGGTGCTTCCGGAGCGATGGAGAGGCGCCGGAAGACGTCACGAGGATCGGGAATAGCGCAGGCGGCGCCGGGGAGACCCGGCGCCGTCCTGTTGCTTCACGGGGCCGGTCACAGCAGCTCGGGGTCGATGCGGATGCGCCCGTCCACCGCCATGCACTGCTCGGCTTCAACGGCCACCATGAACGGGTTGATGTCCAGTTCGAGGATGCACTCGTGGTCCGAGACGAGCTGCGACACACGCAGCAGCGCATCGACGTAGGCGTCCACGCAGAGCGGCGGGCGCCCTCGCAGACCGCGCAGCAGCGGCGCGCCGCGCAGGCCCTCGATCATCGCGCTCGCGTCGCGATCGGTGATCGGATGGATGCGGAACGCGACGTCCTTGAGCACCTCGACGAAGATTCCGCCGAGTCCCGCCATCAGCAGCGGACCGAAGTTCAGGTCCGTCGTGACACCGACGATCATCTCCTGCGCGTTCTCGCGCATCTCCTGCAGCAGCACGCCGTCGATGCGCGGCGCGGGCACCAGCGCCTCGGCGCGCGCCATCACGCGGTCGAACGCGTCCTGCGCCTCCTCGAACGAGCGGATGCCGGCGATGACGCCGCCCACGTCGGTCTTGTGGATGATGTCCGGTGACGTGATCTTAATGACCATCGGGTAGCCCACGTCCCCGGCGAGTTCGGCCAACTCCTCGCGGGAGCGGCAGAGCCGGGACTTCGCGAAGGGGATGCCGTAGGCCTCGAACACCTGGCGCGACTCGTCGAGCGTGAGGTTCTTGCGGTCCCCGTCCTTCACGGCGCGGAAGACGCCCGCCGCCGTCTCGCGATCGACGTCGAAGACCGGCGTCGTGCCCGGGTCGCGCTCGAGCATCGCCTCGTAGCGCACCATCGCCCCGAGCGCCTGCACGGCGGACTCGGGGAACTCGTAGATCGGCAGCCGCGCTCCGAACTCGCGCTTCACACTGTCGAGCACCTCGTCGCGTGCCATGAAGACGCAGAGCACGGGCTTGTCCGAGGTCCCGGAGCCGTCGGCGATGGCCCGCGCCACCGGGATCGCCTCGTCGGCGACCGGCGGCACGTAGAGCGCGATCACGGCATCGACGTTGACGTCGGCGAGTACCAGGTCCAGGCAACGCGCGTAGTCGATGTGGTTGCTGTGGCCGAGCATGTCGATGGGGTTCTTGACCGACGCGTCCGGCGACAGGTCCGCGGCCAGCGCGGCCTTGGTCTCCGCGGAGAGCTCGGCCATCACCAGCCCCGCCGAGGGCAGCGCGTCGGTGGCCATGATCGCCGGGCCGCCGGCGTCGGTGAGCACGGCGACGCGGTTGCCGCGCGGGAGCGACTGCGACGTGAACGCCAGCGCCATGTCGAAGAGGTCCTCGACGGAGTCCGCACGCAGCACGCCGCACTGGCTGAGCAGGGCATCGACGGCCACGTCCGAGCCGGCGAGCGCGCCGGTGTGCGACGCCGCCGCGGCGGCCCCCGCCGCCGTGCGCCCGGACTTGACGGCGATGACCGGCTTCTTGCGCGTCAGGCGCCGCGCGATCTGCGTGAACTTGCGCGGGTTGCCGAAGCTCTCGAGGTACATGAGCACGAGGCGCGTGCCCTCGTCGCCCTCCCAGTACTCGAGCAGGTCGTTGCCCGAGACGTCGGCCTTGTTGCCCATCGACGCGAACATCGAGATGCCGAGTCCCAGCGAACGCGCGTGGTTCAGGATCGCCACGCCCATCGCGCCGGACTGCGAGAGGAAACCGATCCTGCCGGGCCGCGGCATCGTCGGACTGAACGTCGCATTGAGACGCACGCCCTCCTCGGTGTTGATGATGCCCATGCAGTTGGGGCCGATCATGCGCATGCCGTAGCGGCGACAGATCTCGACGGCGCGGCGCTCGCGCTCGAGCCCCTCGCCGCCCACCTCGCGGAAGCCCGAGCTGATCACGACGACGCCCTTGACGCCCTTCAACCCGCACTCCTCGAGGGCGCGCAGGGTGTGGTCGCGCGGCACGATGATGATCGCCAGGTCCACGTCGTCGGGGATCTCCAGCACGCTGCGATAGGCCTTGGACGACAGGATCACGTCGGCGCGCGGGTTGACGGGGAAGACCTTGCCCTCGAACTCGAAGAGGAAGAGGTTGCGCAGGAGCGAGCGCCCCAGGCTGCCGGGGCGGCGCGAGGCGCCGATCACCGCGACGGAACGGGGCCGGAAGAGGCCGTCGAGCGTGTGGGGTGCGGCGGGTTTCTCAGCGGACATCGAGGCTCTCCTTGGGAACGGCCACGCATCGTCCCACCGCCCTGCGGACGGCCCAAGGCGAGACGGAGGGCGAGCATGTTTCGCGCTCGCGAACGCGCCCCGCGTGTGAACGGAGTCACGGTCAGCGCGGGGCGGACAGACGGCGCTCGGCCTCGGCCACCGCGGGCAGCCCCGGCGCCAGGCGCCGCGCCGCCGCCAGACGCTCGCCCGCCGCCCGTGTGTCCCCCCGCGCCGCCGCCGCGAGCGCCCACCACGCCAGCATCTCGCCACGCAGCGCGGGATCCTGCGGCAGACGCTGCGCGAGCAGCGCCCCGACGCCCTCGGCGCGCGCGATCTGCCCCGTCTCGACCAGGCAGAGAACCGCGGGGACGCCCGCCGCCCACTGCGTGCGCGGGTCCTTCTCGGAGAGCGCGAACTGCTCGAGAGCCCCGGCGTGGTCGCCGCGCAGCATCAGCACGCGACCGAGGGCCAGCCGTGCCGGGCCGTCGCCGGGGCGCTCGGCGAGGCCCTCGCGCAGGACCTCCTCGGCCTCGGCGCCCCGCCCCTCGCGCGCCAGCGCCGAGCCGACGTTGGTGTAGCTGGCGATCGGCGAGGGCGGCGTGCGTACGAACGCGTGCCCGAGCGCCAGCGCGGCGCATGCCGCGACCAGCGCGGCGGCGACGACGCGGCGCCGGCGCGGGATGGCGGCGCCGCGCACAACGATCTCCGCGATGCCCGCGGCGGCGAGGATCGCGGCCAGCGGCACGATCGGCAGGCGGTAGCGCGAGACCGGATAGACGACGGTCAGCGCGCCCCACGTCATGAGCACCGTCAGCGCGGCGAGGTCGGCGGCGGGGAGGCGCCGACGCACGATCCACCAGCCGCCGGCGCCGAGCACGAGCAGCCACCACGACGACACCGGCACCAGCCGCAGCCAGAGCGAGAAGCGCCGCTCGAGCGGTGCGTAGTGGTTGCTGCCGTACTCGCCGGCGGCGAAGAAGAGCGCCGCCTTGCGCGCGAGGTGCGCGGCCAGCGCCGCTGCGCCGCCGCTGTCCTCGCGCGTGCGCCGCGCCCAGTACGAGGAGATCTCCGAGGGCGCCAGCGCGCGCCCCGCGGCGGCCTCGGCGATGCGCCGCGCGTTCACCTCCATCTCCGCCGGCGAGAACCCCAGTTCGCGCGCGACGAAGGCCGTCTCGGCGCGCGCGTCGGGACCGTTGGCGACGTAGAGGTTGACGCCGCCGGACCACGGAAACGGCGTGAGATCGCCGGCCACGCTGCGGTTGCGCAGCGCAGCGGGCACGAGGACGACGGCCAGGCCGAGGAGCAGCGCCGCGAGTCCGGGGAGTGCGCGCCGCGCCGGGCGCAGGCGGGTGAGGGCCAGCGCCGCGGCGGCGACGGCGATACCGAGCGACGTGGCCCGCCCCATCGAGGCGACGCCCGCCGCGAGCCCGGCGGCGCCCGCCGCCGGCGGCGATCCACTGCGCAGCCAGCGCAGGCCCGCCCAGAAGGCGGCGACGTGAAGCAGGCAGAGCAGCGGTTCCTGGCCGGGCAGGGCGTCGTGGAAGACGAACGTCCCGGAGAGCGCGAGCGCGCCGCCCGCGAGCCACCCCGCGAGTCCGCCCGCGCGGTCGCCCGTCCCGCGCCCGACGAGATCCCGCGCCGCCAGCGCCGCGCAGACAGCCGTGAGCGTGCCGGCCACGACGTTCAGCAGCGAGGCGGCGAGCATGCTCGGCCGGGCGGACGCCGCGACGACGCTGAGAAGATAGGGGTAGAGCGGCGCCAGGAACCAGGGCCGCGCCGGAGAGCCGTCCGCGTACGCCGCGGCGAGGTCGAGGTACTGCCCGTCATCGAGGATCGCGAGCCGGAAGAGCGGGTTGCCCGCCCGCTCCTCGAACAGCACCCACAGCCGCAGCGCCAGCGCCACGACCCCCACGACGACCGGTAGCCGCCACCGCGCGCTCGTGCTCAAGCGGGGCACCTACTCGCTGCCTTCCGGCAGCGGCGGCGATCCCTCGTCCGCCGGCTCTCCGCCCGCGGCTTCCCACGCGCGGAAGCGGGCCAGATCGCCCGCGATCATGCGCAGCACGAAGGCCAGGACGGCCGCGTCATCGACGTACCCGAGGAACGGGATCACGTCGGGCAGGACGTCGAGCGGGTTGACGAAGTAGACGATCCCGGTGATGGCCGAGACGAGCGCGCGCCAGGGCAGTTCCGTGTAGCGCCCCGAGATGCGTGCCCGGACGAGCCGCAGCAGCGTCGTGAGATCGCTCCAGAAGCCCTTGACGCGCCCCACGTTGCGCACGCGCTGCGCCTTGGACATGGCCCGCGTCAGCAGCCGCTCGGTCTCCTCGCTGTCGGACGCCAGGCGCTCGGCCCGGCGGTGTGCCCCGTCGTACCCCCGCGGTCGGTCGTCATGCTGCTCGTCGTCACCCACGACGGCAGTCTAAGCCCTCGCACCAGCCACCACGAACCCCCGAGGGACGGCCGCAACTAACACGCTCGAGCGCAACTAACACGCTCGAGACGTATGCGGGACGTTCGGGGACGCCACGTAGGGCGTCCCCTGCCATGGACGGGAGACGCTGGGGTCGCGCCGCCGCCGGCCCGACCTGCGTGCGACGGAACACGCGAGGCCGGGCCGCCGCCGCCGCGCTCTACTTCGTCACGTACTCGCCGTCGTTCTGCGTCGCGATGCGGCGCAGGAGGGGCGAGCCGCCGCCGATCGAGACCGTGTGGATCACGATGCCGCGGCGCTTGTTCATGCTGTGCACGCCCGCGAGGATCGACGCGTCGTCGATGAACCGCCCGTCGGTCGGCGCGCCGTCCGAGAGCAGCACGATCGTCTCGATGCGCGGCGTCCGCAGCGCGCGTTCGAGCGCGTCGTAGAGGTTCGTCGCGCCGCTGGGCCCCAGCTTGCCGAGATAGCGCTTCAGCGACGAGCGCGTGCCCGCGGAGAGCCGCTGCGGGGCGCGCCGCCACGAGCGCACGCCCGTCTCGAACAGGATCACGTTGACCTGCGTGCCGTCCTCGAGCTGCTCGACCGCGCGCAGCAGTTCGCGCACCGCCGTCTCCCACTTCGATCCGTTCAGCCCGCCCGGCGTCCGGAACGGCGAGCCGCCGCCGCCCATGCTGCCCGACTGGTCGATGACGAACACCACCGAGTCGGTCTCGAGCGGGATGCCGTAGAACTTCGGCGGCTCGGGCGCGCTCGTGCCGGCGACCGCCGCGGGCGGGAGCGTGGGGATCACCGCCGGCATCACGAACGTGTCGCCGTTCTCGCTCCACCAGCGCGACCACAGATCCACGTCGTCGTAGAGATTGACGCCGGTCAGCCGGAACAGCGCCGCCCCGATCGCCGCGCGGACGTGTTGGTTGCGCTCCGCGCGCAGCGCCGTGACGAGGACGCGCGCCGAACGCCGCTCGCGCAGGTCGCCGAGCGTCTGCGCCGCCGCGACGCGCACCAGGCGATGCTCGCCGCGCAGCGCATCATGCACCTGCGGCAGGAGCGCCGACTCCCCGCACGCCGCAATCGTCTCGAGAGCCAGGACGCGCACCTTCCAGGAGTCCTCACGCAGCGCCAGGCGCAGCGCGGACTGCGCCTCGGGAACGCCGCGCACCCATGGCGTCGCGAGGGCGCCGAGAAACGCGCGCGTACCGCCCCCGCCGTCCGCGCCCGTCGCCCGCTCGAGTGCCGCGATGACGCGCGTGTCGCCGAGATCGCTGAGCGCGGTGAGGAGCGCCTCGCGCACGATGGTGGCGCGTTCGTTCTCGAGCAGTTCGAGCAGACGACCGGCGGCCTGCGCGCTGCTGCGCGCGGCGAGCGCCTCCGCGGCGAACGCGCGGTCGTCCGCCCGCTCCGCGCCGAGCGCGGCGACGAGCTGGCGCGTGGTCACCGCGTCGTCCATCCGCACCAGCAGCGCCAGCGCGCCGCGCGGCGAGCGCGTCGCGCCGATGCCGATGATGCGGTCGATGCACGCCGCGTCGCCGCAGCGCCCGAGGAGCGGCAGGAGCTGGCGTCCGTCGTCGCCCGGAGCGAGCCGCGCCGAGGCCGCGTGCAGGAACTTGCGAGCGCACGGATCGCGGCTCTCCTGCGCGTCGCGCAGGGCCATCATGCGCAGTGGCAGGGCCGTGTCGGCCGCCGCCGCCGCGACCGCCTGCGCGGGCACGCCCAGCGGCCCGCGCCGCGCGCCGCGGTAGGCCGCCAGCCGCATCTCGGACTCGAGGCGCGTCGAGACGGCGCGCACGATGGCCGCCCGCGCCGGAGCCGAGTCGATGGCCGCGAGATGCAGCGCCGCCTCCTCGACGACGCGCGTGGACCTCGCATCGAGGAGTGCGGCATAGACGGGCAGGCGCTCGGGGTACGCCATCTGGTGCAGCGCCCGGATCGCCGCGGCGACGATGCGCGACGAGGTACCGCGGGCAAGGGCCACCACGCGCTCGCCCCCGTGGCCGACGTACGCCGGGTTGCCGAGGGCCTCCACCGCGATCTCCCGCACCGCCATGTCCACGTCGCTGCGCGCCGCGTGGTCGAGCAGCAGCAGCGCCTCGACGGTGCCGAGCGCGCCGATCTTGCGTACCGTCGCCGCGCGACGCGTCGCCGGCGCGCCGCGCTCCTCGTCGAAGCGCGCAAAGAGCGTGGCGAAGTCCTCCGCGGGCGGCGCGACGGGCGCGCCGGCCACGGGCAGTTCCGCGTGTTCGCTCGGCGGCGCTTCGTAGAGTACGACGCGCGCCCCGTCCGGCGCCGCGTCGAGCCGCAGGCGGCGGCCGTCCGCGAGCGCGATCGTGCCGCCGAGCGGCAGCGACTCGGGCGATCCGGGCCGGGCATCGAGCACCCCGTCGCCGTTCAGATCGACGTAGGCACGGTCCGCGCCATCGGGCGTGAAGCGCAGGTCCCCGTCGCCGTCCGCGAGCGCGACGAGAGCCAGGGCGTCGCCCACAGCCACGACGCCCAGACGATGGACGGCGGCCTCGTAGAGGAATTCGTCGTCGGGGCGCAGCGCGCCGCGCCACATCCGCAGCGGCACGCGCACCGTGGCCGCGCCCTGCGGGACGTCCACGACGGCCTTCGCAGTCCAGCGCAGCCCCTCGCGACGCCACAGCGCGGGCTGCTCGTCGATGAGCTCGCCGTCGAGGTCCGTGTCCACCCAGAGGCGCTCGCGCCCCGGCGCCAGGTCCACCGCGACCGTCACGCCACCGCCCGGCGCCGCGCGCAGCGGGACGCGGCCGAAGCGCGGGTCCAGCGCCCCCGCCGGGGCCTCGAGGCCCGTGCCCGCCGCGAACGAGAGCTCGAGCGTCCCCGGCAACGTCGCGACCGGCGGGCCCCCCTCCCAGTCGAGCGCCGCCTCGATCGCGTCGCCGGCGCCGGCCACGGACGCTCCGCCGACGGTGCAGAGGCACGAGGCAGCGGCGAGACAGCGGAGCATTCGGGCAAGCATGAGCGGCGCCGCGCGTCGCGGGCTCCCATCATGGTAGCCGCGCCAACCGGCGCCGCTGCCATGCGCGATGGAATCAGCGCGGGGGATGCGGCAGCCGGCGGCGCAGGAGTTCGGCGGCCAGCGCGGCCACGGCGGCCTGCACGTTGTACGACGGGATGAAGCCCGCCATCGGCACGCACACGCGCTCGTCCGCCGCAGCCAGCACGCCCGGCGCAACGCCGTCGCGCTCGCCGCCGACGACCACCAGGATCTCGCCGCGCAGGTCGGCGTCCCACGGCGCGGCGCCGCCGGCGTCCTCGAGCACCACGACGCGGCGCCCGGCCGCGCGGGCGGCCGCCAGCACCGCGTCCGCGTCCCGCCACAGCACCGGAAACAGCCGGTCCGCACGCATCGAGGCCCGCAGCGCCGCCCGGCGCCCGGCGCCGACCAGCGGGCCGTCCAGCACGATGCCCGCGGCGCCCGAGACCTCGGCCGTGCGAATCGCGAAGCCCGCGTTGCCGGGGTACGCGACGCCCGCGAGCAGCCACACCGCTCCCGGCCGCGCCATCAGACCGGCGAGATCCGCGCGCACGGGCGGTCCGACGAGCGCCAGCACGTCCTCGGGCGCCCCCGGCGAGAACCGCCGCAGCACGGCCGGGGAGGACTCGCGCACCGGCGCGCCGGCCTCTCGCGCCGCGGCGACGGCCGCCGCCACCGCCGGCGCGCCGCACCCCTGCCGCACGAGCACGAGCCGCACCTCCTCGCCCGCGGCGAGAGCCGCGCGGAGTTCGCCCTCGCCGTGGAGTCGCCTGCGCATGACGCCCGAGGGTAGCGCGCGGTAGGTAGCGCGCGGCAGTGAGGTTCCCGCGCGGTAGCCTCCAGCCCTCGATGAGCACCCCACGCAAGCGTCGTCTGCTGCGCCGGCTCGGCCGGATCGCGACCCTCGTCGTGGCACTCACCGCAGGGCTCTACCTGCTGCGCGGGCCGCTCTTCGGCGGCCTCGTGCGCAGAGCCCTCGAGGACGAGATCTCCGCCGTCGTCGGCACGCGCGTGACCATCGGCGCGATCGAGGGCGGGTGGATCTCGGACATGACGCTCCTCGACGTGCGCGCCCCGGACCTCACGGACGAGGACGCCGTGCGCCGCGCGAGCGCCGCGCGCATCGCCGTGCGCTACCGCCTCCTGGACGTCCTGCGCGACCCCCTCGCCGGGCTCGACGACGTCGCGATCACGGGCCTCGACGCCGCGCTCTACTTCAAGGGCGCCGCGAACGCCGCGGAGACTTCCGGCATCGAGGGCGCCTCCGGCCGCGAGGCGAGCGACACCCCCCTCGCGGACATCCTCGACGCCATCCCGCCGGACCTGCCGAGCGCCCGCGTCCGGGGTCGCATCGAACTGCGCACCGACCGCCTGCGCCTCGCCACGCGCCTGGACGTGCGGCGCCCGCGGCCGGGCCACGTCGAATTCGACTTCGAGGACATCGCCGTCGAGTCCGACGGGCGGGAGCTGCGCCAGGACCGCCTGACCCTGGGCCTCGTTCGGGACGAGAACTCCGTGCAGATCGAGGAACCGTTCGCGCTCGGCGACCTCGAGGTCCTCAGCGCGACGATCACGCGCACCGCCGAGGGCGCCCGCGTGGACGTGGCGATGCGCGCCGGCGGCGACATCGACCTGCGTATCGAGCGCGAGACGCTGACCGCGACGCTCGCGCAGGTGGATCTCTCCAAGCTGCCCGCGGCCGTCCGTGATCTGCTGGCCGAGGCCCTCGGTACGGCGTCCGGGCCGCCCCCGGTGCTCGTGGACGCGGACGTCGTCCTGACCTGGCGCGCCCGCCTCGCCGCGCGCGTGCGCGGCGTGCGCGCCACGCTCGGCGCGGCGTCGCTGGAGATCGACGAACTGCACATCGATGACATCGATGACCTCGACGACCTCGCGTCCTGGGAGCTCGCCGGCCTGCGTGCGGCGGCGCCCGACGTGGCCGATCTGGCGCGCCGCCTGGGCCACGAGATCCCGCCCGGCCTGCTCCCCGCGGCGGGACCGACGGCCCTTCTACTCGACTGCCCCAGTGCGTCGCGCAGCGCCGTCACCGTCGCCGCGCTGCGCGTCGAGACGCCCGCCTCGCGCGCCGACGCGACAGGCACGCTGGGCCTGCCGCCGGGCGACATCACGGACTGGCGCGCCGCCACGCTCGCCCTGGACGTCACGGCGGACGTGGACGCCGCCGAGGCCGCCGCGCTCCTCTCCGGCGACAGCGGGCTGCCCCAGACCGTGCCCCAGACAGCGCCCCAGATCGGCGGGAGCCTCCGCGTCACGGCGCGCTGCGGCGGCACGCCCGCGGCGCCGCGGATCAGCGCCACCGCGGAGGCGGTGGACGTCACGCTCGGCGAGTACCGCGCCCTGCGCCTGCGCGTGGAGGGCTCCCTCGAGCGCGGCGTCGTCCACGTCGCCGCGCTCGAGGCGCGCACCGACTTCGGCCGCGCGACCGCCACGGGCTCGTTCGGGCTACGCGACGTCACGCTGCGCGACGCCTCGTTCGAGCTCGACGTGCCCGACCTCGCCGCGCTGACGTCGCTCGCCGTCGTCTCCGAGCAGCTCCCGCAACTCGCCGGCACGCTCCACGCCGCGGGCACGCTGGAGGGCAGCCTGCGCGCCGACGCGAGCCTGCCCCGCGACGGCTGGCCGGACGACGTGCGCGTTCGCGCGCGCGTGGACGCCGCGGACCTCATCGTCGCCGGCGCCCCCCTCGGCGCCGTCACGGCCGCCGTGGCGCTGGACGGCCCGCTCCTGGACGTCGAGCGCGTCCTCGTGGACGGCGGGCTGGGCCGCTTCGAGGCCGCGGGCACGGCGCATCTCCGGGCGCAGAGCGTCCACCTCCCGGGCTTCTCGATCGAGGTGCCGGACGTCGCGGAGCTGGCGCGCTTGGTGCCCGCCCTCGAGGGCGTCTCCGGCGGCTTCGCAGCCGAGGGCTCGCTGCGCCGCGAGGCCGGGCAGGAGTGGGAGGACGCCGCCCTGGAACTGACGCTCGGGGCCGAGGAGATCGTCGCCGTGGGCCAAGCCCTGCGCGACGTCACCGTGCGCCTCTCCGCCGCGGACGGCCGGGCGCAGCTTCCCGAGATCACGGCGCAGACGCCCTATGGCGCGGTGCACGCCGCGGGCGACGCGCGGCTGGGCGGCGACGGGGTCGCGCTGACGCTCACGCGCCTCGACGTGGACTTCGATCCGGCCGCGTTCGGGCTCACGAACAGCCCGGCGGAAGCGCTTCCGCTGCGCCTGCGCGCGCCGCTCGCCGTGACGCTCGGCCGCGAGCGCGTCGCGGTCGCCGGCTTCGACGCCGACGTGCTCGGCGGTCGCGTGCGCGGCGATCTCGTGCGCGGCGCCGATGCGCACTTGAACGCGGCGGCGCAGGACCTCGATCTGGCGCTGCTCTCGCGCGCCGCCGCCGGACGCCTAACGGCGCGCATCGCGCTGGCCGGCGATCCGGACGCGCCCGCGGGGACGCTGTCGGCCGAGGTCCCGCGGCTGGCGTGGGACAGTGAGGTGGGCCGCCTCGACATCGCCGCGCGGCAGGACGCGGACGGGCTCGAGGTGTCGCGCTGCGAGATCGCGGCGGGGGCGCTGCTGCAGATGAGCGCACGCGGCTACGCGCCGTGGGTGCTCGGCGAGGCGGGGGCCACGCGCGTGCCGGCGCGGCGCGCGGCGCTGCACGTCGCGGCGCGCTCGGCGTCCCCGGGCCCCTGGCTGGCGCGCCTCGGCGTGGCCGGCGTGCGCGCCGCGTCCGCGTCGGTCGAGCTCGACGCCGACGGCGTGGACCTGCGCGGCAGCGTCCGCGTGCTCGATCTCGCCTGGTAAGTGGATGACGTCCAGCGCGCGCGCCTCGCCGGCGAGACCGTCTTCGCGCTGACCGCGGGCGAGGACGGCTCGACCGTCGTCATCGAGGGCGGGGGGGGCGGCCCGCTGCGCGCCGCGGGACGCCTGCACGTGAGTGGCCCCGTGGACTGGCGCGACCCCCTCGGCAGCCTCGAAGCGCTGCCGAACGCGGCGCTGAGCGGCGCGCTCGAGCTGGTCGTCCCGGACGTCTCGGTGCTCGTCGCGCCGATCGACGAGCTGCGCCGCGTCGGCGGCTCGCTGCGCCTGGACGTCGCGCTCAGCGGCACGCCGAGCCATCCGCGGTGGAGCGGGACGCTGGCCGCCGACGACCTCTCCGCCGAGGCCGTGGACGATCTGCCGCCGCTCGACCGCGGCCGCCTGCGCGCCACCATCGCGGGACGCACGGCCACGATCGACGAGTTGACGGCGCGCCTCGGCTACGCGCCCGTCAGCACCACCGGCACGGTGACGCTCACGGCCGACGGAGAGCCCGAGTTCGACCTCGCGATCAGAGGTGAGGACGCCCAGATCGTCCGCACCCACTACGTCCGCGTGCGGTCCGACCTCGACGTGCACGTCCGCGGGCCCCTCTCGCGCCTGCGGGTCGCCGGCACCGCCCGTGTCACGGATGCCTTGTACACCGCGCCCCTCGATCCCACACGGGGCACGCCCCGCACGGGTCAGGCGGGTGGCGCGTTCCAGCTTTTTGCCATCACCACCGAGCCCTGGGCCTCCACGCGGCTCGACCTGCACGTGACGGCGAGCCACTCCATCCGCATCGACAACAACGTCGCGTTCGGCGTCGTCTCGCTCGACCTGCGCCTGCGGGGCACCGGTGCCGTGCCCCAACCCATCGGCAGCGTGACGTGCCGCGACGTCGCCGTGCGCCTGCCGGTCACGCGCCTGACGGTGGACTCGGCGACGGTGACGTTCCTGCCCGAGAACCCGTTCGATCCGCTGCTGCGGGCGTCGGCCTACGCGCGTGTCAGCGGCTACTACATCGACGTCCAGGTCACGGGCGGCGCCTCGAACATGCGCGTGCACATCGCCACGTCCCCGCCACTGACGCAGGAGGAGTCCCTCGTGCTGCTCGCGACGGGTACGCCGCCGGTCACCGAGAGCGGGCGGGGCCAGGTCGAGAGCAGCGCGCTGGCAGGCGCCGGCAGCGTACTCGGCACAGCCGCCATGGACTGGTTCGGGGGCCCGCGCAACCCGGGTGAGGAGCGCCTCACGGACCGCGTCGAGGTCTACGTCGGACGCGAGACCTCGGAGTCCGGCATCGCCACCGTCGAGGCCGAGGTGGAGGTCGCCGACGGCTGGTACCTGCGCTTCGAGCGCGACCGCTGGGAGGACTACGCCGGAGGCGTGCTGTGGCGGGTGCGGTTCCGGTGAGCGCACGCGGGATGCTCCCGCTCCCCGCGAGCCTCGCGGGCCTCCTCGTCATCCTCGTCGGCGGCTGCCGGTCCACGGGCCCGCGCGACATCGGCGGCGTGACGGTGGACATTCGCGGCGAGGAGGCCGTCGCCGAGGCCGACATCTACGACCTGGCCGCGCGCGAGCTCGGGGACTTCGCCCGCGATCGCCTGCGCGCCGCGGCCGCGTCCGACGCCGCCTTCACGATGGAGCACGGTCTGGCGGACCGCGGCTACGCCCACGCCCGCGTGACGTTCGAGCTCCTGCCCAGCGAGGAGGCCCCGAGCGAACTCATCTTCCACGTCGTCGAGGGGCCGCGCGCCGAACTGGGCGAGGTCACCTTCCCCGGGCGCAGGCGCATCGCCGACGAGGACATCCGCGCGCTCCTCGTCCAGCGCTTCCAGCTCTCGCTGCGCCAGGACCGCTGGTACCGGCGCAGCCAGATCGACGAGGCCGTCGGGCAGATCGAGGCGCTCTACGCCATGCGCGGCCACCACAGGGTGCGCGTCGGTCCTCCCGTCGCCACCTGGAACGAGGATCGGACGGAGGTGGACGTCGCCATCCCCATCAGGGAAGGCCGGCGCTTCACGGTGTCGCGCGCGGACGTCGTGCCCCGTGATCCGGAGCAGCCACTGCCCGAGGAGCTGCGCACGACCCTGCGCTCGCTCGGGGGCGCCCCCTTCCACCGCCGCCTGGCCGCCGACGCGGCGGCGCGCGTGCGCGGACGCCTGCGGGAGTTGGGCTACCAGTTCGCCGAGGCGACCGGCCGCTGGGAACTCGACGCCGGCGAGGGACCGCCGACGGCCACGATCGTCGTCGAGGCCGACGCCGGCGTGCGCCAGTTCGTGCGAAGCTGGAACATCGCCGGGCTCGAACGCAGCAAGCCGGCATTCATGGAGAGCCTGATCGATCTGCCGGGCGGTGACCTCGTGCGGCAGTCGGTGCTGAACGACGCCATCGACGCGCTCTACGACACGGGCGCGTTCGGATCCGTCAACATCACCTCGCAGCTCGTGGACGAGCCCGGCGCGGACGGCGCGGACGGCGAGCTGCGCGACCTGTCGTTCGTCGTCGAGGAGAAGGACGCGCGCAGCTTCGAGGTGGGTGGCGGCTGGGGTTCCTACGAGCAGATCCGAGGCTGGGTGGGCTACCGCGACCGCAACTTCATGGGCATCGCGCGCATCCTCGACGTCGTCGCCCACGGCAGCGCCAAGAGCCTGGGCGTGACGTCGCGTGTCACCGACCGCTACATCCTCGGCAAGGACCGCACGCTGTCGGTGGGAGCGCGCCTCTAGAAACGCGAGGAGCCCAGCTACGACAGCACGACGTTCGAAGGCGACGTCACCGCACGCCAGCGTCTCGGCGAGTCGGGCTCGGTGTTCGTCGGGTACCGCATGCGGATCGAGACCGCCGACGACCGCGAGGCGCGCATCGCGGGCGAGGAGGAGGACCGCACGCGAGCCGCCGGCCTGTTCACGGGCGTGCGCCACGACACGCGCGACGACCGGCTCTTCCCGACGGACGGCGTGCTCTCCGAGGTCTCCTTCTTCTGGTCCGACGAGAACCTGCTGGCCGATCTGGACTTCCTCGAGACCAAGGTCAACTGGTCCCGCTACGTGGACGTCGGCCGCAGCGCCGTGCTGGCCTTCGGTTTCCGTTTCACGACCCGTGACGTGCAGGGCGACCGCAAGACGCTGCCCATCCAGGAGCGGCTGTTCCTGGGCGGAGAGACCAGCGTGCGCTCCTTCGGCGAGAGCGAGCTCGGCCCCAAGGACCGCGGCGGCGACCCGCTCGGCGGCCTGACCTCGGCCATGGCCACGGTCGAACTGCGCCGGAGCATCTGGCGCGACCTCGACGGCGCCCTCTTCTACGACTACGGCACGGTCTCCCCGGATAGCTGGGACATCTCCTCCCCCGCCGGCGCCGCCATCGGCGTCGGCCTGCGCTACCGCCTCCCCGTCGGCCCCCTGCGCCTGGACTTCGCCTACAATCCCCGCCACCGCTTCGCTGCCAGCCGCAAGTGGGCCCTCCACCTCAGCTTCGGCTTCAGTTTCTGAGCGGGGGGGGCGGCCGGCCTGGAATCGACGTGACCCCGGCCGGGCCAGGTGGCCGACCGGGGTCGAACTGGCGCGACCGGGATCCCGGTACGCGCGAACTCAGCGCCTACGCAAGATCGATTGCACGGCGCCGGCGCAGGCGTCCGACGAGGCCGATCGTGCCCAGCAGCCCGAGGCCGAGCCACGCGGCCGGAGGAAGCGGCACGACCTGCGTCGCGTACACCATGTTGTCCATCGTGTACGTCTCCGCGACACCAGGAGCGCTCCCCGCGATGAGCTTCACCTTCGTGAACCCCGTCGTGGACGTGAACCCCCAGAACGTGTTGGACGTCGAGTTCGGAATGTTGCCCACGAAGACGAGGGAGTTGCCGTTGAACACGTTGATGCTCTGCCCCGGTCCCCCCGGTCCGGCAAGGTCGAACGTACCACCCCACGCACGCAGCGCGGTGTCGAACTCCCAGACGGTGAACCCCGAACCGGTGAGTCGATCCCAGAACTTGTCGGGCGCGCTCGAATCGACGTTGCCAACGGTGGAGTCGAGCGTGATCCCACTGTTGAGCGTCGGGTCGTTGAAGTCCTCGGTGTCGAACGAGACGACCTGATTCTCCCAATCACTGCTGCTCGTGTACACGACCGTGCCGGCCTGCGCCGTGGTGCACGCGAACGCGACGAGGGCCACAGCCCCCGCCAGAACGAATCTCCTCATGACAATCTGTCTCCCTTCATCACCGCCAAAAACCGAGACCGAGGTCACACGGCGCGACCGGCCCCCCATTACATGCAGCGAAACGTCGCGCGCTTTGCCAGATTCCGTGACGCCGATCACGTCCTCCGCCGTCCGCCCCGCGCCCCCCCACCAACCCGCGCCGCCGCGACGACACCACCGCACCCCCCACCACCAGGGACATCCGGGGACGCCACAATGGGCGTCCCCTACACCGGGACACGCGAGATCCGACACCACCGGCCCGACGGCGCGACGAACCGCACGCGTATCCGCACCCGCCCCCACCAACCACCCGCCCGCCCCACCGACCGCCCGCCCCACCGACCGCCCGCCACACCGCACCGCCCGCCCCACCGACCGCCCGCCCCACCGACCGCCCGCCCCACCGAACCGCCCCCGACGCGAATCCACGGCCCGCCGCACCGCACCGAACCGCCCGTCCCCGCGCGATCCACGTCCCGCCCCCACGAACGCCGCGTCGCCTGCCCCCACGAACGCCCCCACGAACGCCGACAACCGCGTCGCCCGCCGACACGCCCGCCGACACGCCCGCCGACACGCCCGCCGACACGCCCGCCGACACGCCCGCCCGTCCTCACACGACCGCCGACGACACGCCCGCGACGACCCACCCACCACGCCTCGAACGGCGTAGGGTTGACCCATTGCGGTCAACCCGAACGCACCCTGGCGGCCGCGATCACCCCTCCGGGCGCCGGCGGGCCAGCCTGCACCCCGCCTGGCGCCCGGACGCGGCCCTCGCTTTCTGCGACGGAATCCCACCGCCCTGGCCAGAATCCGCCGACGCCACGAACCGGAGACAGAATGCCCGACGAGACGCCCCCCGCCGCCGCCAAGCACGAGCGCCCGACCGGCCCACGCTCCGACGTCCTGGGCTGGCTGCGCCGCGCCGTCGTCTGGGTCTTCGCCTTCGCGCTGGTGTGGTTCGCCGCGCCCACGCCCCTCGAGTGGGCCGTCGGGCTGGCCCTCGCCGCGCTCGGAGAGTGGATCCGCTGCTGGTCCGCCGGCTACCTCATCAAGTCCAA
>JAJRVY010000088.1 GCA_024277065.1 Planctomycetota bacterium
GCGTCTTTCGGGGCGGCCTCGGGAGCGTTCTCCTGCGCCGCGCCGGGTTCCGCGTCGGACTCCGCGTCGGCGGCAGGCTCCACAGCCTCCGCCTCCGTCGCCTCGGTCGTTTCCGCTGCCGGCTCCGGCGGCCCTCCCTCGGCGGCCCTCTGCTCTTCCAGAGCGCCGACGGCACGGGCCACGCCCGCGAGCATCTCGCTGACCTGACCGGCGATGTTCTGCATAGGGGCCACGACAGCCGAGGCGATCATGGACAGGAGCTGATCGCGCGTCGGCAGCGTCGCGAGCGTCGCCACGTCCTGTGCTTCCAGCACCTTGCCGTCCATGAAGCCGCCGAGGACCTTGATCCCGCCGGCCTTGTTCGCCTTCGTCCAGTCCGCGAGGATGCGCGAGACGGCCAGGACCGTCTCCTCGCCCTCGCCGTGGGCGATCGCACTCATGCCGTCGAGGACGTCACCCAGGCCATCCATGCCCAGATCCTCGAAGGCCTTCGTGGCCACCCGGTTGCGTAGCATGGTCATCGTCGCGCCCTCGGCGCGCAGCTTCCCACGCAGATCGTTCGACTTCTCGGCGGTCAGACCGGCCACCTGAACGACGACGACGTCACGGGCATCGCCGAGACGCATCTTCACGTCAGAGGCCAGGTAGCGCTTGAGTTGCTTGCTCATCTGGCTCTCCTACGCGATGTCCAACCGAAGTCCCGGACCCATCGAAGACGTGATGGACACGCGCCGGATGTACGTGCCCTTCGCGGCGGGCGGCCTGGCGGCGCGCACGGCGTCCACGAACGCCGTCACGTTCTCGACCAGTTTGTCAGCGGCGAAGCTCGCCTTGCCGACCGGTCCATGAACGTTGGCGCCCGCATCGACGCGGTACTCCACCTTGCCTGCCTTGTAGGCCTGGACGGCCGCCGCGACGTCGTTCGTCACGGTACCCGCCTTCGGCGAGGGCATCTTGCCCTGCGGACCGAGAACGCGACCGAGCTTACCCACGTGGCGCATCATCGCCGGGACGGCGACGGCGACGTCGAAGTCGGTCCACCCTCCCGATATCTTGTCCACGAGGTCCGCACCACCGACGAAGTCGGCGCCGGCCTCTTCGGCCTCCGCTGCCTTGTCGCCCTCGGCGAAGACGAGCACGGTACGCGCCCGGCCACCGAGGCCGTGGGGCAGCACGACGCTGCCACGCACCTGCTGGTCCCCCTTCCGGGGATCGACGCCGAGACGCAGAGAAACCTCCACGGTCTCGTCGAACTTCGCGGTCGCCATCTGCTTGATGAGCGAGACCGCCTCGGGCACTTGATAGCGCTTGGCCGGTTCGGCCTGCGCCAGCGCTGCCGAGTAGCGCTTGGAACGAGTTGCCATCTTCTACCTCGCTCCCCGGGTTGGCGCCGCGTGGCACGCCCGGGTCCTGACGCGAAACTCTCGGGACCACCGTGATCCCGAGACCGATGCTCTTCTTGACTAGCCTTCGACCTCGATCCCGGCCGAGCGGGCCGTGCCCGCGATCATGCGGACGGCGGCGTCCATCGACGCCGCGCCGAGGTCCTCCATCTTGATCTTCGCGATCTCCTCGAGATCGGCGCGCGTGACCTTGCCGACCGTCTCCGTGCCGGGCGTCTGGGCGCCCTTGGCCAGGCTCGCGGCGCGCTTCAGCAGCACCGCCGCGGGCGGCGACTTGATGATGAAGTTGAACGAGCGGGCCTTGTAGACCGTGATCACGACCGGGAGCACGAGCCCCGGGCGATCGGACGTGCGGTCGTTGAACGTCTTCACGAACTGGCCGATGTTCACGCCGTGCTGACCGAGCGCCGGCCCCACCGGCGGCGCAGGGGTCGCCTGCCCGCCCGGGATCTGCAGCTTGATCATTCCGGTAACTTCCTTCTTCGCCATCTTGTTGCTCCAGTGAGCGCGTGTCGCGCCGGTGAGGGGCAGCGCAGGGGCCGCGTTCCGCGGCGCCTGCGCCGTCCGCTCAGATCGCCTCTACCTGCCAGTACTCGAGTTCGACCGGGGTCGGACGGCCGAAGATCGTGACGATCACCTTGACCATCCCCTTCTCGGCGTCCACGTCGTCCACGATCCCGTCGAAACTCTCGAAGGGGCCTTCCTTCACCTTGACGGACTCGCCCTTCTCGAACTGGATCTGGATCTTGGGCTTCTCCTCGGACTGTTCCATCGTGTCGAGGACGCTCTGGACCTCGCGTGGCGCCATCGGCGCCGGGCGCCCGGGCGCCCCGACGAAGTCGCCGATGCCCGAGGTCTCGCGGATCAGGAACCACACGTCCTCGTCGATCTGGCCCTCGACCGCGGCCATCTCACAGATGATGTAGCCGGGGTAGAGCTTGCGCTTGCGCGTCCGCTTCTTCCCGCCCTTGATCTCGGAGACCGTCTCGGTGGGCACGAGGACCTGGGGGATCTTCTCGTCCAACCCCGACGCCTTGATCCGCTTGCGCAGATTCTCGGCGACGCGGTCTTCACGCCCGCTCTGGACTCGCAGCACGTACCAATTCAAGGTTCTCTCCGTCCCGCCGCGGCGGTGCCGCCGCTAGGCGACCCCCGCGATGAGTTCGAGGATGCCCCGGATCACGAGGTCGTAGACGAGGATCATGCCCACGAGGGCGAACGTGAACGCCGTCACGACGAGCGTGCTCTGCCATGCATCCGAGGCTGCCGGCCAGGACACCTTCTTCAGTTCGATCTCCATCTCGATCAGGAGGTCCGCCCACTTCGGACGACTCAGGAACCTCCACCACGAGAACGATCCGACAGCGGCGACCAGCACGGCGATCGTCAGCGCGGGGCCGAGCTTGGTCTCGACGATTACGAGATCGATCATCCACGCGTGGTCGGGCAGCGCCCCCCCGAACATGTTGAACTCGTTCCAGGCCCAGCCGAGCTCGGACGTGAGCTGCGGCAGGGACAGGAGCAGGGAGATCGAACCCCACACGATGAGGAACATGCCCGTGAGGAGCACGAGCGTCCGCGACGTCTTCGCCTGTCCGGCCCTGTACGTCTCCATGCTGGATCTCGCCTCCGCGCCACGGCGGCACCGGGCCGCTGCGGCCCGATCTCACCCTCCGACGTCGCTGCGACCCCCGCAGACGACCTGGCCCAGGCGTTCCCGGGCCTCGCCCCGGTCACTGCCGACCGGGCCACCACCAACTCGTCCGATCCCAACCGGTCCGATCCCAATCCATGCGATCTACGCGACATCGCGCCCCGGCCGTCGCAACCCGGCAGGACGCGAGGGACTCGAACCCCCAACCGCCCGGTTTGGAACCGGGTGCTCTACCAATTGAGCTAGCGTCCTCGAGCCGGCTCGTCGGCGCCGCCGGGGATCGCCCCCCGACCGCGCCGCTTGCTCACTACTTCTTCTTCTCCTTGTGCACCTTGTGCGTGCGACACGCCGGGCAGTACTTGGAGATGTTGAGCTTGTACTCGCCCCTGGTCCGTCGCGGCTTGCGGTAGTTCCGGTTGCCGCAATCAGGACACTGCAGGCTCACCCACTCGCGGTTCTGTGCCTTGGCCATGATCGAGTGCTACTCGAGGACCTCGGTCACGCGCCCCGCGCCGACCGTGCGGCCACCCTCGCGGATGGCGAAGCGCACGCCCTGCTCCATGGCGATCGGCTGGATCAGTTCGACCGTCATCTCGACGTTGTCGCCGGGTAGCACCATCTCGGCACCGTGCAGGTCGAGGACCCCACCGGTGACGTCGGTCGTGCGGAAGTAGAACTGCGGACGATAGCCCGCGGCGAAGTGCGTGTGGCGACCGCCCTCCTCCTTCGAGAGGATGTAGACCTGCGACTTGAACTTCTTGTGCGGGGTGATCGACTTGGGCGCCGCGAGGACCATGCCGCGCTGGATGGCGTTCTTGTCAACGCCGCGCAGGAGCACGCCGACGTTCTCGCCGGCCTCGCCCTTGTCGAGCGTCTTCTGGAACATCTCGACGCCGGTGCAGGTCGTGTTGATCGGCTCCTCCATGAGCCCGATGATCTGGACGGGTTCGCCCATCTTGACGACGCCACGCTCGATGCGGCCCGTGGCGACGGTGCCGCGGCCCTTGATCGAGAACACGTCCTCGACCGGCATCAGGAACGGCTTGTCGATGTCGCGCTCGGGCGTCGGGATGTACGAGTCGAGTGCGTCGATCAGCTCGTAGATCGGCTTCGCCGCGGCGTCGTCCGCCGACTCGCAGTTGAGCGCCGGAAGAGATGCGCCCTGGATCAGGGGCGTGTCGTCGCCAGGGAACTCATAGGCGTCGAGGAGCTCACGAACCTCGAGTTCGACGAGTTCGAGCAACTCGTCGTCATCGACGAGGTCGCACTTGTTGAGGAACACCACGATGTAGGGCACACCGACCTGACGAGCGAGCAGCACGTGCTCCTTCGTCTGCGGCATGGGACCCGTGGAAGCGTCGACCACGAGGATCGCGCCGTCCATCTGCGCCGCGCCCGTGATCATGTTCTTCACGTAGTCGGCGTGACCCGGGCAGTCCACGTGGGCGTAGTGCCGGGCCTCCGACTCGTACTCGACGTGTGCGACCGCGATGGTCACCGTCTTGCTCGAGTCGCGGACCGTGCCGCCCTTCGCGATCTCCGCGTACTCCTTGAACCGCGCCAGGCCCTTGAACTCGAGGCACTTCAGGATCGACGCCGTGAGCGTCGTCTTGCCGTGGTCCACGTGGCCGATGGTACCCACGTTCACGTGGGGCTTGGTGCGGACGAACGTCTCCTTCGCCATCTTCCGATCTCCATCCTGTGCAGTGCCCGACCCTTGTACTGCCCGTTTCACCCGGTGCCTGCGTACACGGTGCCTGCGTACACAGTGCCTGCGTACACCGCGCCTGCGTGCAAAGCGCTCGCCTTCTCGGACCGCCTGGAGCTGCCGATGGGACTTGAACCCATGACCTCCTCCTTACCAAGGAGGTGCTCTACCACTGAGCTACGGCAGCAAGACTCCGGGCACCCCGCGCGACGAACCGGCCGCTCGACACCGAGAAAAGGGGTTAGGGGGTACTGTGAGTTGACTCTTCCTCGACTCGCGCAAGGCGACACCGCCCCGCACACCGCGGCAGACTCTTCGGCAACCTCTGCGCCGCTCCCGACGGTCCACCCCATCGCCATCTCCGCACGACCGGTGCTGGAGCGGGCGAAGGGAATCGAACCCTCGTGAGTAGCTTGGAAGGCTACCGCTCTACCATTGAGCTACGCCCGCTCGGCACACCGAACCGACCGTTCCGAGCGCCACCCAGCCTCATGGACCGACCGAGTCGGACCCATTGGGAACCCGCGAGCGGGCGCCCGCGAACAGGCTGCGTGGCCTCCGGACGAGGGTTGGGCGCGCCGGACCGGCGCGAAACCCCGAGACTGTAGGGAACCCCGGGAACCGTTCCAACTTTTTGTGCGCAACGATCGAAAGACCTGCGTGCGCGGCCTCGCCGAGCCCGCGCAGGCTCCGCGTGCTGCGCCCGCCGATTCGTCACATGGCGGACGCCAGGGACCCGCAGCGCGGCGGCGCCGCAGGCCCCGGCTGCCATCTTGTCAGGCTATCTGATGCAGGTGGACGTCGCGCTGCGGGAACGGGATCTGCACACCCTGCGCGTCGAACGCCTTCTTGACGGCCTCGTGGGTGTCGAACCAGACGCCCCAGTAGTCGGCGGGATCGACCCAGGGGCGGCAGACGAAGTTCACACTGCTGTCGCCGTGGGCCACCATGGCCACCGTCGGGGCCGGGTCCTCGAGGACGCGTGCGTCCTTCTCAATGACCTCCATCATGATGGTCTTGGCCTTGTCGATGTCGTCGTCGTAGCCGATCCCGAACGTCATGTCGATGCGGATCTTGCCGTTGGCCGTCCAGTTCTCGATGTTGCCACCGGTGACGCCGCTGTTGGGCACGATGACCTTCTTGCCGTCCGGGGTGTCGATGATCGTCGCGAACAGCGTGATCTCGCGCACGACGCCGAACGTGCCGCCGGCGCTGACCAGATCCCCGGCCGCAATCGGCTTGAAGAAGATCATCATGACGCCAGCCGCGAAGTTGCCGAGCGAGCCCTGCAACGCGAAGCCGACGGCCAGGCCGGCGGCGGCGATGATGGCCGAGGCCGACGTCGTGTCAACGCCGAGTTGCTCGAGGGCCGCCAGCACCACGAAGACGAGCAGCAGCGCGTGCAGGATGTTGGCGAAGAAGCCGACGAGCGTCTCCTCGACCTTGGCCCGCCGCAGCGCCCTGCGCAGGACGTTGGTCAGGATCCCGGCCACCCACTTTCCGATCAGGAAGATGAGGATCGCGACGACGAGCGACTTCCCGAGCGCGAGCGCCTGATCCGTGAGGGTCTGCGGGTCGAAGTCCCAGGTGCTGGGGTCCGTGAAGCTGACCCCTCCCTCACCGCTGCCGGCCGCAGCGGCCTCACCCTCGGCCGCCTGCTGCGCCAGTAGGAACAGGTAGTTCATGTCATCCTCCGTGGGTCCGTGATCACGTCGCCGCGCGATCGCCTGATCGCGCGGCGGCGGAGATCCCTCACTCCGCTCGGCCCCGAGAATGCCGCGGAGCTGCGCGAATCGCCAGCATCGAAGGCGTGCGGGGTTGCGCAGAGCATCTCATGTGCGCGATCGAGACCCGACCCTCTGCGCCGGCGATCAGCCGCCGCCGCGCGCCGCCCGCGGCGGCACGCGCCCGGTGTCGGGGTGGATCCACGAGGCGTCGGACGACGTCGCGCACGCCGCAGCGACGGCAGCCGATGCGCCGAGCAGGGTGAAGAAGATGATCCGGCGCGCGAGGGTTCGCATCACGCGCAGAGAGTGCGGCACACCGGGGCCGGGCGCAAGGGTTCACCCGCCGCGGCGGATGGAACCCGCGCCGAAGCGCTCGCGAATGCCGTCCAGCACACGGTCGAGTTCGCGCTCGCGGCCGTCGCCCGGCGCCGCGAAGAGGCCGAGCTGCCCGGCGCCGCGCTGCAGCCGACCGGCGGTGACACCGATCAGGCGCACCGGTTGGAACGAGCGCAGCGCCCACGCGTCGAACAGCGTGCGGGCCGCGGCGCGCACATCGCGCGTGAGGTCGGTCGGCCGCGGCAGCGTGCGCGAGCGCGTGATGGTCTCGAAGTCCCCGAAGCGGATCTTCACGGTGACGACGCCCGCGCGCAGGTCGTGGCGGCGCAGCCGCGACGCGACGTTGTCGGCCTGGCGCCGCAGCACGTCGCGCACCGCGCCCGGCTCGCCGAGGTCGGCGCCGAACGTACACTCCTGCCCGATGCTCTTGGCCTCGCCGTCGCGGTGGACCGGACGGTCGTCGATGCCGCGGCTCAGACGGAAGAGCGCCGAGCCGAGTCGCCCGTAGCGGCGCTCGAGCTCGTCCCGTGGAGCGGCGCGGGCGTCCGCGAAGGTACCGATCCCGGCCGCGCGAAGCCGCTGCGCGGTGGCCGGGCCGACGCCCCACATGCGCTCGATCGGCAGCGGGCCCAGCACGGCATCGACCGTCCCGGGCGCGATCACGGTGAGACCGTCCGGCTTGTCCATGTCGGAGGCGAGCTTGGCGAGGAACTTGTTGGGCGCGACGCCCACGGACGCCGTCAGTGCGAGTTCCGCGGCGATGCGCGCGCGGATGCGACGCGCCACGTCCACGGGATCTCCCAGTGCGCGCCGCGTTCCGGTCAGGTCCAGGAACGCCTCGTCGATGGAGAGCGGCTCGACGACGGGCGCCATGTCCTCGAAGACGGCGAAGATGGCGCGCGACGCACGGACGTAGGCGTCCATGCGTCCCGGCACGACGACGGCGGACGGACAGCGCCTCTTGGCCACCGACATCGGCATCGCCGAGCGGCACCCGAACTCGCGCGCCTCATAGGACGCCGCCGCCACGACGCCGCGGCTGCCGTCGTGCCCCACGAGCACCGGCCGTCCACGCAACTCGGGGTGATCACGCTGCTCGACGGACGCGAAGAACGCGTCCATGTCGACGTGCAGCACGACGCGACCGTCCATGGACGGATGGTAGCGTCCACGGGCGACCGTGGATGCGGGCTAGACTCGCGGGCCGTGAGATCAGGATGGTGCCCACCGGCGCCCCCCGTGACGCTGCGGCGAGCACGAATCGCGGCTGGCTGCGGCACATTGCCGGTCCGGCGTGCCTCATGCTGGGCGCCGTCTGGCTGCTGCTCGGGCTCGCGGGCTGGCTGGCGCCGGTGCTCGGCAACCACCCCTTCGTCGCGCGCGAGTGGGCGGCCGGCCTCTGCGCCGCGGGACTCCTCGTGGTGGCCGTGGCTGGTGGCTGACGCGGCGGCTGGCCGCCCGCGTCGGCGCACGCCTGGACGGCGGCACGCCGCCGGACGCAACCTTCGCGGGCGTCGTCTTCTCGGACGGCCGCTCGGGGAGCATGCTGCTCGACGGCCAGGATCTGATCGTCACGACCACGAACTTCCGAAGCGCACCGCAGCTCGCGATGCTCATGGGCGTCGGTCTCTGCGGCTTCGTTGGCGCCTGGTTCGTCACGGGCGGCGGCCGCGCGGGAGTTCCCTGGCGGCGCATCGTCGCACGCGACGACACCGGCGGCCGCGTGACGCTCCACGTGCGCGACGAGGACGGACAGCGCGAGGTCCTGCTCCGCTTCGGCAGTGGCCGCAGCAAGCTCTTCACGGCTCTGGTCCGGGAGTTGGCGCCGGACGCGCGGATTCGTGAACCGGGTTGGCGCACGTCCACGTGATCGGCGCGCGGGGAGACGCGGAGAGAAGCGTGCCGGGCGCTTCGCCGCGACCGGGTAGTGTGCGCCACGGCACGACGACACGAGGGACGACGGGGATGACGGGGACGATGACGATGACGAGCGACAAGCGACGCGAACGACGGTTCATCGCAGCGTCCTGCGCGGCGCTGCTGATCGCGCTCGTCGGCGGCGTGATCATGCTGCTGCGCGCACGCAGCGTCTGGAACGAGGAGGAGCAGGCGCGGGCGAACACAGCGCTCCTGGCACGACGCGACGAGTTGCGCGGCGCCGTCGCGGAGATCACGGCCGAACGCAGGCTCGTCGCGCTCTCCGCCGATCACACGACCATCGCCGACCTGCGTCACGCCCTGCAGACCACGGCCCGCGCGTTCCAGGACGATCCCCTCGGCGGCACGGACCAGGCGGGCGCGTTCGCCTGCATCGCGATCGAGCTCTCGAGCACGACCGAGGGGATCACGGTGTGGACCTCCGGACCGATGGCGGCGGCCGACCGCACGTGGTGCCTCACGGCCATCGCCGAGAGCGGCGGCAGCCGCGGCGCGCAGCGCGACACCAACGCCGTGCGCATCCTCGGCGTGTCGTGGTCCGCCTTCCGCGTCGATGGCCGGCCGCACGTCGGCGCACTGGCGTGGATCACGCCACGCTCGCACTGAGAGGGTGTTCCCATGAGAAATGCGAGTGCCGGCTCGCTCGTGGATCCTGCGGACAAGGCGGGGCCGCGAACGCGACTCATGACGGAGTCATCGAGCGGGCAGGGCGCAGTCCGCGGGCTCCACGGGCGAGCCGCTTGCGGGCGCGCGACTTGCGATCACGAGCCTGCGCGACGCTGCAACCAACGGTTCGATCGCAAGTCGCGTGACTGGTGCCGCATTCCTTATGGGAACACCCTCTGAGAGCCACGCACGGCGCACGGCGTCAGTCCCCGACCGGCAGCCCGCGTGGGTGCCGCGCCGTCCACAGCGACCACAGCACGCCGGGGATCAGCACGACAGCGGCCATGCACCAGAGCGTCCCCCGAATGCCGACCTGCGGCAGATCGATGACACGCCCGGCGACGGCCGAGGCCGCTGCGCTGCACAGCGTGAGCAACGCGAACTCCGTCGAGAACACGCGGCCGCGCACACGATCGGGCACGAGATGCAGCAGGATCTGCGTCGAGAAGACCCACCCGACGCCGGCGCCCACGCCGCGCAGCAGCGCGCCGACGAGCGCGACGGAGAACACGGGCGCAGCGGCGACGATCGCCACGCCGAGGGCCGTGACGAAGTACGAGCAGCCGAGCGCGATGCGCAGGCGCCGCTCGTCGTCGCCGGTGATGCGGCGCACGAGGATCGGGCCGATTCCGGTGCCGATGCCGACCGTGGACCACATGATCCCGAGTCCCGTTGTGCCCGCCTTACCGCGGACGAGAGCGACGTACTCCGACAGTCCGCCGCGTCGTCGCTCGCTCATCGTTCGGTCGTTCTCCCCTTTGCGGCGACGCCGTGCGCCCACGAGCACGCCGCCTGCACGGCAGAGCGTCGCAGGCGGCGGCGTGGGGCGCCGGTGTACGCGAGCGCGGCAGATCGATCCGTCCCCTGGATGCCCGACCACGCGCGTGCGGCGAGGATAGCCGAGATCGCCGCCCCGGGGCAGCGCGCGCGCTCGCGCGGACATCAGCCCGCCGTGTAGCCTCGACGCACCGGCCCACATGCGCGCCGCCGATGCGACGCACGCGGGACGTCCGGAGGAGGAACCCGACCATGACGGACGAAGCGACCGCCGCCGCAGGGGGCGCGAGCAAGGGCATCCCGGGCTGGCTGATCGCCGTGTTGGTACTCTCGGGCCTCGCGGTGATCGTCTTCTGCGCAGCGCTCTTCGGCGCCGCCTCGATCCTCGTGCCACGCATCCAGGAGAAGCAGAGACAGTCCACGTGCGCGAACAACCTGCGACGGCTCGGTGGGCTCTACGTCGCCGACGCGATGCGACAGGACGGTGCCCCCGGCGAGGGCGGTGCGCGGTACTTCCTGCGCCTCGTCCACGACGCGTCCGCGGACCCCGCGGTTCTGTTCTGCCCGAGCGACTCCGTCGCGACGCCCGAGACGGTCGTCGCAGGCGCCGACGGCGGTCGAAGCCCATCCGCTGCCGATGCCCTGCGTCGCGTCTGCTCGTACGCGGTGCGCGACTTCGCGCGCTACCCCCTGGACGACAGCGCCACCGACGAGTTCGTAGCGGCGGACGCCGCGGACGTCCACGGCCGCGGTGGCGTGACCATCCTGCTGTCCGACGGTTCGGTGCAGTTCCGAACCCGCGCAGGACTCGGGTTGGCACCCGATGAGCCGATCGTCATCGGCCCGGACTCCTCCCATCCGGAACTCGCCAAGCTCTGCATCGTTCCGGCCCGCTGACGGCGCCCGAAACGACGGCGCGCGCTCGCGCGGTCAGCGGATGCGGCCGGCGCGCACGTAGGCGTAGTCGCCGGACTTCATCGTGCGATCGTCGGTGTCGTTGCCATCGCAGCCGCGCACGAAACCGAGCTGTCCGGGCTCGGGGCCCGACCACAACACGGCCAGATAGCCCTCGAGGTCGAAGGGGACGCCGAGGGGCCGCAGGACGCCCTCCGCCGAGACGCGCCGGACGAGCGTGCGCCAGTCGCCCTCGAGCTTCTGCAACCCGAGCACGAACTCGCCCCGCTCCGGGTTCCAGGCGATGTCGTCCAGGTAGCCCTCCGGCAGCACGCCGTCTCCCGCCGTCGATTGGATCGACTCCGGCTTGGCGGCCGGCCCCTCCAGCATCACGATTGCCGGCCGCGCGCGATCGAACAGGAAGTACGAGAAGCCGAGGAGGACGGAGCCGTCGCGCGGATCGACGGCCAGCTCGGGCTGCGCGATGCCGTACCAGTCCGACGACGCCGCGATCGGCAGGCTGGGGGAGCGCACGCCCCCGCTGGAGGAGACGACGATGCGCCGCACTGCGTACGTCGTGTCGTTGGTGTTCGCGCCGATGTGCGCGATGACGAAGTCGCCGCCGCGGCGGTAGACGATCGAGGGCAGCCACGACAGGCCCGCGGCGTTCTCGAACACCGTCTGCACGTCATCGAGGTCGATGGTACCGTCCGCCGCGATCGGCACGGTCTGGATGCGCGAACCCGGCGCGGGCGCGTACGCCTCCCAGACGGCAAGCCAGCCGCCGTCGTCGCGATTGGGCGCGACGTCCACCTGCGTCACCTCGTCGGTCGCGGCGACGACCGTCAGTGACAGCTCGTCGTCCAGGTCGTCGGACGCGCAGACGCGCACGTTGCCCGTCTCCATGCCGCCGGCGATCCGCCTCCACGTCATCGCGAACGTGTCGTCCACGGGGTTCCAGGCCACGCGCGGGAGGGCGATCACGCCGCCCGGAGAGACCGGCTCCACGGAATAGGTCTGCAACACCTCCAGCGTCACGGCGTCCAGGAGCACGAAGTGGGCCGAGCTCTCCTCGGTGATCGCGAGCAGCACGGTGTCGGAGTCGCCGTCGTAATCGGCGTCCTGCGGCGACACGTAGCCCATGGGGCCGTACGTCGCGTAGAGTTCCCAGACGTCCACGGGCGGGGCGCGGTAGCCCACGACCTCGAAGTAGCCCGGGTAGGTCTGCGACAGGCCCATCGGGTCGGTGAGGACCGCGTCGTACGCGCCGACCTGATAGGGCGGCATCTCCATCCGCAGATCGAGCGTCGTGTGACCGTCGCGTCCGACGACGGTGACAGGAATGACGGCGCCGTCGCCGATCCGCCGCAGTTCCACGCGGCAGTCCGCGTCGTAGCCGTTGCCACGGAGCCGGATCTCGACGTCCGGGAACGCCGGGAACTCAGGCGACGACGCGAACGTGATGGCCGGCGCACGGTTGGTCACGGTGATCGGCGTCGCGGCGTAGCGAGCGTTACCGACGGACGTGCTGACGCCGAGGCGGTACCTGCCGGGCGGGATGCCGGTCGTGTCGAGACGCGCCGTGCCGCCCGTGGGAGTGACCGAGATTTTCGCCTTCGCGTAGCCCTTCTCCGGCGACGTGATCGTCACGGAGTGCTGCGCCGAGAAGCCCAGTCCGCTGACGACGAGATGGGCCTCGTCGTCATTGCGCACGCTCGTGGGAGAGAACCCCGTGAGCACGGGCAGCGCCTCGACATCCGCGAACTGCGGCAGCCGCCCCTTGACCTTCGGCGGACGGATCTTCAGCTTCGTGCCGTAGACGCCGGGCCCGCCGGAGATGCGCAGCACGTGCTCGCCGAACTCGTCCAGGAACGGTCCGGGGGCGCCCTTGGCACCGGGCGGCCCCGGGTACGCGGGGAGCAGAGGGATCACGGTGCCCGAGGGTGTCACGATCTCGGCCGCCGGCGACCACGCCGGCTTGCCCTTCGCGGACACCTTGACGCGCACCTGCGATCCCGGAAGCACGACGAAGCGGTGCTCGGCGGTCCTGTCCGCTGTGAACAACTCGCCGTGGAACGTCGCTTTCCTGGGCGGCTTGCCCGCAACACGCACGTCCACGTCGCCGCCGCCGCTCAGCGCCGAGAACGTCGCGCGCCAGTGACCGCCGCGAGCGACGGGCCACCCGCGCAGCCGCGCCGTGCGCTTGGACTGCTTGAGGCGCTTGCCGGCGGCGACGTCCCTGCCGTCCGGACCCGCGATCGAGAGACTCGGCTCAACGGAGCTGCGGCGGCCGCGCTTCACCGTGATCGACAGCTTCATCCCCGGCACGGCCGCCACCGCGACGGACCGCCGCTCGCCGACGATGAGGCGTGTGCGCAGAACGTCGCCCGGGAGCAGGACATGGTCCATCTCCGCGCCCCGCCCGGGCGTCAGCCCGAGAGCCACCAGCCCCGCCACGGCAGTCCAGACCAGCGCGCTTCTCACCTGCATCCTCCTCGCCAACGACGCCCGACAGCGTACCACCCCCGGAACGTCCAGGACTCGCTCCATTGAGTCGGGTTCGTCGCGCCGCCTTGCAGCGAACCCGTCGGACGCAATCGGCGCGCACCCGGGATTCCTGCTCACGCTCTCAGTCCCCGAATCCGACGGCACGCTGCGTGAGCGAGGGCTCGAATGGCATGCCCCGCCCCGCTGAGCAGGCCCACCAACGCAAACAGGCGCAAGGGCGTAAACCCTTGCGCCTGTGTCACTTACACGATGGTGGGCGGTGCTGGATTTGAACCAGCGAAGGCGTACGCCGCCAGATTTACAGTCTGGTCCCATTGACCACTCGGGCAACCGCCCACCGTGACTTCGGATGTCTGGATGTGTCTGGAGAGAGCGCGCACCGCCCGGCCGGAGCCGTGCGCTGCGCCGGGCCGCGGCCGAGGCCGTTGGAGCCAGCGGCCGGACTCGAACCGGCAACCTCCTGTTTACAAAACAGGGGCTCTACCGTTGAGCTACGCTGGCCGGCGGTCCGAGCGGCGCATTGTGGTCAGCGCGGCGCGGGCGCGAAAGGAATCCGAGCCGATCGCGCTCAGCCGTCGCCGCGCACGTTGCGCAGGAGGTCGTCGCACGCGGCGCGGTAGGCGTCCAGGTTGCGGCGCACCTCCGCCATGGAGTCGCCGCCTGTCTTCTCCAGAAGAGCGTCCGCGAGCACCAGCGCGACGACGCACTCGGCGATGACGCCCGCCGCGGGGACGGCGCAGACGTCGCTGCGCTCGAAGGCCGCGGCGACGGGCTCGCCGCTGACGACGTCGATGCTGCGCAGCGCGCGCCGCAGCGTGGAGATGGGTTTCATCGCGACGCGCACGATGACCTCCTCGCCGGTGGTCATGCCGCCCTCGATGCCGCCGGCGTTGTTGCGCGAGCGGCGCACGCCACCGCCGCCCGCCGCGGGCAGGATCTCGTCGTGCACGTCCGAGCCGCGGCGGCGCGCCGCCTCGAAACCGAGACCGATCTCGACGCCCTTCATGGCCTGGATGCGGCAGAGAGCGGCGGCCAGGCGTCCCTCCAGCCGGTCGTCGGGCTGCGCGTAGCCGCCGACTCCCGGCGGCATGCCCACGGCGCGCACCTCGACGATGCCCCCCACCGTGTCGCCGGCATCCCGCGCGGCGTCCACCTCGGCGGTCATCGCGTCCGTCACGGCAGGGTCCGGGCAGAGGAAGGGCGAGGCGTCGCGCGCGGCGATCAACTCGTCCAGGTCGCGCGGCGGCGCGGCCGCTTCGATCGGGCCGAGCGTGCGCACGTAGCCGGCGACGCGCACGCCGAGTTCCTCGAGCAGGCGCGCGGCCACGGCGCCGCCGGCGACGCGCGCCGCCGTCTCGCGTGCGCTGGCCCGCTCCAGCACGTCGCGCGCGTCGGCGGTTCCGAGCTTCAGCATGCCGGGGAGGTCGGCGTGGCCGGGCCGCGGGCGGTGCACGGCCGGGAGACTGTCGATCGTGTGGTCGCGATTGGCGACGTGCAGCGCGATGGGGCTGCCGATGGTCGCGCCGGCGCGCAGGCCCGCGAGGATCTCCGCGCGATCGGTCTCGATCTTCATGCGTCCGCCGCGGCCGTAGCCGCGCTGACGGCGGGCGAGGTAGACGTCGATGAACGACGCGTCGAGCGCGAGACCCGCGGGAACGCCGTCCAGGACCGCGACGAGCGCGGCGCCGTGGGACTCCCCCGCCGTCGTCAGACGTAGTCGCGGCACGGCTATGCGCCCACCGCTTCGAGGGACTTGCCGAGGTCGCGGCTGGACTCGTTCTCGCCGTCGAACGACCACACCACGGTCTTGCCCTCGACGGCGGTCTCGATGTGCACGGGACGTGTCCAGAGCGCGTGCAGCGCGCGGAGGGTCTGGCGGGCGAAGTCCTCGCGCAGATCGGCACCCTCCCAGAGGTGGCGCAGGTACAGCTCGGCGCGGTTGCCGTGGTTGGCGTCCACGAGCTCGATGATCGGCTGGCCCATGTTCGTGAACTGCTGCAAGAGCTTGGGCTTCACCGTGGCGGGGTCGCGGTCGAGGATCACGCTCTGACCGGTGCGCGGGTCGCGGCCGTAGATGTAGAGCTTGCTCTCTTCGATGAACTCGGGCGTCAGGAAGGCGTCGAGAAAGGTCTGGTCGTTGTGCACGCGGCGCACCTCGAAGACCTTGCGCAGGCCGTCGTTCGCGCCCGAGTTCCACGAGCGCTTCTCGGCGGCATCGCCGCACTCGGCCCACTCCTTGCCGTGCGCACCGCGATTCCAGCGGCGCTCGATGTCGTGCAGGAGATCGAATCCGAGCCGGTACGGATTGATGCGCCCGGGCTGTGTCGCCAGCGTGCTCGCGTGCTTGTCCGCGTAGTCCACGATCTCGCGCGTCTCGAGCAGCTCCGTCGTCATCAGACGGCTGTGGCAGAACGACGCCCAGCCCTCGTTGACGATCTTGGTCATGGCCTGCGGCGCGAAGTAGTAGGCCTCCTCGCGCACGATGTCGAGGCAGTCGGCCTGCCAGTCCTGCAGGGGCGCATGGTGCAGCAGGAACTCCAGCACGTCGCGCGTGGGCTGCGCCGGGAAGTTCGTGCGCTCGCGCAGTCCCTCGGCGATCTCGTCGCGTTCGCGGTCGAGGGCCTCCTTGGGGTTGATGAAGGGCTCCATGTAGCGGTGCGTGACCGGGAAGCGCTGCACCCTGCCGGCGGCGCGGCGCTCGGAGTCTAGCTCGGGCTCGGGCGCGGCCGGGCGGGTGCGGCGGATGTAGAGCCCCAGCGGATCGATCAGGTTCTCGAGCGAGAGACAGTGGTCGAGGAACACCTCGACGGCGTCGGCACCCTGGCGGTCCACGTGGCGGCGCACGCGCGTGCCGTGGTTCGCCATCACGTCCACCATCTTGCGGTCCGTCGGTGCGAACCACGCGTTGTTGCGAAAGAAGTCGGCGTGCCCGTGGACGTGCGCCATGACGAGCTTCTGCTCCATCAGGGTGTTGGTCTTCATCAGGTACGCGTAGCAGGGGTCGGTGTTGATGACGAGCTCGTAGATCTTGCCGAGTCCGTACTCGTACGTCTTCTGCAGGCGGCGGTACTCCATGCCGAAGCGCCAGTGCGGGTAGCGCACGGGGAAGCCGCCGTAGGACGCGATCATGTTGAGCTCGTCCGGGTCCACCATCTCGAACACGACCTCGGGGAAGTCGAGTCCGAAGCGCGACGCGGCGTCGCGGGCCGTGGCCGCCATGCGGGCGAGTTCGGGCGTGAGATTCATCGGCCGCGCCTCAGGAACTCGCGGATGCAGTCGAGGATTCCGTCGCGGTCGGGGATGTCGCACGTCACCAGCCGGTCGTCGTCATCGAAGCGCTGGTCGAGGTCGTGCTTGAACTGCCCGGAGCCGTAGGCGCTCTTCACCTGCCCGTACGCGAACTGGTTCGACTTGGGGAGGAGGTCCTCGTCGAGCAGGCGCATGCACTCGGCGGTGTCGCCGCCGCTCCAGTTGTCGCCGTCGCTGAACTGGAAGCAGTAGACGTTCCACTGATCCGGCGGGTAGTCGTCGTCGATCATGCGGTCCACCAGCCGGTACGCGCTGCTGATCTTCGTGCCGCCCGCTTCCTTGAGGTGGAAGAAGTTGTGGCGATCGACCTCGCGCGCCGCCGCGTCGTGCACGACGTAGCGCGTGGCGACGTTGCGGTACTGCGAGCGGATCCAGGTGTCGAGCCAGAACGCCGTGTTGCGCACGATCTCCTTCTGCTCGGCGCCCATCGAGCCCGAGACGTCCATCATGTAGAGGACGGCCGCCGAGGATTCCGGGACGGGCGTGACGTCGAAGCTGCGGAAGCGCTCGTCGTCGGGGCGCGGGACGATGCGCGGGCACGCCGGGTCGTACGTGCCGGCGGCGATCTGCCGCTGCAGCGCGTTGCGGAACGTGCGCTTGAAGTGCCGCAGGCTGCGGGGCCCGACGCGGCGGATGTCGCGGTAGCGGCGCACGTCGGTCACCACGCTCTGGCGCCCCCGCGGCTCGATGCGCGGCAGCTCCAGCTCCTCGCCGAGGATCTGCGCCAGTTCCTCGAGCGTCACCTCGGCCTCGAGCTCGTGCTCGCCGGACTCCTCGCCCGGTTCGCCGCCGACGGCCTCGCCGGCCTCGCCCTCGCCCTGCCCCACGCCCGATCCGCCACGGTCGCCGAAGGTGAACTGCGGCAGGTGGATCTCGGGCAGCGGCACCGAGACCACGCGGCCGCCCTGCAGGGTCTTCAGTTCGCCCTGGCTGACGTAGCGGCGCAGGTTCTTGCGGATCTGACCACGGACGATGCGCCGGAACCGGCTCACGTCGGTGTCCACCCGCCGCATCGGCATCAGTCGGCTCTCCTCGTAGGTTGTCCCACGGCCCGGATCTCCTCTCCCCGCGTGCCGCCGTCAGCCCCGCTCACGCGCGTCGCCGCGCGCGAAGATGCTGGCCACGAACCCGAGCACGTTCGCCGCGCACGCTTCGCAGTAGCCGTAGTTCTTCACCAGCCGGCTCTTCACGACGTCGATCTTCTCCTGCGTCTCGCGATCGATCACCGACGACACCAGGCTCGTCAGCTTGATGCTGTCCTTCTGGTCTTCGAACAGCTTCAGCTCGAGCGCGCGCTGCAGCCGCTCGTTCTCGCGGAAGTCGAACGAGCGTCCCTCGACGGCGAGCGCGCCGATGGCGTTCATGATCTCGGAGCGGAAAACGTCCTTGCGCGACTCGGGGATCTCGATCTTGTCCTCGATGGAGCGCATGAGGCGCTCGTCGGGCTCCTCGATGCGACCCGTGTACGGGTTGCGGATCTTCTCCTTCTGGGTGTACGCCTTGACGTTGTCGATGTAGTTCGCGCAGAGCCGCGAGATGGCCTCCTCGTCGGCGCTGATGGCACGCTGGACCTCGTTCTTGACGACGTCCTCGTACTCCTCCTTCACGAGCGAGAGCAGACCGCGGTAGTGGCGCCGCAGATCCTCGGACGTGATCAGCGAGTGGTGCAGGAGCACCGCTTCGAGCTCGTTCATCACGAGGAACGGGTTGATGCACGTGCCGGACTCGGCGGACACGAGCGCGTTCGAGATCTTGTCCTGCACGTAGCGCGGCGAGATGCCCTCCATGCCCTCGCGCTCGCTCTCGCGGCGCAGTTCCTTGACGGCGTCCTCGGTGAAGCCCGGGAGCATCTTGCCGTTGTAGAGCTTGAGCTTCTGCACGAGCGTCAGCCCGGCCTGCTTGGGTTCGGAGAGGCGCGTCAGCACGGCCCACATGGCCGCCGTCTCGATGGTGTGTGGCGCGACGTGCTTGCTGCGCACCTTCTCGGGGCCGAAGTCGCGTCGGTAGATGCGCACCTCGTCGTCGAGCTCGACGTTGTAGGGCACGTCGATCTTGACCGTGCGGTCGCGGAACGCCTCCATCAGCTCGTTGGCCTGCAGGCGCCGGTACTCGGGCTCGTTGGTGTGCGCGACGATGACCTCGTCGATGTCGGTCTGCGGGAACTTCTTGGGCTTGATGGAGTGCTCCTGGCTCGCGCCGAGGAGGTCGTAGAGGAACGCCACGTCGAGCTTGAGCACCTCGATGAACTCGATCAGGCCGCGGTTGGCGATGTTGAACTCGCCGTCGAAGTTGAATGCGCGGGGGTCCGAGTCCGAGCCGTACTCCGCGATCTTGCGGTAGTTGATGTCGCCCGTGAGTTCCGTTGCGTCCTGGTTCTTCTCGTCCTTGGGCTGGAACGTGCCGATGCCGACGCGCTCCTTCTCGGAGAGGACCAGGCGACGGATGCGGATGTGGTTCTCGACGACCTGGTGCCAGTCGCCGTCGTACCTCGCCAGCAGCTCGACGAGGTTGACCCGGCAGAACGGGCAGAGGTCGCCCTCGAGGCGCAGGTCGTAGCCCGCGTCGAGGCGCTCGCCCAGCTGCTCGAGCACCCCGGGGCGCGATGCGTCGGGCAGCAGCTTGAGCGGCTCCTCGTGCATCGGGCAGTCTTCCCAGTCCTCGCGCCCCGGGAGCTGCCACTGATGCGTGTAGAGAGCGCCCTCGGGGGTCTTCGTGTACTCCTCGAGACCGCGCTTCAGAAGACGCGCCACCGTGGACTTGGCCGAGCCCACGGGACCGTGCAGGAGCAGGATGCGCTTCTCGCTGCCGTACCCGCACGCGGCGGACTTGAGGTGCGAGACGAGCTTCATCAGCGCCGGCTCGATGCCGAAGATCGCGTCGCGCCCGCCGTTGAAGGGGTCGGCGAAGAAACGGTAGCGCGTGACGCGCTCCTTGCGCTCCACGTGTTGCTCGGTGCCGTGCGAGAGCACCATGTCGTAGACACGCTGGTAGGCGTTGCGCGCGATCCGCGGATCCTCGAGCACGCGCTCGAGGTAGTCGCGGAACGTCCCCGTCCAGTGCAGTTTCTTGAAGTCGCTCGCGATCTGGTCGCGGGGGACCGCGGAGAGGATCAGGTCGGCGCCGCTCTCACTCATGCTCTCGCTCCCGGGCTGTCGGGGCCGCCGCTCGTGACGGCCCGACCTTCGATTATCACCGATACCCGCGACGGCGTTGCGGTTGTCCGGTGCGGAACGTGGATGGCGGCCCTTCACGCGCCCCGGCGGCGGGCCCACGCGCGGTGGACGGCGACGCCGACGAGAGCGCCGACGACGTCGGCCGCGACGTCGAGCGCGGCGGCATCACGGCCGGGCACGAAGCTCTGGTGCCACTCGTCGAGCAGCGCCCACACGGCCAGGAACGCCAGCGCCACGACGCGGCCGCGCGAGCGCAGGACGGGCGCGAGCGCGTGGCGCGCGAGGAACCCTCCCGCGGCGTACTCGATGCCGTGCAGCAGCCAGTCGGGCAGTTCGAGGTGGAAGCCCACCGTGTCGCCCGGGTCCGGTTGGGCGGAGAGGTACCACACGGCGCCGCACCAGAGCAGCAACAGCGTGAAGCGCGCGGCGTGGGCCGGCGCGCTGCGGCGAGCGGGCGAGACGGGATCATGCGGCGACATGCTGCGCGTGAGTCTTCCCCGAGCGCCCGGGCACGCGAACGGAAACTCACTCCATGCGCGTCGTGTCGGGGTTGCCGGACTCGATGCGCGCGAGCGCCCGTCGGATCCACGGTCGCAACTGCTCCCACTCCGGCTCGTCCGAGTCGCGCAGTTCGCGCAGCTTGGGCAGCGCGTCGTTGACGCCGATCGTGCCCAGCGCGTCGATGATGTTCATCGCCATCTGGTGATCGTCCCGCGCGCCGTCGAGCCGATCGAGGAGGGGCCTCACCGCGGCCGGGTCGCGCACGAGCGACAGCCCGTGGGCGGCTGCGTGGCGCGTGTTCTGGTCGTCGGCGTCGAGCAGCGCGACCAGCGGATCCGTCGCCGCGAACGACCGCGTGGCCCCGAGCACGACGGCCACCTCGCGCTGGAAGCGGGGGTCGGAGTTGCTCTGGAGCAACGGCGCCACCTTCTTCGCGGCCTCGTCGCCGCGCGCCTTGCGCAGGCAGTGCAGGGCCACGTTGCCCAGGCCCTCGCTGTCGTTCTGCACGATGCGGATGACGGGATCGAGGAGCTCGCCGCCGATCGCCGCCGCCGCCGTCAGCGCGCTGCCGCGGAGCTTGAGGCGGGCGTTCTCGTCCTCCACGAACTCGATCGCCGTGGGGTCCTCGATCATGCGCCGGATCTCGAGTCGCAGCGCCGTGTCGGCCTGCGGCCCGTGCAGCCGCGCGACACGCACGACCAGCGACGCGAGTTGCTCGTCGGACGTGTCCCGCGCCTGGCGGATCGTCTGGGCGAGTACGTCACCGGCGCCGCGCGCGGCGCCGAGCGCCTGCACGATCATGCCCTCGATCCGCCGATCCTGGTTGCGCTGCAGCAAGCCCACGAGCGTGCGCGCCGCTTCCTGGCCACCGATCGCCGCCAGCGCCGGCGCGGCGTGGCGCAGGAGCGAGGGATCGAGGTTCGGATCGGCGACGAGGCCCTGTACGAGCGTCAGCGCCGCCTGACTGCCGTTCCTGGCCAGTGCGTCCAGCGCGGCCGCACGCACGTCGAGCGGCTGCGACAGGTTCGTCGCGTGCTCCGCGAGCGCCGTCCCGGCCGCGTCGCTCGTGACGCCCCCGAGCGCCAGCACGGCGTCGATCCGCGTGTCCGTGCCCTCCAGCAGTGCGATGAGCGCCGCCGTGACGTCCTCGGGAACCTCCTCGCCGTTACGCTGGAGAACGTCGATCTGCCGCCGGATCTCCTCCCAGTGCCGATCGGCGAGCACGTCGCGCAGGGAGTCGGCGGTCACGACGAACAGCGGGCCGCTCGGCTCGCGCGAGCCCTCCTGCACCCTGCCGTCCCAGTCGTAGATGTCGTCGTCGCCGCCCTCGCCGCCGTCCCCGCGGCTGCGCCGCCGATCACCGCGCGGCGCGTCCCCCTTCGGAAAGAGCCGCACGTCGCCGCCGGCGTCCGAGTCGGGCTCGGAGACGGGGTCCGAGCGCAGCAGCACGAGCACGCTCCCGGTGAGCAGCAGGGCCGCCGCCGTGAACACGACGACGAGCAGCAATCTGGTGGATCCGTGGACTGGCTTCATGGGGTTCGACTCGTGGCTCGAGGCGCCTCGCAGAGTACCACGAGTGCTCGGATGTGCGGGACGCGGATGCGCGGCCGTCCGAGGCCCTGCGCCGCATCGCGCAGGGACGTGTTCGACCGACACCGTCACGCGGCGTCGCCCGGCACCCTCGGACATCCTGAGATCCCTGATCCGCCGGCGCCGCGCGCCGGCCGTGCTGCACCAACCGCGGTATTGGACGCCCGAGCGCCGGCTCCCACCCCGCGATTCTGGTGAGCCGTGATCAGTGGCCGCGCGCGGCGGCGACGAGCGCGTCGAACAGGCCCTGCCCCAGCGGCGCGTCGTTGCCGTCGCGCTCGGGGTGCCACTGCACGCCCACACAGAACGGCCCCGGGCCCTCGATGGCCTCGACGGCGCCGTCGTCCGTCCACGCCGTGGCGCGCAGGAACGAAGCGACGCGGCCGACGGCCTGGTGGTGGAACGAGTTGACGGCGGGCGGTTGCTCGCGCCCGGCGGCCAGGCGCGCGAGCCGCGAATCCACCGCCAGGCGCAGCGCATGACGTACGCCGCCCGTGTGGTCGGCGCGGCCGGGCACCTCGGGCAGGTGCTGGTCGATGTCGCCCCCCGCCGCGACGTTCAGGACCTGCACGCCGCGGCAGACCGCCAGGAGCGGCACACCCACCTCGAGCAGGCGCCGGCAGAGCTCGAGTTCGTAGAGTTCGCGGCGCTCGTCCTCGCGCACGATGCTCGGGTGGTCCGGCTGTCCGAAGTGCCGCCCGGCGATGTCGTCACCGCCGCAGAGCACGAGCGCGTCGTAGGCGACGGCGTCGTGCTCGGGATCGCAGCCGTTGGTCCAGCCGATGATCGCGGCGCATCCGCCCGCGCGCTCGACGCACGCGACGTAGTGCTGCACCTTCTCCGTCCCCTGATCGACGACCCCCACGAGAACCCGTCCGGCGGCGGTCCGTATCATCCCCCGATCGTACCGCGAACGACGCGCGCGCTCAATCCAGAAGGCCCCCGATCGTGGGGCAGAGCGCCGCAATCCCCACCACATCTGGTGGCGCATGTCGTCGCGCGTGCGTAGATTGGCCGCATGAGCCACGCGCGTCGTCGTCCGCCCTCCGCGCCCTGGCACGAGTTCCGCGCGCCGGCGCGCATCGACCTGGCCGGGGGCACGCTCGACATCTTCCCCATCAGTCAGCTCGAGCCGGGCGCCGTCACGGTCAATCTCGCCATCGACCGCTTCGCCGTCGCGCGCGCGAGGGTGCGCGACGAC
>JAJRVY010000089.1 GCA_024277065.1 Planctomycetota bacterium
AGGCCCCACGTCGTCACGTAGGCGAGGTCGTCGCGAAGGGAGCGCGCGAGGAGCACGTATTCCGCGTTGTCTCCGCCCAGGCCACCGAGCTCGCTCGAGGCCAGGACGGCCGCCGCGAGGAACGCGCACACACCCGCGACGCCCGCGCAGACGAACGCGTGGCGGCGCGCCCCTGCAACGGCTCGCTCGTCGGTGTCGGTCACGACCTCTTCATCGCCCGTCGGCGCGCGGCACTGCAACGTATCAGCCCTGCGCTGCTGGGAATCGAGAACGGCGGAAGATCGCGGACGCCTCCTTCGTTGAGAGGGTCACGTGTGCTGTGCGGCAGCCGGACCCGTGTCTGAATCGGCGACCGTGCGCGTGGAGGTGGTGGATGTTTCGCAGAGTCGTCTTCGTTCTCGTGTCGATGGCCGCGGCGATCGCGATGCCGATCGTTCTCGCGCCGCAGGCGTATGCGGTGCAGGAGGCCGACATCCCCGCCGCCCCGCCGGCCATGGATGCGCTGCACTGGACGGATGCGTTCGGCCTCGCATCCGGACTCGACGCTGCGGAACCGGACACGGCGACCTCGCAGGGTTTCGCCCGCGGCGGGGCGGGGCGCGGCGGCTCCAGCCGTGGCGCGAGCGGCCGGCGGCCCGGCGGCAGCCGGCCGAACGGACGCAGCGGCGGCGCCGGTGGTGGCGCGGACGGCTCGGGTTCCGGATCCGGGTCCGGTTCCAGCCGGGAAGCGCGCCAGGCCGAACACGAGAAGAAGGTGCAGGCGCGCAGCCTCGAACGCAGCGCCGCTGAGGCGGAGCGCGTGCGCGCGACACTGGGCAAGCACGGTGCCGCGAAGGCACTGCGCGCGTTCGGCGCCTACGAGAAGCGGGCACGGAAGGTCGGCGGGAAGGCACTCGTCGAGAGCCGCCAGACGAGAGCCTCCATCCTGCGCGTCGCCGGCCGCGAACTCGACGCCGCCAAGGACCGTCTCGACGGCCCGGGCGGCGCGTCATCCGCGCTCGTGATCGAGCTCCGCGCGCTGGCCCGCGAACTCCGCACCACGGACACCGCGTTGCACGAACGCGCCACGGAACTGCACGAACTGGCACTGGAGAAGAAGCGGCAGGCGGATTGACCCGCGCGCCGGGCTCGCGCCGACACCGCTCCGTGTCCGGCTGCCCACTGCCCAGCACGCACGCGGGCGGGCGCAACTGCGGCGCGCGACTTGCGCCGCCGGACGCTGCGACCATGCCGGACGCCGAACCGCACGAGTCGCGTGACCGCCGCCGCGTCGCCTGTGGGAACGGCCTCTCACTCCAGGGCGATGTTGGAGACGCCGAACTTGTTGTTCGTGAAGGTGTTGTCCTCGACCGGGCGCGTGCTGAAGAGATCCGATCCGCCACTGCCACGTGCCGAATTCTTGATGAACGTGTTGCCCGCCGTGTGGATGCGGATGCCGTCGGTGGTCGCGTTCGTCACGACGTTCTTCTCGTACGTGCCGTCCACGCCCACGACGAGAATGCCCCGGCCCTCGACGTCCTGAACCTTGTTGCGCGTGACGGTCGCGCCGGCGCCGCCCACACGGATGGCGTCGCCCTTGGTGCCCTTGATCTTGTTCTTCTCGATCATCGCCTCGCCGGCGAGGGCGTGGACGGAGATCGCCCCGCCGCCGAGGGCGAAGTACTTGTTCTTCGTGATCGTCGTCCTCTGCGACGACGTGAAGACGGTCCCGCCCTGCCCGCTGCGGCGAAACGTGTTCTTCTCCACGACGGCGTCGTCCGCGTTGATGATCAGGCTCACGCCCTGGCCGCAGTCCTCGACCCGGTTCTTCGCCACGCGCACCCGCAGCCCGCGCACGTTGAAGGCCGTGAACTCGGTTCCGGAGACGCGGTTCTTCTCGAACACGCAGTCGGCGCTCGCACCCGCCGTCGATTGCGTGAGAGCGCATCCGACACGTGTCACGTTGATCGTGCTGCGTGACACGGTGAGCCGGCTGAAGTCGCTTGCGCTGACCGCGCTGTCCGCGCCATCGAACGTGCAGCGCTCGATCGTGAGGTCCGTCCCGCCCGAGGCCGTGATCGCCCCCGTCGCGGCACCGATGAAGCGACACTTCTTCACCGTCGTGGTGGCTCCGCCGACGATGTTCATCTGAAGCCCTGTGCTCGCTTCGAAGGTCAGTCCCTGCACGGTCACGCGGTCACAGTTGATCAGTTGCAGCGCCGCGGACTGATCCGGTGAGACGATCACCGCCCCCCTCTTGCCGATGATGCGCAGATCGTCCACGTCATTGACGCTCACGCGCTCGTCGTAGCGACCCTTCTTGATGATGATCTTGTCGCCACTCTGCGCTGCCCGGAAGCCGTCGGCGAGCGGCGACGGGCCATCACCCGGCGAGATGACGATGGTCGCCGCAGGGGCCGTCGCGGCGGTCGCCGCGACGAAGACGAAAGGCAGCAGCCAAGCACTCGTGAAACGGAATGTGTACGGCATGGGGATCTCCTGGGGCTCTTGGGGCGCACGATCATGGTCGCCGCCCACGCACCCCGCCGCGCAAAACCTGCGCGGAGCGCACCTACTGTGCCGCGGGACGACGCACCGCCGGCGGGCGGTGAACGAGCCGCCCCCTGGTAGCATCCCGGCGTCACACTCGAATCCCTCGTGGAAGCCCCGAGCGCACGCCGCTCACGCGCACCGATGCACGCCCCAATCGACGACCCGACGGCGAGCGACGCGCGGATCGCGCTGCTCACGTTCGCGGCGACCGCCGCCGCCGCGCTGCTGTTCGCGCCGGTGCTGACCGACGGCGACTCCTGTCTGTACGCATCACTGGCGCGCGACATGTCGGGCGCGAGCTGGCGCTCGTGGGTCGCGCCGCAGTGGGCGCAGGACAGTGCGTGGACGTGGTATCGCGAACACCCCCCGGCGGCCATGTGGCCCGCCGCCGTCCTCGGGACGATCGGGTTCCCGGTCCACGCCGCGCCCTTCGTCGCGAGCGCACTCTGGATGGTGCTCGCAGCGGCCGGCGTCGCTGCGGTCGTATGGTACTGGCGCCCGGGAGCCGCGCCGTGGATCGCGGCCGCCGTCTTCCTGCTGCACGTGCCGGCACTGCGCTACGTACAGCGCGTCGCGCTCGAGTTCCCGATCGCGGCCTGCACGGCATGGTCACTCGCTGCGGCTCTGCGCCTCCGCCGGGGCCGGCGCTGGGCCGTGGTCCTGGCCGCCGCTCTCGGCGGCGCGTTCCTCGTGCGCGGCGCATTCGGCGGCGTGGCCGCGGTGCTCGTCGCGGCGACGCTATGGCATCCGCAGACCCGCCCGCCGTTCCTGCGGCTGCTGGTCGCCGTCGGCGCGGCCGCGACAGCGCTGGTGGTCTTCGATCGTCTGCACGCCGCCGTCACGGGGGACTCCTTCTGGGCCGCATACGTCGCCGGCCAGGTGTCGCCGTCCTTCATCGCGGGCGGCACACGGCACTCCGCGCCGGGGCGACAGTTCCTCTACTTCGCCGGGCGCCTCGCCGCGTACTCGATGCCGTGGGCGCTGCTCCCCCTGTGGCGCGTCGTCCGCGGCCCGCGATGGCGCCCTCACGCAACGTCCTGGGGTCTGCTCACGCTCGGCGTCGTCGTCACGTACGTGGGCGCGTCGCTCACGCTGCGCCCCGCGTCGCGCTACCTCTTCGCCGCGTGGCCGTGCATGGCGGCGCTCTTCGCTCTCGCACTCCCCGAACGCATTCCGGACGGCGTGCGACGTGCCGCGCGGCTGTCGTTCGTCGTGCTCGCTCCCGCGCTGATCGCCGGCTCCGCGGCGCTTGCGCGGGACGACGACTGGACCCGTGCCGCTGCGGCACTCGGTGCACTGCGCGACGCGAACCGCGCCCCCGCGGAGGTCCGTGGCCCCTTCGGCCCGCGCGACGCCGGCGACAAGTCGTTCCTGCGCTGGCACCTCGGCACGCGGGCCATCGGCGGCGACGAGGAGAACGCCGCGACATGGCTGCTCTACCGCTCGGCCGACGACGTCCCCGACGGACACGGCATCCGCCACGAGACGCCGTTCGGTGTCCTCGTCGCTCCGCAGCGCTGAGGTCGGGCGGGTGCGCGCGACAGTGGTAGAACGCTCGGCGCATGCGATGCGTGGCGTTTCTGCGGGGGATGAACGTCGGTGGACACCGGCTGACGAACGCGGAGTTGTGCGGACACGTCGCAGCGCTCGGATTCGCAAACGTGTCGGCGTTCCTGGCCAGCGGCAACGTGGTGCTCGACGCCGGCCGGAGGGCGGGCGCGGCCGCGCGCCTCGAAGATGGTCTGCAGCAGGCGCTCGGCTACGCCGTGCCGACCTTCCTGCGCACGGCGCACGAGGTCCTCGCGATCGCGGGGCGGGACGTGTTCGACGCCGCGCTCTCGGCGACGTGTGGGAAAGAGCAGGTGCTGCTGCTGACGCGCAAACCGCCCCCCGCGGCGCGCGACGCCGTGCTGGCACTCGCGAGCAACGACAACCGCCTGGAGTTCCACGCACGCGAACTCCACTGGCTACCACACGCCGGTGTACTCGACAGCGACCTCGACTTCGCGCGCATCGAGCGCACCATCGGCCCCACGACGACGCGCACGAAGAACACCATCCGCCGCTTGGCCGCGAAGTACTTCGCGAACGGAGAGGGTGTGCCATGAACGACGCGGCACCCGCCACGCGGCGTGCACGGATGCCGTCCGTCCATGGTCGCAGCGCCCGGCGGCGCGCGAACTGTTACGCCGGTCCCATCTCCGGCTCGAGGTCGACGCCGAGACAGTCGGCGATGCGGTTGATGTAGTTGAAGTAGGCGATGACCTGTGTCGCGTCGCTGATGGCGGTGTCGTCGAGGCCGGTGGCGCGCAGGGTCTCGACGTCGGACTCCTTCATCGCGGCGGGCGTGCGCGTGGCCTTCTCGGCGTAGGCGCAGAGGGCGGCGTCGGCGGGCGACAGGCCCTCGGCCGTGCGCCAGTCGGCGATGACGGCGGCGGCCTGCGCACGGGCCGCGGTCTCGTCCAGGCCTTCGGCGAGCAGCATGGCACGGAGATCCTCCCCGTGGGCCTGCGTTCAGTAGAAGCAGTCGTTGGTGCGCGAGACGACGGTCGCCAACCGCTCGCGCTGACTGCGCAAGAGCGGCGAGTCGCCGAACATCACCTCGCGGTAGAGCCCCATCGAGGCGCGCATGACGGGCGGGTTGCGCGACATCAGCCGCACGATCCCGAACACGCGCCCCGCGCGCTCGAGAGCCGCGTCGTACATCTTCCTGAGGAGGCCGGCGGCCTCGTCGTCCTTCACGAGTCGGATGTATGCCATGCGCCGAGGATACGGCGAGCTGCGCGATCCGCTACGCGAGAGCCCGGGCGAGGGCGACCTTCAGCGCGGCGGGGCGATAGGGCTTGGGCAGGTACGCAGCGACGCCGAGCGCATCGAGTTCCTCCCCGACGAACCGCGAGGGATCGCCCGTCGAGAGCAACACCGGCGGCACGGCGATGCCCTCGTCGGAGAGGCGCCGCAGCATCTCCTCGCCGTTCAAGCCGGGCATCGAGTAGTCGAGCACGATGGCGCGATAGCGTCCCGGTGCGTCGCGCAGGGCCGTGATCGCGTCCGCGCCCGACGTCACCGGCGCGGCGGCGTAGCCGCAGGACTCGAGCATGCGGCAGACGACGGAGACGACGGCGGCGTCGTCATCGACGACGAGCACGCGGCCGCCGGCGACGTCCGAGGAGGCGGCGCGTACGTCGCCCGGCTCGGCGGCGGGCAGGCAGGCCTGGAACTCGGTGCCGACGCCGGGCTCGGACTTCAGGCTGACCGTCCCGCCGTGGCGCACGATCACCGAGCGTGCCAGAGTCAGACCGATTCCGGGGTGACGCCCGGTCGGATCGCAGGTGAAGAACGGCTCCCAGCACTGGCCGACCGTCCATTCGTCCATGCCGATGCCGTTGTCGGTGACGGACACGCAGAGAGCAGGGTGGCCGCCGGAGTTCGGGCAGTCCCGCTCGGCGGCGGCGAGGACGATGCGCATGCACGGGGGATCGCCCTCACGCTCGCCGTCGCGCAGGCGCGCGGCGAGCGCCTCACAGGCGTTCGTGCCGACGTGGATCAGCGCGTGCTCGAGCAGGCGCTCATCGCCGATGACCCGGGGCAACCCCTGCTCCTGCTCGATCTCGATGGTGATGCGCGGATCCACGGTGCGCGTGAGCAGTTCGACGACGCGCTCCGCGACCTCGAGCACGTCCACCGGCTCGAGATCGAGATGCTCGGACGGCCGCGCGAAGGCCTGGAGCTGCCGGGTCAGTACCGCGCCGCGCTCGGCCGCTGCGCGTGCATCGTGCAGCAGTTCACGCAGGGACGGATCGTCCTCGGGGGCCTCCATGCCGGCCAGCGACAGCGAGCCGATGACCCCGGTGAGCATGTTGTTGAAGTCGTGCGCGACGCCGCTGGCGAGACGGCCGATGGCGTGCAGCTTCTCCGACTTGCGCAGGTGGGACTGCATGGCGCGCAGCTCACTGACGTCCTCGATGGCGACCACCGCGACCGCACCGTCCTCGTCGAGCGGCGAGACCTCGCGAGTGATTGGCGCACCGCGCAGGAGCACGTCCCGCACACCCTCGGTCAACTCGACCTGCGCCTCGGTCGGCGGCAGCTCCAACCCGTGCTCCAGCAGTGCTTCCAGCGCCTCACGCACGTCCACCGGCCAGGCGACGTCCAACAACGAGCCGCCGGCGACGAGCTCCGGCGCGGCGCCGCGTCCCACGCCCGGGCTGGCCATGAGCACGCGACCGCCGCGGTCGAGCAGCGCCACGGACGACGGCAGGGCCGAGAGGATCTCGTGGTTGTGGCGCTCGGACGTCTCGATGCGCTCACGCATCAGGCGGTTCTCGACGTGTACCGCGACGTTGGCCAGGAACCCCTCGACGGCCGCCAAGCGCTCGAACGTCTCGTCGTCGGGACGATCCCCCGTCGTGGGCAGGTCGAGGCTCAACACGGCGAAGAGATCGTCCGCGAAGCTGACGCCGCCGAGCCCCGGGCAGAGGATCAGCAGCCGGTCCTCGGCGTCCCAGGTACCCGTGGTCTCGGGCGACGGCACGAACGCCGACGACGGCGGCGGCCCCTCGCCCGCGGGGATGAAGACGATCCGCGTACCCGGACGACGCAGCGCCCACAGCTTGCGGCGACGCGTACGACGCCCCTCGGGCGTGCCGTGGACGTAGCCGTCGCGGAAACGCTCCTTGATCCCCGGGGGCAGGTCGCCCGCCGTGCCCCACCCCACGCGATCCCCAACGTACAGCGTCAGCAGCGCGGCGCGGTAGTCACCGAGCGCCAACACCGTCTCGCAGGCGTGGTCGAGCATGCCGTCGAACGTCTCGCGCGAGCGCATACCTGCCAGACCGTCCAGCAGGACGGAGGCGACGTCGTCGCGGCGGGTGACTGGTTCGGTCGTGGACATGTTGCTCCCCATCCAACGATCGGAATCAGGGACGGCGTCGCTTGACTACGAGGATGCCGGGAAGGAGGCCGGGGCGGCGCCTGCGTAGGCCCGCAGGAGAGCCGCGCGCTCGGCCTCGGGAGACTGCGCCTCGCACACCCATGCCCGCGCCGCGGTGCCGAGCGCGTGGCGCTCCGCCGCGGACTCCAGCAGCGCGGCCAGCGTCTCGACGAGCGCGTCCTCGTCGTGTGTCGCCCGCCCGTGCGCGTCGATGCCGACCGGATACGTCCTGCCACGCGCGCCGCCCGTCCCCAGGTACTCGACGTTGCCCGGCACGGCGGAGGCGACGACGGCGCGGGCGCAGGCCATCGCCTCCAGCACGGCGTTGCTGCCCCCCTCGCCGTCGCTCGTGTTCAAGACGACGTCCGCCGACGCCAGGAAGCCGCCGACGGCCTCCGGCGGAACGGCGGGGTGCAGCATGCGCGCCCACGCAGCGGCGCCGCCCGCGTCGCGGATCACCGCGCTCTCGTAGGAAGCGTCGAGGACGTCGCCGAGCACGACGAGCCGCACCGCCCGCCGCCGAGCGAGTCGTCGCACGGCCCTGACGGCCAGCGCCACGTTCTTCACGGGCCGTACGTGGGCCACCTGCAGCACGACGGCCTCGCCCGGCGTGCGCGGAAGCGTCGCCTCGGGGATCGTCGCGGGAACGACGATCCCCTTGGGCAGGACGAGACACGGCGGCGCGGCGCCCAGCAACGCGGGCACCGTGCGCGCCTCCACGGCGTTGCCGCACGTGACGACGGCGGCGTGGCGCAGCACGTCCACGACGACTGCGGCGCGCTGCTCGTCGAAGATGTCCACGACCAGGTCGGTGCCGGTCAGCCCGACGACGAGGGGGACGTCGAGCGCCCGCGAGATTTCAACACCTCGCGGGCCGCTGCGCCGGGCGTGGAAGGCATGTACGAGCACCGGCATGCGGGCGCGCGCGCGGGTTCGCGCGAGAACGTCCTCGACGCTGTCACCCGGGCGCGCGACGAGCACGTCGATGTCGCTCTCGTCGAGGCGCCGCGTCAGCCGCCGGAGCGTGCGTTCGTTGCCCGAGAGCGCACCCTCCGGGTTCGCGGCGACGAAGACGACCATCGGTGACGGCGTCACGCGCTCTCCTCCACGTCCGCGTCGGAGAAGCGCCCGAGACGGATGCCGAGATCCCTCAGTATCCGCGGCAGGTCGTCACCGCAGAGCTGGTCACGTTCGGCGCTGCGCGACGGTTGCGCGGAGAAGCGCACGGAGTCGCGGGCGCAGTCGCCGGGGTGGGTCATCAGCTCGATGACACCGCCCGGCGCCAGCGCCGCGGCGGCCCGCAGCTCCCGCTCGAGGGCCTCGCACGTGCTCGCGGCGAGGAGGTCGGCGCCGGCGAACGCGGAGGCCGCGCGGCGGCCGCCGCCGAGCAGGCACGCGCACTCGTCGTGGAGCGTGCCGAGGGCGGCCTGCGCCACCCGTCCGGCGTCGTGCAGCGCCCGCCACCGGGACGCGACGCGGGCCGCCGGCAGCCGCGGGAACGCTGCGGGAACGGAACCGGCGGCGACGACGGGAGTGCCCAGGCGCACCCAGCGCACGTGCGACGCGTCGCGCAGCGCGGCCGCAACGCCCTCGCGCACGCCCGGCAGGACGTGCACGTGCTGGTGGCCGTCGAGACTGCTCACGTGCAGCCCGAGTTCCGCGAGCCGGGCGAGTTGCGCCGTGGTCTCGCGCTGCACAGCGGCTGCGGGCACATCACCGGCGAGCGCACGCTCCCAGAAGCCCGGCTTGTCGCCCAGGAAGCGCCCGGCGGCGTCGGTGAGGCCGGCGGCCGGACCGGCCAGCGCGTAGCCCTCCGTCAGGCACAGGTGCAGCCCGATCTCGGGCCGTGCCGCGGGTTCGAGATCGCGGAGCCGGGCGACGAGATCGGCCGTGGCCGGAGCACCCGCGAGGACCGACACGGCCCGCACGACGCCGCGCGCCGCGGCAAGGGCGATGCCGCGATTGCGGGCCGCGTCCACACCGCCGTCGTCGGCGACGACGACGAGCAGTGGTTGCGGCGGCGCGAGATCCTGCGTCACGGCGACACCATAGCCGCACGCCGCCGCGTTGCGCACCGGCGGCGAGGCGCACGCTACCCGGGGCAGCCGCCGGGGCCGCACTCGCCGGAGCTGCAGCCGCCTCCGGCGCTCGGGACCGTCACCTTGAAGCCGGTGACTTCGGGCGTCTCGACGAAGTCGATCGTCGCGCCCTGGACGTGGGGCAGGCTCGCCGGATCGACGAGTACGCACAGGCCGTCGGCCTCGATCTTCACGTCGTCGTCGTGGGCCTCGTCGAAAGCCAGGCCGAAGCTCGGGCCACAACAGCTCCCACCGGATACGTAGACGCGCAGGTTGGACTCGTCTGCCGCCAGGTTCTGCTGGGCGAGGACCTCGCGCACCTTGGCTGCGGCCAGGTCGGTCAGGGCGATGGCGACTTCGGTTTCGCTGCTGGACATCGGGACGATTCCTCGGAGGGTCTCACGGATACGGACGCCATCGTACCCGGGCCGGCGAGAAACACCGGGACCGGAGTCACACGTGCGACGGGAGATGCTCGCCGGCGCACCGGCCGCCACGCCTCGAGCGTGTTAGTTGCGCTCGAGCCCGTTAGTTGCGGCCGTCCCTCCCGCTCGCGGGGCGGTCAGGAACCGGGCTTCTTGAAGCCCGGCGGCAGCGGCGGGGCGCCGGAGCTCTTCCTCGGCGCGGGGGGCGCAGCAGGAGCAGGTGGCGCGGGGGGCGGCGGGGCCGCGGGGGCCTTGGCGCCGGGCGGCAGCGGTGGAGCCTTCGGGGCGGCTCCGGGCGGCGTCGGGGCTCGCGGCGCCTTCGGGGCTCCGGGCGGCTTGGGTGCACCGGGAGCCTTCGGGGCTCCGGGGGGTCCGGGGGGCTTGGGCGCGGCGGCGGCGGCGGGCTTCTTCGTCGCAGGACCTGCGAGGCCCGGCACCTTGACGACGGTCACGGCGTGCTGCGTGGCGCGACGGGCGTCGCGGCCCGCCTTCATCTTCTCGGCCGCCTTCGACAGGCGCTCCACGTGGCGCTTCTTCGTGATGACGATCGAGTCGAGCGTCGCGCGCAACTCGGCGTCGTCGGGCAGGCGAGCGCAGCGCGCCTCCGCGGCGGCGAGGTCGATCAGCGACTCCTCGTGGGCGCGGATGATCAGCCACTCGAGCGAGAGGAAGTTGAGGTCCTCCTTCCAGAGCCGGAAGGCGCCCAGCGTGGGGCCCGCGCGGTAGCGGCTGAACTGCACGAGAACGGCACGAGAGAGGTCGTTCTCGTCTTCGCGCAGTTCCTCGAAGAGCGCCAGGTCACGCTCCCACTCGGGAGCGACATAGGGGTTCGACGCGAGCGCGTGGCCGATGAACGAGTTGTACTCGGCGGACAGAGCCGCGTTCAGCAGTTCGATGATCTCGGCCCGGTTCATCCCCGTGCGCTCTCCTTCCGTGGTCGCCGCGCCCATCGCCCTACTGCACCATCGCCACGGCGTCGCGAACGGCGTTCGTGACGGTGTCCCAGCGGTAGAGACCGAGCACCAGCACCGGGATCGTCAGCGCGACGATCAGCGCCAGGTCGGCGCCGGTCATGCGCAGCGGGCGCGTGTCCTCGTCGGGCTTGTTGAGGAACATCTCGCGCAGCGGCTTGGCGTAGTAATAGAGCGAGATGGCGCCGTTCACGAGACCGATGGCGGCGAAGACGTAGAAGCCCTCGCGCACGACAGGCGCGAACAGTTGCAGCTTCCCGACGAAGCCCGCCGTCGGCGGCAATCCGGTGAGCGAGACGAGGATGATCACGAAGCACACGCCGAACACGGGTTGCTTCCAACCCAGCCCGCGTAGGGCGCGGATCTCCACCGTACCGAGGTCGCGGCGCATCAGCGTCGCGACCCAGAACGCGCCCAGGTTCATGAACAGGTAGATCAGCAGATAGAAGCCGATGGCCGTCATGGCATCGGTGGCGACGTCGGCGCGCAGCACCATCGCGGCGGCCATCAGCAGATAGCCCGCGTGCGCGATCGACGAGTACGCGAGCATACGTTGCAGGCTCGTCTGGCGCAGCGCCGCCAGGTTGCCCCAGGTCATGGTGCCGACGGAGGCGACGATGAGCAGCTTCTCGAGGAACGCGGCGTTCTGCGAGAAGAGCTGCGCGAGCTGCGGCGTCGCGGCGGCGGCGCCGGCGGCCGGAGCGTAGGCCAGGATGCGCACGCCGACGGAGAACGCCGCGGCCTTGGACGCCACGGCCAGGAACCCCGCGACGGGCGCCGGCGCGCCCTCGTAGACGTCCGGGCACCAGAACTGGAACGGGAACGCGGCGGCCTTGTAGGCGAAGCCCCCGAAGGTGAACACGGCGCCCACCCAGAGCGCAGGCTGCGCGGTCTCGACACTGAGCAGCGCTGTCGCGATCTCGCTGAACTTCGTGGTGCCCGTGAAGCCGAGGATGAGCGTGATGCCGAACAGCATGATCGCCGACGAAACCGAGCCGAAGATGACGTACTTGCTCGCGCCCTCGGCGCCCTTGGCGCTCTCGAGGCGATACCCCGCGAGCAGGTAGCCGGTGTAGGAGACCAGTTCGAACGCGACGTAGAAGCCGATCAGTTCCGTGGCGCTCGCCAGGTAACACATGCCGGCCAGGGAGCCGAATAGGACGACCTGGAACTCGCCCTCCTCGCCGTAGCGGCGGCCCGAGCGCATGATGAAGATCACGGTCAGCGCGCCGGTGATCAGGAAGATCAGCTTGAACAGGCGGCCGAGGCCGTCCACCTGAAGCGCCGCGAACCCGTCGTAGCCGACGGTCAGCGGATCACCCGAACCCGAGATCACGAGGCCGATCGCGACGACGATGCCCCCGAGCGTGAGCCACGGGAACAGCGGGCTCGGTCCCCTGCCGCGGACGAGGTCCACGAGCAGGACGATCACCACCATCGCGCAGAGGAACATCTCCGGGAGCAGCGCCCCGAAGTTGTCCATCAGGGCGGCGGAGAGTTCTCCGCCGTCCTGCGCGAGCAGAGGAAGGAGGGAGTGCACGGGCTACCTCTCCTCGTCCCTGGCCGCATCGACGGCATCGATCAGCCCGGGTGGCAGGGCGCCGGTCTCGTGATCGCCGCTCACGATCTCGGCGACGAACGGCTTGCGCCACTCGGTGATCGCGGGGTCCACGAGGTCGATCGCGGGGCGCGGATAGATGCCGAAGAACAGCGCCAGAACCGCCAGCGGCCAGAGCGTGATGCCCTCGCGCAGGCTGAGGTCCTTGTAGGGGTGCAGCGGCTTCTCGCGCGGCGTGCCGAGGAACACCTTCTGGATCATCACGAGGATGTAGACGGCGCCGAGGACGATGCCGATGGTGCCGACGATGGTGAACATCTTGGCGTTGGGCAGGTCCGACTTGAAGGCGCCGAAGAAGACGAACATCTCGGCGATGAAGCCCGACATGCCGGGCAGCCCGAGCGAGCCGAAGAAGGCGATCATCGCCACGAACGTGTAGCGCGGCAGGAGCTTCAGGAGACCGCTGAAGCGGTTGAGATCGCGGTGGTGCGCCTGCTCGTAGATGACGCCCACACAGAGGAACATCATGGCGCTGAGCAGACCGTGGCTGAACATCTGGAGCACGGCGCCGTTGATGCTCTCGGGCGTCATGGCGGCCAGTCCCAGGATGACGTAGCCCATGTGGCTCACGGACGAGTAGGCGACGAGCTTCTTCCAGTCGGTCTGCGCCAGCGCGACGGCGGCGCCGTAGATGATCGACACGATGCCCAGCGTCGCAAGCCACGGCCAGGCCTCGACGACGGCATCCGGGAACCACGGGAACGCGATGCGGATCATGCCGTAGCCGCCCATCTTCAGCAGGACGCCGGCCAGGATGACCGAGATGGGCGTCGGCGCCTCGACGTGCGCCAGCGGCAGCCAGGTGTGGAACGGGAACACCGGCACCTTCACCGCGAACCCGATGAAGAGCGCCACGAACAGCGTCATGCGCAGAGCGCCGTTGCCGGCGAAGATCTCGGACTGCCTCGCGATGATCTCGGGGATCGAGAACGTGTCGAGCTGGAAGTAGACGGCGAGGAATGCGCCGAGCAGGAGCACCGAGCCGACCATCGTGTAGAGGAAGAACTTGATGGCCGCGAACTCACGCTTGGGCCCGCCCCAGATCCCGATGAGGAAGTACATCGGGAGCAGCATCAGCTCCCAGAACACGTAGAACAGGAACAGGTCCATCGCGACGAACGTGCCGAACATGCCCGTGAGCAGCAGCAGGTACATCGCGTAGAACCCGCGCACGTTCTTCTGGATCGACATCGCGTTGATGGCCGCCAGGAAGCCCAGCAGCCCCGTCAGCACGATGAGCAGCAGCGAGACGCCGTCCACGTCCATCGCGTAGTTGATCTGGAACGACTCGCCGACGCTGATCCACGGGTGCGAGAACCCGAACATCGAGCCCTCGCCGAGCAGCGTCGTGGCCGCCGGGTCGAACGCCCACCACAGGTAGAACGACAGCAGCATCGCGAGAGCCGACGTGCCGACGCCGATCATCCGCTGCACCTTCACGTCCTTGGTGAGGAACAGGAAGGGGATGCCGATGACCGGCAGGAATGTCAGAAGAGTGAGAAGCATCCGCTTGGCTCCGAGCTGTCAGTTCCCGGCCACGTAGAGCATGAGCACGGCGAACAGCGCCGCCGACGCGACGGCACCGAAGAGATAGTTGCGCACACGACCGTACTGGAAGCGCGCCAGAATGCCGCCTCCGCCCCACGCCGCGCCGCCCGCCAGCCGCACCGCGCCATCGACGATGTCGTCGTCGGCGACCCCGCTGGCATCCGAGGTCTTGACGTACAGCGAACCGCTGCCATCGACGAAACCGTCGATGATCTGCGAGTCGAACCAGGCCGAGAGCTGCGCGAGGAACAGCGTGACCTGGATGAGCAGCGCCTCGACGACCTCATCGACGTAGTACTTGTTGAAGGCCCAACCGTAGAGGCGCGAGAACGCCGCGCGGCATGCCTTCCGGAAGCGTTCACCGACGGCCGTCAGGTACCAGAAGGCCGCGAGCGCGATGCCGAGCGACATCACGATCGACGACGCGATGAGCGCCGTCGAGTGCGCCGCGTGGGCCACCCCGTGCGGGTCGTGCACGTCGAACACCTTCACGAAGCCGACCATCGTCGCACCGGCCGCGGCCGCCTCGGTGCCGGGCAGCACCGCGGCCTCGTTGGACAGGAGGATGTCCGGCCAGGCGTACCCGGCGGCGATCGCGAGCGTCGCGAGAGTGACGAGCCCCGCCGTCATGGTCCACGGCGACTCGTGCGCATGCTCGTGCACATGACGATCGCGGGGCTTGCCCTCGAACGTGAGCAGGTAGGCGCGGAACATGTAGCAGGCGGTCATCAGCGCGGCGAACGCGAGCACGAAGAAGATGACCCGGTAGGCCATGTCGAACTCGCCGTTGCCGGCCCACAGCGCCTGCAGGATCATGTCCTTGCTGAAGAAGCCGGCCGTGAACGGGAAGCCGGCGATCGACAGGCAGCAGATCAGGAAGGTGATGGCCGTGATGGGCATCTTCTTGCGCAGGCCGCCCATCTTGGTCATGTCCTGCAGGTGGTGGCAGCCGTGGATCACCGAGCCCGATCCGAGGAACAGGCCCGCCTTGAAGAACGCGTGCGTGACGAGGTGGAAGAGACCCGCCTGCCAGGCGAGGTTCGAACCGACCCCCAGCGCCGTGAACATGAAGCCGAGCTGCGACACGGTCGAGTAGGCCAGCACCTGCTTGATGTCGGTGCGCGTGAACGCGATCGTGGCCGCGCCGAGGGCCGTGAAGCAGCCGATGATCGAGATGATCAGCATGGCCACGGGCGAGAGCGCGATCAGCGCGTACATGCGCCCGATCAGATAGACGCCCGCCGCCACCATCGTCGCCGCGTGGATGAGCGCCGACACCGGCGTCGGGCCCTCCATGGCGTCGGGCAGCCAGATGTGCAGCGGGAACTGCGCCGACTTGCCGGCGGCGCCCATGAACAGGCCCAGAGCGATCCAGACGTGGGCGCCGCCGGGGATCATGTCGGTGTTCGCGAAGATGTCCGCGAACTGCAGCGAACCCGTGTAGGCGTACAGGGCGAGCAGCGCGAGGAACATGCCGACGTCGCCCACGCGCGTCGTCATGAACGCCTTCTTGCAGGCCAGATAGGCGGAGCGCTTGAAGTAGAAGTGGCCGATCAGCTTGTAGGAAGCCAGGCCCATGATCTCCCAGAAGATGTACAGCGTCAGGAGGTTGTCCGAGAGGACCAGGCCGAGCATCGAGAAGGTGAAGAGACCGAGCCAGCGGAAGAAGTCGGTGTAGCGCTCGTCGCCGTGCATGTACCCCTTCGAGAAGAGGTGCACGATGAACGACACCACCGTCACGACCATCAAGAGGGCGACGGTCAGACCGTCGAGTGTGATGCCGAGGTTCCAGTCGTTGCCGCCGACGGTGAGCCAGGTGAACTCCCAGTGCTGGCCGCCGAAGCCGGGATCGCCTTCGGAGCCGAACCCGAGGAACAACATGATCGCGCAGGCGAGCGAGGTGCCGAGCGCGGCGATGCCGATGATGTCGCCGCCGCCCTTCATCTTCTTGCCGACCACGCCGATCAGCAACGCGCCGACGATCGGCGCGAGGAGCAGCACGAGGCTGATCAGGATTCCGCCAGGTAGAGATTCAGACGGCACGCGTCACCCCTTCATCTCGGTGTAGTCGTCCACGCTGATGCTGGCCGCGTGGGAGAACACGTGGAGGATGATGGACAGCGCCACGGCGGCTTCCGCGGCAGCGAGCATGACGACGAAGAGCGCGTAGACCGCGCCGTCGATGTTGCCGGTGAAGCGGCTGAACGCGACGAGGTTCACGTTGCAGGCGTTCAGCATCAGCTCGATGCCGATCAGGACGCCGATCGCGTTGCGCCGCAGCGTGACGGCGAGCACGCCCGTCGAGAAGAGCAGCGCGCCGAGAACGAGGAAGTGGGTGAGAGTGAGGCCGCCCATCAGCGTGTTCCTCCGCGGGCGACGCGGGCCGCGCCGACGAGCACGACGAGGAGCAGGATCGAGGCGAACTCGAACGGCAGCAGGTAGTCGGTCAGGAGCGAGCGGCCGATGGCGGCGGTGGTCGGTTCGAAGGCGCCCGGATCCACCTTGACGTGCGGCAGGCGCATCCACGCGGTGCCGGTGATGGCCCAGGCGAGTCCGACGAACGTGAGGGTCGCGGCGATCACGGCCGGCACGTAGCGCCGCGGCGCGATCACGCGGAACTCGTCCGGCACGCGATCGGTCATGAGCACGCCGAAGACGAGCAGCACGAGGATGCCGCCGACGTAGACGACCACCTGCGCGACCGCCATGAAGTCGCTGCCCAGCACGGCGTAGATGCCCGCGACGCCGAAGAACGTCGCGAGCAGCGAGAACGCGCTGTGCACGATCTTCCGTGCGGTCGCCGCGAGCAGCGCCGAGCCAATCGCGACCGCCGCGCACGAGAAGAACGCGAGCTGAATTCCGATGCCGTCTCCCATGCCCACCTCGCACGGCCGCGAACGGTCGGCTCCGCCCCCGCACATCGCGGGGGCGGAGCCGACGCCCACGAACCGGCCTACCTGTTTGCCGGCCTAAGAAAGTCCTGTGTTCTTGCGGGGGTCCTGCTCGACGCGCGTCGGCACGCCGTTCTGCTCCCGCACCTGCTTCTTCTTCTCGAAGAGCCCCTCGTCCTGGAACTCCTTCACCATGCCCTTCGCGTGCGTGCTCTTCACGAGGACGGGGAAGACGCCCTCGTGGAACTTCACGACCATGTCGTCACGCGAGTGACCGGGAAGGCTGTACTTCTCGCCCAGCACGATGCACTCGGAGGGGCACGGAGGCACGCACAACGAGCAGAAGAGGCACTTCGAGTAGTCGATCTCGAAGCGCGTCATGATCGCCGGCTTGCCCTTGCCGACGGACTCGATGTAGATGCAATCGACGGGGCACGCCTTCGCGCAGAGCTTGCACGAGATGCAGCGGTCCACGTCGTACTCGTGGATGCCGCGATGCGTGACCTTGTCGATCGGAAGGCGCTCGTCGGGGTAGTTGAGCGCGAACGTCTTCTTACCGCCCGACGCGAGATTCTTCGTCAGGTACGTGCCCGTGATCTTGAGACCCTGCGCAGTGGTCTTGATGCCCGACAGGATGTTGCCGAAGTAGCCCATCGGGTCAGTTCCCCGTCACTGCCGCCAGCCCGTTGAGGAGCAGGCAGCCCAAGGCGAAGGGCACGAAGTACTTGTAGCAGAGGCTCATGACCTGATCGAGGCGCAGACGCGGCAGCGTCCAACGCACGTTGATCATGAGCAGCATCAGCACGACGGCCTTCCACGAGAACTCGGCGATGCCCGACCGTGACCCACGAGAACTGCACGCCCGGGGCGACGGTCAGCGGCTCGGTCGGCAGGACGGCGGACAGCGCGCCGAACACCGGCCCCGATCCCCAGCCACCGAGGAACAGCGTCGCCGCGATGCCGGAGAGGGCGAACATGGCGCCGTACTCCGCGAGGAAGAACAGTGACCAGCGCATGCCCGAATACTCGGTGAGGAAGCCTGACACGAGTTCGGACTCCGCCTCGGGCAGGTCGAAGGGCGCACGCTTGAGGTTCGCCAGGCAGCAGACGTAGAAGATGACGAACGCGACGACGTTCACCGGGAACGCCCGCCAGATGTTCCAGCCCAGCCCCCATTGCGCGGCGCCGTCACCGCCGATGGTCACGCCCCACACCTCGAGCGCGGTCTGCTGGTGGGCGACGATCGCCCCCATCTGCAGCGAGCCGACGAGCAGCACCGGGCAGAGCGCGGTCATCGCCATCGGGATCTCGTAGGCCACGACCTGCGCGACCTCGCGCATGGACCCGAGCAGAGACCACTTGTTGTTCGAGGCCCAGCCGGCCATCAGCACGCCGATGATCTCGACGGCGCCGACGGCGAGCAGGTAGAAGACGCCGACGTTCACGTCGGCGGCGATCAGCCCCTGCGACATCGGCAGCGCGACGAACAGCCCGAGCGCGCCGGCGAACGCGACGAGCGGCGCGATCAGGAACAGGAACTTGTCGCCGCCCGGCGGGACGAAGTCCTCCTTGCTGAGCAGCTTGACGCCGTCGGCGAGGCCCTGGCCGAGCCCGAACATGCGTGCCCAGCGGTGCTTGGAGTAGTCCTGGATGAACGGCACGCCGACGCGGTTGGGGCCCAGGCGGTCCTGCATCATGGCGGACCAGCGACGCTCGGCGTAGACGCCCATGATGCCGACGGGCGTGAGCACCCCGAGCACGACGAGGAGCGCCGGCACGAACGCGATCACGAGCATCTGCACGAAGCTCGGGACGTACTCGCTCCAGTACGGGATCTGCTCGAAGAGCCCGGAGAGACTCACCGGTCCACCTCCCCCAGCACGATGTCGATGGAGCCGATGATCGCGACCAGGTCGGCGATCAGGTACCCGCGACAGATCTCCGGCAGAACGGCGATGTTGCTGAACCCCGGGCCGCGGATCTTGCAGCGGTACGGCGCGTTCTTGCCGTCGCTGACCAGGTAGAAGGCCAGCTCACCGCGCGGGTTCTCGCCGCGCACGTAGACCTCAGCGTGCTTGGGGCCGCGGATCATGCGCGGGACGTTCGGGTTCACGTAGGGCTGGTACACCGACTTCGGCGTCAGCGCGGGATCACGCGGTGGCAAGTTGTCGATCGCCTGGCGGATGATCGAGATCGACTGCTGGAGTTCCTGCGCGCGGATCCAGTGGCGGTTCCAGCAGTCGCCGACGGTGCCGTACCGGCCGTCGCAGACGGGCACCTTCCAGTCGAAGCGGTCATAGATGCCGTAGGGGTCGTCGCGGCGGACGTCGAAATCGACGGCGGACGCGCGCAGCGCGGGACCCGTGATGGCGTACGCGAGGGCCTTCTCGCGCGACAGCACACCGATGCCCATCGTGCGCTCCATGAACACCTTGTTCCAGGTGGTCAGCGCGTTGTACTCCTGCGACTTCTCCTCGACGATCGCGATGAACTCGAGGCACTCCTGGAGCCACTCGTCGCTGACGTCACGCGCGACGCCGCCCACCCGGTAGTAGTGGTAGAGCATGCGTCCGCCGGTGAGCTTCTCGAACAACGAGTTGGCGCGCTCGCGCTCGCGGTAGCAGTAGAGGAACGGCGTGAAGGCCCCGATGTCGAGGCCGTAGACGCCGATCGAAAAGATGTGGCTGCTGACGCGCCCCAACTCCGCGACGATCGTGCGGATGTACTGGATGCGCTCGGGGATCTCGATGCCGCAGAGCTTCTCGACGGCGCGCGCGTAGACCTCTTCGTTGTTCACCGCGGCGAGGTAGTCGAGCCGGTCGGTGTAGGGCATGAACTGCACGTACTGCAGGTTCTCGGCGATCTTCTCCTTACAGCGGTGCAGGTTGCCGATCAGCGGCTCGCAGTCGAGCACGACCTCGCCGTCGGTCTTGACGACGACGCGCAGCACGCCGTGCGTCGCGGGGTGCTGCGGCCCCATGTTGACGACCATCTCCTCGGACCGCGCATCGCGGGCGGGGACCCAGTAGTCGCTGCTGTGGTCGCTGCTCGCGGCGGCGTGCGGCGGACCGTCGGCGGCGGCCACCCGAGGGGTTGCGTCGGTGGCGCTCACGGCTGCTCGTCCCCCTTCGCGTCACTCCCCGGCGCGCCACCGCCGTCGGTGCTCGGCGGGCTGGGCGGCTTCGGCGGACCCGGTGGCTTCGCAGCACTCGGAGGCTTCGGCGGTCCCGGTGGCCTGGGAGCGCCCGGGGGCTTGGGCGGCGCGGGGGCTCTCGGCACACCGGGCATGGGCGGGGCCTTCGGGGCGCCGGGCGGCCTCGGGGCGCCCGGCGGCTTCGGAGCACCCGGGGCCTTGGGGGCGGCGCCCGCAGCGGGCTTCGCGGCCTTGGCGGGCTTGGCGGGCTTCTTCTTGTCGCCGAGATCGAGCGCGATGCCGCCGTCGTAGCGCTCCTTGAACTGCGCCGTCTGCGCCGCGCGATTCTGGTCCTCGAGGCCACGGATCATGGCGATGCCGGGGATGCCGTGGTACTCGAGCGGGTTGCCCTCGTCCTTGCGCAGCGGGTAGCCGTCCCAGTCGCCCGGAAGCAGGATGCGCCGCAGGTTCGGGTGGCCTTCGAAGATGACGCCGAACATGTCGTACGCCTCGCGCTCGTGCCAGTCCGCGCCCGGCCACACGCTCGCGACCGAGGGGCACGTGGCGTCCTCGCGCGAGGGCGTGTCGGTCTTGATCGCGAAGCCGTGCTTGCGATCAACCGAGTAGAGGTGGATGACGATCTCGAAGAACTGCAGGCGATCGACGGCCGTCACACTGTGACACATCGTGAGGTCGGTGCGCGCGTCATCGCGCAGGAATCGGCAGGCATCGACGAGCACGTCGCGCTCGACCCTGGCCCAAGCGGAGCGCTCGTCGTCGTGCACTTCGAGCACCTTGTCCCCGAACCGGTCCCGCAGGGCGTCCGCGATCTCGGTGGCGGTCATGGCGCTCTAGCTCCCCCCGCCCTTGGGCTTGGGGACCGTGAAGCCGGGGGGCAGCGGAGGCGCGCCGCCACCGCCCTTCGGCGCACGGGGTGCCTTCGGCGCGGCGGGAGGCTGCGGGGCGGCAGGTGCCTTGGCGCCGGGCGGCAACGGTGGCGCCGGCGCCATCGGCTTCTTCGGCGCACTGGGCGCCTTCAGCACGGGCGCCTTCAGCGACGGCGGCGCCTTGGGCGCCTGCACGGACGCGCGGGGAGCGGCGCTGCGCGGCTTCCCGGCACCGGCCGGCGCGGGGCCGCTCGTGCCCGGTACCGCGCCGTTGCGCAGATCGTCCTGCCCCCGTCGCAGCGCGTCGGCGATGGCCGCCTGCTGCTCGATGGACCCGCGCTCGAAGATGAGCCGCTGCAGCGTCATCAGCCCGTCGATCAACGCCTCGGGCCGCGGCGGACAGCCCGGCACGTGCACATCGACCGGGATCACGAGATCCACGCCCTGGACCACGTGGTAGCCCCACTTCGAGTAGGGCCCACCGCCGACGGTGCAGGCGCCCATCGCGATCACCCACCGGGGCTCGGGCATCTGCTCCCAGAGGCGCCGCACGCGGTGCGCCATCTTGTAGGTGACGGTGCCCGCTGTGATCATCAGATCGGCCTGCCGCGGCGTGGCGCGGAAGGCGCCGCAGCCCAGGCGATCGACGTCGTAGCGCGTCGAGGCGAAGGCCATCATCTCGATGGCGCAGCACGCGAGACCGAACGTCAGCGGCCAGACGGAGTTGCCGCGGCCCCAGGCGACGAGGTCGCGCACACCGGCGACCGTCGTCAGGTACGCGGCGTCGTCGTCGAGAGCCCCGCCCGAGCCCGGGCGCAAGAGGTTCCAGTCGGACGGCCTGTAGACTTCGGTCGTCATGGGATCAGCCTTCTGCACCCGCGGTGGCGGCCGCGCCGGCGGCGGCGGGCTCGCGCGCGGGCGGCGCATCGCTCGCCGTGAGACGCGCGCCACGGCTCTGGTGGCCGTGGAGCGGAATCCAGTCGATGTCGCCCTTGCGCCAGACGTAGGCGAGGCCGACCGCGAGCACGAGCACGAACACCGTCGCCTCGACGAGAGCAAGCATTCCCATGTCCTTCAGCACGACGGCCCAGGGGAAGAGGAACAGCACCTCGACGTCGAAGATGACGAAGACGAGCGCGAGGACGTAGAAGCGGATGTCGAAACGCACGAACGCCGAACCGAAGGTCGGCTCACCGCACTCGTACGTTGTCGATTTCTGCTCCGTGTAGTCGGTCTTGGACCGCAGGAGACGGCCGATCACGACCATGTTCAGGAGCACGAAGGCGCCCCCGAAGAGCATGAAGATGAGGATGGTCAGGAAGTCTTGCTGCATGACTTCATCCGGCTCCCGGAGAAGGATCCGCAAACCTTAGACAAGGCCCAAGGGGCGATGAAGTTTATCCATCCGCCCGCGACACACACGTCCGCAACCCTCGCATGAAGGCTCGACAGATGCCCGCAGAAGACCTCGCGTACTGCACGAACGTCGCCCCGGCGCCGACCGTCCGAGCGCTCGTCGCGAGCCTGGACGGGCTCTGGCGAGAGGTTCGGGAGCGCGCCGGGCTGGAGCGCCTGGCACTCGGTCTGTGGTTCCACCATCGAGTGGCCCGCGAACTGGCGATGAGCCCCGCGGCCCTCGCCCGCGTGCGCGCCGCACTCGCGACAAACGGCCTCGCGGCTGTGACCTACAACGCATTCCCGGCCGCTGCCTTCCACGCGAGGGTCGTCAAGGACGCCGTCTACCGCCCGGACTGGCTCGCCGAGGAGCGGCGCGCCTACACGGCGGACGTCGCCCGCATCGCCGCCTCGCTGGCCGCGCCGGGCGACGTCGTGCCGCTCTCGACGCTGCCGCTCGGCTTCCCGAAGTGGGACGCGGCGCGCCGCCGCGCCGCCGCCGAGGTACTCGTGGGCGTCGCCCTCGACCTCGCCGCTCTCGAGCAGGGCAGCGGCGTGAGCGTGCGCCTGGCGCTCGAACCCGAGCCCGCCTGCGCTCTCGAGACGACGGACGAGATGCTCGCGTTCTGGCAGGACGACCTGCTGCCGGTGGCCGGCGCCCGCGGCGGCGACGTCCGCCGGCATCTCGGCGTCTGTCTCGACCTCTGCCACGCCGCCGTCGAGCACGAGGATCCGGTGGCGGCGATGGCGCGCTACGAGGAGGCGGGGGTCGCCGTCCACAAGGTCCAGGTCTCGGCCGCCGTGCACGTCCCACGTCCCGCGGACGACGGGCAGCGCAGCCTCCTCGCCGCGTTCGTCGAGCCGCGCTGGCTGCACCAGGTCGGCGCCGCGGACGGGCGCGTGGCCGCGGACCTCCCGGAGGCGCTGGCCGACGAGGAGCTCGCGGAGGCCGGCCCCTGGCGCGTGCACTTTCACGTACCGCTCCACCGCAACGAGGTCGGCGGACTGCCGACCACCCGCCCGGACGTAGAGCGCTTCCTGCATCACGTCACGGCGCGAGCGCATCCCGCGCTGCTCGAGATCGAGACCTACACGTGGTCGGTGGTCCCGGGCGCATCCCCGGACCTCGCGGGCAACGTCGCGGCGGAACTGCGCTGGACGACGGAGGCGCTCCGCACCTGAGCGCGTGAACTGGAATCCCGGGTGTGCGCCGATTGCGTCCGGCGGGTTCGCTGCAAGGCGGCGCGACGAACCCGACTCAAGAGCGTACGCATGAATTGCTCGAGCCGTCTTCATCCTGCCGACGTGAGCGGCTCGAGACCCGCTGTTCATGAGGTTTGTCCGTTCCGCGGCCCGATTGAGCGTGGATTGCTCGCTGTCACGGTCGATTCGCCGCATTGAGTGCCACGCCGGGACAGACCGCCGGCCGGGACGGGGTCGGGGACACGGCGGCCGGCAGGCGGATCAGCCGTGCGCGAGCACGACGTGCATCGCCCACAGCGTCTTGTCGAGCGTGGCCTGCACGGACGCGGTGCCGCGCTTGCGCAGACGCCCCTCGCCGTGGACGCACTTCAGCAGGTTGTGGACGCGTTC
>JAJRVY010000001.1 GCA_024277065.1 Planctomycetota bacterium
CGTCCCGCTCGTCGCCGTCGGTCTGCTCTACCGCGCCGGGTACATGCGCCAGGTGCTGCGCGGGGGCACGCAGCAGGAGGCGCTGCCCGAGCGCGTGGACCCCGCCGACCTGCCCCTGACGGCGGTGGCGGGTACCGGCGGGGAGCCGCTCGAGGTCACGCTCGAGCTGCCCGGCAGCGAGGCCGTCCTGCGCGCGTGGAGCACGCAGGTGGGGCACGTCACGCTGTACCTGCTCGATGCCGATGTGGCGCGCAACCGCCCCGAGGACCGCGAGCTGACGCGGGCGCTCTACTCCGGCGACCAGGAGATGCGCATCCGCCAGGAGATCGTGCTCGGCATCGGCGGCGTACGCCTGCTGCGCGCGCTCGGCATCGAGCCGTCGGTGTTCCACGTCAACGAGGGCCACGGCGCGTTCGCGGCGCTCGAGCGCATGCGCCACCTCCTCGCGGAGACGGGGCTGACGTTCGACGAGGGCCGCGAGGTGATCCGCGCGACGACCGTCTTCACCACCCACACGCCGGTACCCGCCGGTCACGACGAGTTCCCCGAGGAGCTCGTCCGCCGCTACTTCGGCGACGCCGAGCTGTGGGCGGGCGTGCCGTGGGAGCGGTTCATGTCACTCGGCGCGACCAGCGCCGCGCCCGGTCGCTTCAACATGACGGGCCTCGCCGTGCGCTTCGCGGCGCGCGTCAACGGCGTCAGCGTCAAGCACGCGGAGGTCTCACGCAGTCTCCTCGGACGCTTCGCGCCGCAGCTCCTACCGGCGGAGCTGCCGATTCACGCCGTCACGAACGGCGTCCACCTCGCTTTCTGGACGCCGCCCGTCGTGCGCGCCGCCGTCAGCGCGCGCGGCGGACCGTCGCTCGCCGACGGCTTCCGCGCCGCCGAGGAGATCGGCGACGCGGAGGCCTGGGGCCTGCGCACGGCGCTGCGCGACGCCCTCGGGGAGAGCTTGATCGACCACGTGCGGCGCACGTTCGCGCGGCAGGGGGACTCCCCGAGTCTGCTCGCGGAGATGGAGGCGGGTCTCGCCCCGGACGCGCTCTGGATCGGCTTCGCCCGGCGCTTCGCGACGTACAAGCGCGCGGGATTGATCTTCAGCGACGAGGACCGCCTGCTGCGTCTCCTGTCGGACGACCAACGTCCCGTCCGGCTGCTGATCGCGGGCAAGGCCCACCCACGTGACGCGGCGGCGCAGGAGCTGATCGCGCACATCGGCCGCCTCGCCCGCGACGAGCGTTTCGTAGGGCGCGTGGTGCTCATCGAGAACTACGACATCGACGTCGCACGCTGGCTGGTCCCCGGCGTGGACGTCTGGCTCAACAGCCCGCGCCCGCCCCTCGAGGCCAGTGGCACGTCGGGCATGAAGGCCGCGGCGGGCGGCGCCCTCAACCTCTCGGTGGGCGACGGCTGGTGGCTCGAGGGCTGGGACGGCGTCAACGGCTGGCGCATCGGCGGCGACGAGCTCGCGGCGACGGCCGCGCAGCAGGACGACGAGGACGCGCAGATGCTCTACGGACTCCTCGAGCGCGAGGTCGTGCCCGAGTTCTTCGACCGCGGCGACGACGGCGTGCCGCTGCGCTGGACGCGGCGCGTGCGCCGCGCGCTGGCGACCATCCCGCCCGCGTTCGACGCGGCGCGCATGGTGTCGGACTACCGCGCCTGGGCCTACGAGCCCCTCGCCACCGTCGGTGCGGAACTCCGCCGCGACCGCTTCGGCGCGGCGGTGGAGGCCTTCCGCGACATCCTGCGCGTACGCCGTCTGCTGCGTGAGGTGACCATCACGGATGCGACGGTCGGCGACGTGACCGCGGTGCGGCCGGGGCACGTGCTCGCCATCGACGTGGACGTGCTGCTCGGCGATCTGTCACCGCCCGACGTGCTCGTCGAAGCCCTGCTCGGACGCCGCGACGACGAGGGCGGACTCCAGGACGTCGAGACCTTCGCGTTGACCTGTGAGGGGCCTTCCGGCGCGGACGGCGCGCTGCGCTACGGCGGCGAGCTGGGCGTGCGCTCCTCGGGCGCCCTCGGCTACGCCGTCCGCGTGCGCCCCGCCCGCGACGAGGGCCCGGCCTTCGACGACCCCGTCGTCTGGGCCTGAGTCCCGGCGGGTTCGCGCTCGCATTGCCCGCCGCAGAGGGCGCCTACGTGCCGCCCCCGAACGCCCCCGGCGCGCCCGGCCGCCGTGGCGTCTCGCGGCGTACTCCCCCTCGGCCGCCCTCAGGGAGACATCACAGCCGTCTCGGGACATGCGGGGGGACGACGTAGCGTCCCCCCCTACGGCGGGCAACGCCAGGTGGACGGCGGGCATCGGACGGCGGACAACGCGCTGCGTATGTGAGGCGTCGGACGCCGGACAGCGATGACCGTCAGAACCAGCCGTAGTTGAAGCTGATGCTGACGCGCTCGGCGTCGATGCGGCTGATCGGCACCTCGTGGCGCAGCCAGCTCTCGAAGAGCACGACCTTGCCGGCCTCGGCGGCGTACTCGACGAACGTGCGGTTGCGGGGCCCCGGGTCGCTCTTGCGCGGCGGCGCCGCCATGAAGCTGTCAAGGCGCGGGTCCTCAAACTTGATGCACGACGCGCGCTTGGGGGTCTTCACATAGTAGGTGCCGCTGATCGTGGACGTCGGGTGCACGTGCAGCGTGTGCGCGCAGCCGCGCGGCATGATGTTCACCCAGCAGTCGGTCATCGCGAGCGGCCGGTCCGTCGTGTCGTACTCCAGCGAGCGCGCGAACGAGCGCACGTGGCGATCCAGGTGGCCCCGCAGTTCCATGAACGTGGACGACATGCGGTGCATCTGGTCGAACGAGCCGTACGACGTGTAGCCGTTCGGGTAGCGCTGCGCCGACCACGCGCGTCCCTCGTCGTCCATGTCGCGAAGCTGATGGCACTCGACGAGGAGTTGCTTCGAGAGTGGCTTCGCACCGTCCTTGGCAAGCGGCGCGTCGTAGATCAGAGTGGGGAACCAGGCGCGTATCGACATGCCGCGACGATAGGGCGCGCATTGCGAGAGGCGCCGGATTGCGCGGGGCCGCCGCCCGACCGGCGATCTTCCGCGGACTGTAGTCACGCTGTGTCTGCGGTCACCCCGCGAGGCCGTCCGCGGGTGCATGCGGGCGCAAGTGTGACCGGAGTCATCTCCCGCCCACGCTCGCCCCTGTAGACAGGTCGTCTCTGAGCGCAGTCCGTTCGCCCGGACCCGCGCCCTGTCCGTCGTGCAGCATAGGAGGTAGGAGATGAGCGTTCTGGTTCCCGAGGTGCGCCTCGCCGGGCGCGGCGGCCAGGGCGTCGTCACGGCCGGTGAACTCCTCGGCCGCGCCGCCATCGGCGAGGGACGCTTCGCGCAGGCCATTCCCGCGTTCGGTCCGGAACGCCGCGGCGCTCTCGCGACCTGCACCGTGCGCGTCAGCGACGGCGAGATCCTGCTGAAGTTCGCCGCCGCCGCGCCCGACGTGCTCGTCGTGCTGGACCCGACCATCTGGCACGTGGCGAACGTGACGGCGGGCATGGCGGCGGACGGCATCCTCATCTTCAACTCGCCGCGCGCTCCCGAGGACGTGGAGGAGGAGCTGCGCTCGGGCCGCCGCGGCTACCGCCTGGCGGCCACGAACGCGCAGGTGATGACCGTCGATGCGACGGGAATCGCGCTCGAGGTGCTCGGCCGCCCGATCACGAACACGGCGCTCCTCGGGGCGCTGACGGGGGCCTGGGAGATGGTCACGTTCGAGGCGCTCGAGCGTGTCATCCGGGAGCACTTCGGCAAGAACGCTGAGGCCAACGTGCAGGCGGCGCGCGCCGGCCGCGAGCAGTTGCGCCGCGTGACCGCGATCGCGCAGGGAGGTTGACGTGGGCATGGAGAAGTACGAGTGGTTCGTGCGCCGCGCGCGCGGCACGCTGACCTACGACCCGGGCTGGAGCCGCGACAACCTGACGGGCTCGTGGCGCGCCGAGCGGCCGGTCATCGACCAGGACATCTGCAACGCGTGCGGGATCTGCTGGCTGTACTGCCCCGACGGCGTGATCGCGCGCGACGGCAGCAGCATCGACCTCGGCTACTGCAAGGGCTGCGGCATCTGCGCCCACGTCTGCGCGCGCAAGGCGATCAGCATGGAACGCGAGGACGGGGAGCGCGGGGACGGCGAGCGGGAGGACGTCGCATGACGCGCACGATGTTCTGGAACGGCAACATGGCCGCCGCGCAGGCGACGCGCCAGGCGCGTGTGCAGGTGATCGCCGCCTATCCCATCACGCCGCAGACGCACACGGTCGAGTACCTGTCGCGCTTCGTCGCCGACGGTGAGCTCGACGCGCGCATGATCAAGGTGGAGTCCGAGCACTCGGCCCTCTCTGCCTGCTGCGGCGCGTCGTCGGTGGGTGCGCGCACCTTCACGGCGAGCTGCTCCCAGGGCCTGCAGCTCATGAGCGAGGTGATGTACTTCGCGTCCGGCATGCGTTTCCCGATCGTCATGGCCATCGCCAACCGCACGCTGTCGGTGCCGGTCAACATCTGGGCGGATCACCAGGACGCTCTGGTCAATCGCGACTCGGGCTGGTTGCAACTCTTCGCCGGAAGTGTGCAGGACGTCTACGACCTGGTGCTCGCCGCGTACCGCGTGGCGGAGGACGAGCGCGTCCACCTGCCTGCGCTCGTCTGCTACGACGGTTTCATCCTCTCGCACGCCTCGGAGGCCGTGACGGTGCTGTCCCAGGAGGACGTCGATGCGTTCCTGCCGCCGCCGGGGGGCACGGACCGCCCGATCCTCGACGTCGAGCGGCCCCAGCAGTTCGGCGAGGTCCTGCTGCCGGACTTCTACCCCGACTGCGAGTACAAGAAGCACACGGCGATGAACGGCGCGCTGGATGTCATGGACGCCGCGTTCGACGACCTCGCCTCCCTCACCGGGCGCCGCCAGCAGCTCGTCAAGGCGCACCGCGCCGCCGACGCCGACACCGTCTTCGTGGGGCTGGGATCGATGATGCGCACGGTACGGCACACGGTGGACGTTCTGCGCAACGATGGTGAGCGCGTGGGGCTGGTCGAGATCTGCGCCTTCCGGCCCTTCCCCGAGGACGCGCTGCGCCGGGCTCTCGGCAACGCGAAGACGGTGATCGTCTTGGACCGCGACATCGGGTACGGCTCGGCGGGCATGGTCTACAGCGACATGACGCGCACGCTGTACGCCGTCGCCGATCGCCCGCGTCTCGTCAACTGCATCATCGGGCTGGGCGGCAAGGACATCACGCCGGACACGATCACTAAGTGCCTGCGCCTGTCGCGCGAGAAGGGCGGCAAGAGCGTCTACTGGCCGGACGCGCGTGGCCCGGCCGAGGGCATCCCCTACACCAACCGACTCGCCATCCCGGGGAGGATCTGAAGATGCCGGTCACGCTGAAGCAGGTCCCGGACGAGGAACTGCTGCACAAGGGCAACATGGCCTGCGCCGGGTGCCCCGAGACGCTGGCGTTCCGCCACGTGCTCAAGGCCCTCGGCGAGAACACGATGGTCGTCAACTCGACCGGCTGCCTGGCCGTCGTCACGCAGATGGGCGTGCCGAAGGTGCCACACTTCCACG
>JAJRVY010000090.1 GCA_024277065.1 Planctomycetota bacterium
AAGCACCCACGGCGATGTGACGCGCGCCGCGCCGCGGTCGCGGTTCTCGTCGGCGCGCTCTTCCTGGCCCCGACCGCGGGCACGGCGGCGGCCCAGGAGCCCGGTCAGGAGCAGCCCCAGGACCAGGGCGCGCAGCAAGGAGCCGCGGACGACGACACGGTCGCCGAGCGGGCTCTGCGCGCCGCGCTCGTCGCGGCCGGGGACGATGCGCCAGCGCGCAACGCTGCCGCGGCGCAGCTCGCCGACTGGCTCGAGGCGCGCGCCCGCTTCCTCGAGGCGGCGGCCCTGCGCCGTGTGGTCCGGGAGTCCGCGCCCTCGGCCGACAGTGCCCGCAGAGAGGCGCGTGCGGTACTCGGCTTTGCCGAGCAGGTGCTCGCCGACGGCGGCGGCGGTGCCGGCGTCCGCGCCGCGTTCGAGGACGCGCGTATCGCGCTGCTGCGGGCGCGGGAGGCGGGGGCCGACGACGTCGAGACGGCTCTCGGCCTGGCCCGCTGCGCAGCCGCGGAGGGTCGCGCGACGACGGAGATCGAGGAACTCGCACGCGCCACGGAGCGCTGGCCGGACGACGGCCGCCCGCGGCGCGCACTCGGATTCGCGTACCTGAACGCCGGACGTCATGCCGAGGCCGTGCCCGTGCTCCTGGCGCTGTCGGACGCCGCTCCCCGCGACGTGCTTCTCGCGCGCGCCCTCTCCTATTCGGCGCAGAGGGCGGGGCGCGAGGACGTGGCCGTGGCGGCGGCGCTGCGGGCCATCGCCGCGGCGCCCGAGGGCGCCGCGGGCTGGCAGTCGCTGTGGGCCGTGTACGCGCCGCGGAAGCGCTACGGGGAGCTCGCGCGCGCGGTCCTCGCCGAGGCGGCGCGGTTCCCCGGCAGTCCGGCCGCGGCGCACTACGCGGGCTTTGCGCTGACATCGGCGCGGCGTCCGGACGAAGCGCTGACGTGGTTGGCCAAGGCGTGGACGCTCGATCCGGGCAACGTCGAGGCCCGGCTGCAGGCGGCGCGGCTGCTCGTGACGGAGAAGGGCGACGAAGAGGGCGCCGCCGCGCAGTACCGCGCCGTGCTCGCGTTGGCACCCGGCAACCGCAGCGCTCTCGACGGGCTGGCGTTCCTCGCCGTCAAGATCGGCGGCGAGCAGCGTCACAGCGACGCTCTGCCGTACTTCCGTGACGTGGCGGAGGCGCGCCCGGACGACGGTCGATCATGGGCGAACTACGCTCTCGCACTGCGCTGGGCAGGGCACTACGACGCCGCCGTCGAGGCGTACGAGAGGGCGGTCGAGAACGACCCCGGCGACGCGCAGATCCGCAATGACCTCGGGCTCCTGCTGCTCGTCATGCACCGTGACGAGGACGCGACGCGCGTCTTTGTGGAGGCGCACGAGGTGGATGCTCTGGCGAACGACTGTGTCGAGAACCTCGGCTTCATGGCGCGGGAGCGCGGCGACCTCGGCGCGGCTCGGAAGTGGTTCGGGCTGGCCTGGGACGCCGCGCGCCGGCGCGGCGACGACGTGCTCATCCTGCGCCACCGTCGCACGGCTGACGATGCCCGCTTCCCCCTGCCTCCGTTGCGATGACGTGTGTCGGGCACCGGGCGCGGGATCCGGGTTTGGCTGTAACTCCGGGCCGCGCGGGGACGTTGGAACTCATGGCGTCGTACGCGGGCACGAGTGCTCACCCCGGCGCGTGCTGCGTCGCCGCTGGGATCGCAGAGCGTGCTTCGCCGGTGTCGCCTGCGGGCGTCGTCAGCGGGTGTAGTTGTCCGGCGGCACCCCGGTTGCATAGGATGCAGTTGCAAAGGACGCCGTTGCAGACGATGGTGGGGGGCCGCCAGCGGACCCCGCGGCCGGAGGCCGGGACAGCGCCCGGTCGGCCGTTCGAGAGACAGCCGCCGAGAGGCCGTCGGCCTGCCCGGTGTGTGTGAGAGGAGATCCAGAATGCGCCGTCTTCCCGTGATCGCCGGTCTGACCGGAGCGATCGTCGCCCTCGGCGTCGGTGTCGGCGCTCTGCTGGCAGCCGACAAGCCCAGGATTCCCGGCAACGTGAAGAGCAAGATCCCGAAGCTGATCGCGAAGTTGGTCAGCGGCGAGATCTCACCGGACGACACGAGTGAGCGCGAGCAGGTCTTCGTCCAGATCGACAAGCTGCTCACGAAGGACAAGAAGCACGCTGCGCTCAAGACCCCTTCGTTCTGGGTCGATGCCATGCTCGCCGCATCGTCGAAGATGCGCTCGAAGGCCGCGCCGAGAAACCGCATCGTCCAGGAAGAGATGGACGTGACGTACGCCGACGACTCGCCGGGCAAGGTGCCCATCACGTTCCGCAACGGAGCGCTCGCGAACGTCGTTCCGCCGCTCCTCGTGACCGTGCTGCCGAAGGGCACCGACGCGAAGGCCTGGCTGGAATCCAACTGGGCCGCCAACGACGTCGCCAAGAAGGGCTGGGTCCTCGCCGTGGTCGTCGCGTCGGACAAATTCCCGGTCTCGAAACAGTCGTTCCTCGTGGCGCACGCCTTCGGGCACATGATGGTCACGTACAAGACCGACCCGAACCGCTGGTTCCTCGAGGGCGTCGATGAGACCTGCGTGGCCGTGCAGAAGGCCGCCTCCGAGAACATGCCGGATCGTCTCGCGGGGTTGATCCTGCGCAACCCGGCCAGCGCCGTGACGAACGTCAACTCCAAGATGTACAGCACGTACGTCCTGGACACGGGCAAGGCCGAGGATGTGGGCAATGCCTACCTCGCGATTGACGCCGAGAAGAACGTGTTCGCTGTCGCCGGTGAGACGGCCATCGACGACCTGACGGCGTGGGTCGTCGGGCATCCGGGCCGCACGCTCGCGAGTTCGTACGACTTCGTGACGGCGACGAACGAGGAGCGCATCATCGCACCCTGGACGGGAACGGCGTTCCTCTTCAGCCCGGCCAAGCGCGGCGACGACGTGTCGTTCAAGGTGACCTACGACATGGCGACCGGCGTCATCGATCTGACCGGCACCAACCTCGGTGAGTTCGTCGTGTACATGAACGACGACCTGGTCGATCTCGACAAGCCCGTCACGATCACGTGCAACGGCGAGGAGATCGTCTCCAAGATATTCGAGCGTGACGTGAAGGAGATCTTCGACACCGCGGACACGTTCGGGGAGTACGGCCGCGTGTTCATGGCGCAGTTCCGCGGCTTCGCTCCGACGGAGATCGCAGCGGAGCCCGATGCCGGTGGCGATGCCGGTGGCGATGCCGGTGGCGATGCCGGTGGCGATGCGGGTGGGGGCGGGGCTTCCGAGGACGCCGGCGGCGGCAAGAAGGACGGGAAGTAGGAACCTCTTCTGGCGCGTTCCGCGGATGCCGCCGACGAACCGCGCGCGACCGCCCTCTCGAACGGGGCGGTCGCGTTCCTGTTGCTGACCGTCTTCTGTTCGGGGACGGCCGTCATGATCGTGGAGATGACGGCCGTGCGCGTGCTGCAGCCGTTCTTCGGCTCGACGAACTACGTCTGGACCAACGTCATCGGTGTCGTGCTGGCGTCGCTCGCCGTCGGATACGCCGTGGGGGGGCGGCTGGCCGACCGGCGCCCGCTGCCGGTCCTGCTCTACGGGCTCCTCGCCGGCGGCGGTCTGGCGGTGCTCTTCTCCGCACCGGCCGCGACGCCGGTCTCGGAGTGGCTGCTGCCCGTCGAGATGCACGTGGAGGGCGTGGCGGGCACGCTTGCGCGCGGCTCGCTCGCGGCGACGCTGCTGCTCTTCGCGCCTCCGACCCTGTTGCTCGGCATGGTCTCACCGCTCGCCGTGCGGCTGCTGGCGACGGGTGGTGTCGGCTCCGCGGCGGGGAGAGTGTTCGCGCTCGGTACCGTCGGGTAGATCCTCGGCACGTACCTGCCGACGTACTGGTTGATCCCGGAGTGGGGTTCGCGGACCGCGTTGATGGCGGCGGCGGGGCTGCTCCTCGTCCCCGCGCTCGTGGGGCTCGCCGTCTTCGGGCGGCGTCGCGGCGGCGTTGC
>JAJRVY010000091.1 GCA_024277065.1 Planctomycetota bacterium
CACGCCCGGCATGAAGGTGGACGGCGTCATCGAGTTCGCGGGCCGCGACGTCGGCCGTTGGCGCAACCTGTACTCCTTGCGCCGCAAGATCGGCGTCGTGTTCCCGCTTCCGGTCGGCCTGCCGATGACGGTCTTCGAGAATGTCGCGCTCGCGCCGCGACTGGCGGGCGTCCGCAAGCGCGCGGAACTCGAGGAGATCGTCGAGCGCTGCCTGCGCCGCGCCGCGCTCTGGGAGGAGGTCAAGGACCGCCTGGACGCTCTCGGCAGCCTGCTCTCGGGCGGGCAGCAGCAGCGCCTCACGATCGCGCGCGCGCTCTCGCAGGAGCCCGAGATGCTGCTCCTCGACGAGTTCTCGATCGCCGTCGATCCGGTCACGACCATGCGCATCGAGGACGTGCTGAAGGAGCTGCGCAGCGAGCTGACCATCATCCTCGTCACGAATCTCGTGCAGCAGGCGCGCCGGCTCGCGGATCGCACGGCGTTCTTCCTCATGGGCGAGTGCGTCGAGATCGCGGAGACCGAGGACCTGTTCACGGGCGAGGTGCGCGACCAGCGCACGCGCGACTACGTGGAGGGACGCTTTGGATAACGCCGCGCCCACCGCCCCGCCCACCGCCGCGCTCGCCATCGAAACGCGCCGACTCTGTCTCTGGTACGGCACGTTCCAGGCGCTGTTCGACGTCGATCTGCGCATCCGCTCCGGGATCATCACGTCGCTCATCGGTCCGTCGGGCTGCGGCAAGTCCACGTTCCTGCGCAGCGTCAATCGCATCAACGACCGGCTCGGCTACGTGCGCACGACCGGCAGCATCCACGTGCACGGGCGCGACATCCTCGCGCCGGACGTCGAGATCATCCAGGTCCGCCGCCAGATCGGCATGGTCTTCCAGCGCCCCAATCCGCTGCCGCTGTCCGTCCGTGAGAACGTCATCTTCGGATACCTCCTCCATCGCGAGGCGCGCGGCGCGCTCCGCCGCGAGGAACGCGACCGCATCGTCGAGGAGTCGCTGCGCAAGGTGCTGCTCTGGGACAGCGTCAAGGACCACCTGGACCGCAAGGCGACCGAGTTGTCGCTCGAGGAGCAGCAGAAGCTCTGCATCGCGCGGCTGCTCCCGATGAAGCCGCACCTGCTGCTCATGGACGAGCCGTGTTCCGCCCTCGACCCCGCGGCGACCTCGGCCATCGAGGAGCTGCTCTGGGACCTGCGCGGCGAGTACACGATCGTGATCGTCACGCACAACATGGCCCAGGCCCGCCGCGCCAGCGACGAGTGCATCTTCATGCTGATGGGCAAGGTCGTCGAGCACGGCGAGACGGGCAGCCTGTTCGTGACGCCGGCGCACCGGCAGACCGCCGACTACATCGAGGGCCGCTACGGCTGACGCGGGACGCCGCCGCGCCGTCGCATCGACGCCAGGGCGTACGCCGCGTCGAGCAGACGCCCGAGCGCCCACGACACGGCCACCGCGGGGAGCGAGATGGCGAGCACCGCAGCGCCGCCGCTGATGCTCACCGGCTCCATCGCGCCGCCAGCGACGAGGACCCCGAGCACGAGTGCGGCCCCCACCGGGACGACGTAGACGAGAACGAAGGCCGGCGGCAGGCGACGTCCCCGAACGGCCACGTCGAAGCGCGCGATGGCGGGCGCCGCGACGCCCAGCGCGAAACCGCCGAAGAGCGCGACAGCGAGCAGGACGGCGATCTCCGGCGGAGCCGCCGCGCCGGGCACCGCGAAGACGCCGGCCGCTGCCATCCCGGCGAGCAGAACGGCCAGAACGATCAGACGCGGCGAGGCGCCCGCGGACGGACGGCGCGGCGCGCGCCGCTCGGCGCGCGGTGCGAGCACGAGGAGATCGTGACCGAGCGTGGCCACGGCGACGACGCCGACGAAGATGCCCGCGGCCTCGAGCGCCGGATGCGTCAGTGCGCCGGCGGCGCCCACGGCGAACGCCGCTGCGGCAACGCGTCCGGACCGCGACGACGAGAGCGCCGCGAGATGCAGCGCACCGGCCGCCGCGGCGGGCAGTGCGAGCCAGGGCGGGAGCATCTCGATGCCCAAGAGGCGCACGGAGAACGCCGCGGCGACGATGCCGAGCACGACGAGCAGCGCCGCCGTCCGCGGCAGCTCGCGACGACGCACGGAGCCCAGCAGCAACACAGCCAGGAGCAGCAGGTCCCGCGAGAGCTCGAAGTTCCAGTCCCCGGACGCCGCCAGCAGGCGCCGCAGCGCGGGCAGCGCCTCCGGGACGTGCAACGTCATGCAGATCGCGGAGAGGTTCCAGAGCGTCCTCTGGTGGACGTTGTGGAACTCGTACGGCGCATCGGCTGCCTCGGCGAGATCCGCCAGCCGCGCCAGGTCGGCGGCGATGGCGCGACGCCATGCCGCCTCGTCCCAGGGTCCGTCCGGCAGGCCGGGGGCGGCCCGTCCGGGCGGTTGCGGACGCACGAGCGTCAGATGATTGCGGAACCTGTCCGGAGTGCTCTGACTCCCGACGCCCACGGTGGGCGAGACCGTTAACGGCAGCGACCAGCCCTGGCCACTCCCACCGCTGGAGACCATGCGTCCGCGGCCGCGCAGGGTCTGCCTCGTGCCGGCGGTGAGCGTGAGGCCGTTGCCCGCGCGCACGAGCGAGAGGTCGATCGTCTCGGCGTAGCGCGGCGCCGGCGACGCGGCCCACGCCGTGCCCGGCACGCGGGCGGCAAGCGCCAGTTCCGGCAACTCGCCGGGAGACCATGCGAACTCCACGCGCCAGGGCGTGCCCGGCCGCACTTCCCCGCGCCGCCGGCCGCCCCCGATGATGCTCTATCTCCCGGCCGTGAGCACCCAGTGCGAGGCACGCAGGCGCACCGCGGGCGGAGGGATGCCGAGCGCCCTGCGCCAGCGCTCGACAACGCTGACGTCGTCCGGAAGGGACGCCGGCCAGAGGGGGCGCGGGAGCGCGGCATCCGCGATGAGCGAGAGCACGGCGTGGCCCGCGGCGCGCGCCTTCATCCCGCCCTCCATCGAGAGCAGGATGCGCTCCGGATCGCGCACGCCGCCGAGACCGGCAGGGAGACGCGCGAGCACGAGTCCTACGGCGCCCTCGTCGCCGTAGGTCTGGCGCCCCTGACCGCGAACGACGTCCGGTGGCGCGGCGGTCGCGATCCCGTTGAACTCCCTGCCTCATCGGCCTCGCCCGCCTCGCCCGAGATCGCGCGCCGCCACACGGTCAGGACACCGGCCGCCGCGAGCAGCCCGAGCAGCACGGTCGCGAGCAGCATCCAGCGCGGCACTCCGCCGCTGCGCGCACGCCTCGCTCTTCCCATGCAACGGAGTCTACGGCCCATGGACCGCGGCGTGCACCTGACATGGTGCGTTCACAGGCGGGCGCGCGACCTGCACGGGGGATGTCACCGGGCGGGGGCACGCGTGGGCGCCCGCAGGCACGGCGACGTTTGGCACCTCCTTCGCTGGTATGAAATGAACGACCGTTCGGCGGTTCCCGCGACCCCGGCCGCAGAGGCGCAACGAGACGGCACACGAGGTCACGAAACGACAGGAGGACGACATGCTCCGGCAGACCAACCGCTACTGCTCCACCTGCCTGCGGACGCGCAAGTTCGTCAACCTCGAAGATCGTCTCGTGTGTCAGTTCTGCGGCAAGCGGCTGTGGCGCAAGCCCGCCGCCGACCACCGCCCGTCACGCAGGAGCGAGAAGAACGGGAAGCGCAGCCACGGCGCCGTGGTCCGCCAACTCCACTTCGACGCGGTCGTCTGACCGCGCGACGAGGCGCACGCGGACGGCCGCCCGGCACGTCGCGAGTGCTGGACGACATCGCGACAGCCGACGGCGCTCAGGGAGCGATCAGAACGTCTCGCAATTCGTCGGAACCTCGCTCTCGGACGCCGCCTCGAACTCCGGCGACTGCTGCTCCGCGCCCTTGAAGCGCAAGCGACCGTTCACGATCTCGAGGACGGTGTCGAGCGGCGTGAAGACGGGGTACAGCGGGCTGCGCGTGCAGAACGTGTCGGTCGTCGTGCCGGCGACGATCTGGACGCCATCGGCCTTGCTGACGATCAGGAACACGAGATCCGTCGGCTCGACCTGCGTCACCTGCTTCCACACGCCCAGGAACTTCGCCTCACCGCCGCCGCCACTCCCGCCCGCCCCGGCACGGGCGGCGCGGAACGAGCTGAAGTGCGACACCGGGAACGTGCACGTGCCGTTCTCGACGTCCACCTGGTAGGGGCCCGGCACGAGCGTCACCTTGCCGCGGGCGTCCCGCGTGTAGATGCGCAGGTCCGCGAAGTCGCCCTGGAACTGCGCCACGTCGAACGGAATGGTGACGTCCACGTCCTCGCCGAAGCGCAGCCCCTCGGGACCGAAGAACACGCTCGGGCCCGCGCCGCCGTCGTTCCCCTTGGGCTTCACGTCGGCGGCCGTGGCGACGATGATCGGCGTCGGCGACGAGACGGCCCCGGCGGGCACGACGACGCTTGCGCCGGCGATGAGCGAGTCCGGTCCGCCATCGCCCGGTAGCGCCACGCCGACGGCGCCGCCCGTCGCATCGACGACGTCCGAGACCGCGAGGCGCTCGCCCGACGCGTTGCCGATGGCGCGCGCGCGCAGGTCGATCCTGCGCTTCGCCGGCTTGGGCTGCTTGCGCTTGATCGTGACGGTCGCCGCGCCGCCCGTGCCCGAGCTGTCGTCGAGGTAGAGAACGTAGTCCCCCCCACGGACGAGCACGGTCTTGCCCAGCGCGTCCGAAGCCGCCTTGCCCGGTCCGCCCGCGGCGAGCAGAAACCCGCCGGGGCCCTCGATGCGCAGGATGCGGGGCACGACGGTCGAGCCCTTGCCGGCCTTGACACCCACCTTGATCGTCGTGCCCGCCTCCACGGCGAACGGCACCGCCGTCTCGCCCGCGCCGAGGCTCACGGGCCGGGCGATCTTCTTGCCCGTCTTGAACGAGACGGAGAGCGCGTAGTCGCCGCGCGTCCCGCCG
>JAJRVY010000092.1 GCA_024277065.1 Planctomycetota bacterium
CGAGCAGTTCGCGCACGTCCGGCTTGCCGAGGTAGTAGCGTGCACCGACCGAGGCAATCAGCCCGGCCAGCTTCCGCTCGATCGATCCCGGCTCACGTCGCACACGCCGCTCCTGCAACCCGGATGCCATCCTACTCACCCTAACGGCGCCGGCCCCCACCCCCTTCGACGGGCGGCGGCGCGGAACTCGGCTCGGGCGCCGACTGTCGTAGACGGTCATACGCTTCACGGGGCCCGCTGACGCGAGCCCCGTGAACACTCCGGCGTTACCGGTCGTCGCCGTCAGATCAGAGTTCGACCGCGATCGAGATGAAATCGACGTACGGCCGCGGTTCGGAGAACGAGTACGACAGACCGATCTCGAAATCGACGCGGAACTGCAGGAAGCGTCGGTCACTGATGTTGCCGACATCGATCAGCGGCGTCCACGGCGTGGCGAGCACGAGGTCCGGTCGTCCCGGGGTGTCGAGCGAGCCGGGGGCGGTGCGGACGAGGATGTCCAGCATCTGCCCGGCGGCGTCGAACTTCGTGCCCTCGAGTTCCGGCGTGAGCGGATCGTCGAACAGCGGCACGTACGTGGGCGTGTCGAGCTCGGCATTGAACCAGCGCGAGTAACCCGTGGACGCGTTCACCGTCATGGGCAGTCCGGGGTGCCCCGGGAAGTCGCCGTTCGCGTCGGGACGGAAGGTCGCGACGGAACGGACGCCCGTGACGGTGCTGCCCAGCGTGTTGACGAAGCCGTCCGAGTCCTCGAAGCGCAGGTAGCCGTCACCGCCGACCCCGCCGAGCCCCTTGACCACGGCGTTGTCCTGAGCGTCCGGGTGCAGCGAACCGATGTTCGTGGTCTGCGTGCCGATGCCGCCACCGGCGTTCACGGTCGAGCCGTTCTGGATCAGGACGTCGCCGTAGCTCTGCAGCCAGATCGTACCGCCGGCGCCGCAGCCGCCGGGGGCACCCTCGCCGACGTCGGCGAGTGCCGCGTCGAACGTGCGCCCACCGACGCCGCCCGAGGCGTCGATGATGCTGGAGTCGATCTTGATCTGGCCGCGCGCAACGAGTTGGATGCCGCCGCCGCCGCCGCCGCCGCCGCCGCCGCCCGCGTCCTCGGGTCCGGCCGTGCCCATCTCGTCCGTGACGGGATCGGGATCGTCCTCGCCGCCGCCGCCACCGCCGCCCGCGCCGCCGGCGCCTTCGCCGAGCGTCGGAGCATCCTTGGCATTGGCGCCCTGGTCGGACATGTCGGCCTCGCCGTAGGTATCGCCACCGACGCCGCCCAGGTGCCCCTCGGGATGCGTCTTCTGCGTACCGCCGGTGGCGCCGCCGTCACCGCCGAGAGTGGCGTGGCCACCACCACCGCCCGCCTCACGCGTCCGTTCGGGGCTCGCCTCCGGAGCCGGGTTGCCCTCGGGGTCATTCGCCGTCGCGCCTTACTGGTCGCCCGAGAAGCCGCCGGAACCCGCGCCGCCCGTGAGCGGACCGCTCGTCTGGAAGCTCGGGAACCCGTCGCGACCATCGAACTTGTTCTGGTCGAACTGCAGCCGGCCGAATTCGTCGAGGATGACCTCGCCGTTCTCGTCGGTGAGCGGGGAGATCGCACCGTCACCGCCGCGGAAGCCACCGGCCCCCGCCGCACCACCGAGTCCACCGGTCGGAGGGCCACTGACGAGATCGGTGTTGGACACACCGTTCTGGCCGTCGCCGCCGTTCACGAAGATCGAGGACGTCGTGAGCAGGATGTCCTGTTGCGAGCGCAGAACGAGCGGGAAGCGCCCGAGCACGTTGGCCGTGGCACTGCTGAACGCGACGTTCTGGTACTCGTACTCGATCTGCTTGCCGAAAGTAGCGGCGTCGGCGGGGTCGAGCCCCTCGGTCACGAACGTGATCTCGTCGCCGGGGTTGAGGAACAGTTCCTGCACGGGCGCCGAGTCCGGGTCGTCAGGGGGCAAAGGATTGAGCGGATCGGCCGGTGCGCCCTCGCCGAAGCCGGCGAACGGCATGAAGGCCGCGACGAGCTTGCCGGAGTCCTCCGGGTCGAACAGCGGAGGGGCGTTCCACATGGCGGTCGTGATCTGCCCGAGGTTGTCCAGGTTGTCCGGGTCCGCACGGTTCGTGATGCTCGTGAAGTGCTCCTGGATGCCGCTGACGGGGATCGGCCCGGGCCCGATGATGAACGCCGCATTGAAGTCGGAGCCGAGGATCGCCTGCGAGCCGTCGGCGAGCGAACCGAGCGTGCGGACGTTGCCGCGAACGGTCAGCCGATACTCGCTGAACGGGTCCAGGTTGGTCGCGGGAGTGACCTCGACCTCGACGTTGCCAGAGCGCGACTGGTTGAGGAACGTGCCGACGGCCACAGGAACCTCGACGGCCTCTTCGTCGGGCTGTCCGGGGTTGGTCTTCGTCTTGGTGATGGTGAAGTTCGTCGGGCTGATGGAGCGCGGATCGACCGGCTGCGCGAAGCGGACGCGCACGGTGAACGTGCGCCGCGCCTGGAGCGGCACCTCGAACTGGTTGTCGGGGTTCTCCCAGTCCGTCGTCGCATCGACGAAGGCCTCGCCGTTGGGCGGCGTCATACAGATGATGCGCGGCTTCTGCAGCGCCGCGACTCCCGAGCGCGCCTCGCCGCCCAGGTACAGCACGGCGGAGGTCTGCGAGCCGGGGACCGTCGTGAACAAGGTACTGAAGTCCCGCCCGCCGGCCTGCAGCAGCGGACGCCGGCCGTTCTTCGTCAACACGGTGTTGAAGACACCGGGCTGCGACGCGGGGATGATGATCGAGTACGCCTGACCCGCGACCAACCCGCTGTCGGTGAGGTAGGCGCGGATCGGAATCTGCGGGATGAACATCACGCGTCGCTCGTTGCGGCGGTTGATGAGCACGCGCCGATACTCGCGCTGACGCAGCACGGAGTCGCTGTCAGGAACGCCGGTGCCCGGGTTCACGGTGTGGAAGAAGCGCTCGTACTCACTGTTCTGCTGGAGCTGCGCGAAGGCGTCCACGTTGCCGTTGACGAGGTAGTCCTGGTACAGATCGTCGTCACCGGCGATGCGCTCGCGGTACGGCGCGAGAGAGTCGCCCTCGAGGAGCTGCGGCGGATAGAGGCCGGTCACGCCGTCGTCGTCGAGGCGCGTGCCGGCACCGTACGACGGGCCGAAGAACTTGATGAGCGCGCGATCGATCTTGTCGAGCTTGCGAATGCGTCCGGTGCGCTCCATGCGATCCAGCAGCCGGTTCGTCTTGCGCTGCGCGTCCTCGCGCGACAGTTGCCCATCGAGCTGGTAGAACTCGCGGATCGCTTCGGGGCGTACGACGACACGGCGCTGCGTGGACTTGTCGTACATGAACTTGCCCGTCACGTACTTGCCGCGCGCCTGGTTGGCGTTGCCACGGCCGGTGCGGATCAGGATCGTGTCGGGGCCCACGCTCGAGCGCAACACCTGCGACTTGAACCGGATCGTGATCTCCTCGTCGAGTCGCACCCCGGCGACGGCATCGTGAGACACGCCGCGCACGAAGTTCTTCTCACCGGCCTCGACACTCGTCGCCGGCCGCACGAGGGAGAACGCTCCGAGCGCCACTCCGGCAGTCAGCGCACCGCCGTACAGCAACGCACTGCCCAAGCGCTCGATGCTCCGCTTCTCGGACTTCTTCATGGGACCTCCAGTGGTGTGGAGACCGCCCGGGACTCGCGGGCAGGCGGCTGCACCGGCCCGCACGAGCTCGACGTCGCTGCGTCGCACCCGGCCGGCTCCATCTCGGACGACGCCGTTCGTGACGCCGTCCGCGATCGCTCTGTCTTCTCTGTCCTGCCCTCGC
>JAJRVY010000093.1 GCA_024277065.1 Planctomycetota bacterium
GCGGCGGCCTGGCTGCGCTCGCACGCGCCCGACATCGACGAGGCCCGGCCGTTCGGCGTGCTGGCCTGGGAGTGGCGCCTGGCCATGCTGCGCGCGGACACCGTCCTCGGCCACGAGCCCGACGTGGACGCGCGCCTCGAGCACGTGCTGGAGGCGCTCGAGAACTGGCCCGCGAACCTGCCGCCGGCGCTGCGCGCGCGACGCCTGGCGGTCGTTCCGTTCGGCACGATCGCGGCCACGGCGGGGCTGGCCGCCCCCGAGCACCTGCGCATCCCCGAGGGGGGCGCGCCGCTGGTGGCGTTCCGCGCCCACATGCGCCGCGAGGCGGTCAAGTTCCGCGGCTCGCGGGGACGCGCCGCGGGCCTCGAGCGCGTGCTGCACTCGGCGCTCCGTCTGCGCGCCGGCTGCACGGTGGACGACGTGCTGCGCGAGACGGTGTCGGGGGTGCTCGCCGTGTGCCGCGCCGAGCGCGCCGTGGTCGTCTTCGAGGACGCCGGCGGCGAGCGCCGCGCGAAGCTGGCGACCCTCGAGCGCCTCGAGGACGTGGGGCCCGCGGACGCCGAGGTCAGCCAGTCCGCCATCGAGCACGCGCGGCGTGAGGGGCGCGCGTGCATCTTCGACGACGCCTGCGGAAGCGCCGAATTCGGGGACTCGCCGAGCGTGCGGCTGTACCGGCCCCGCTCCCTGATGATCGCGCCGCTGCAGGCCCATGCCGAGACCCTGGGGTAACTGTACGTCGAGAACCGCAGCCTGCCCAAGAGCTTCTCGCAGTCCGATCTGCAGCTCCTCGAGGGCTTCGCCTCGCAGGCGGCGCTGGCCCTCGACAACGCGCGGCTGGTGGAAGAGCTGCGCGGCTCGCTGAACGAGCTGAAGCGCGTGCGCACCGAGGCCGTGCGCGCCGAGAGCCTGCGCGTGCTCGGCCAGATGGCGGGCGAGGTGGCCCACGACTTCAACAACCTCCTGGCCGTGATCCTGGGCGAGACGCAGCTCCTCATCCAGGACCGCCCCGATGCCGGCGTCGAGCGCTCGCTCGAGGTCATCGAGCGCGCGGCCATGGACGGCGCCGCCGCCATCCGCCGCATCCAGTCCTCGACCCGCGCCCGGCCCCGCGAGGAGTTCAACGTGCTTGACCTCGGCGAGCTGGTGCGCGAGGTGCTGGACTTCACGCGCGTGCGCTGGGCGAGCGGCGGCAGCGACCCCGCGCGCGCCATCCGCACCCGCTGCCGCAGCGCCCGCGGCGTGCACGTCTCGGGTCTGGCCCCGGAGCTGCGCGAGGTGTTCACGAACCTCGTGCTGAACGCCGTGGACGCCATGCCCGAGGGCGGGGACCTGCTCGTTGCGGTGCGCGCCGACGGCCGCGCGGCCGAGGTGCAGGTGCGGGACACCGGACCCGGCATCCCGCCGGAGCTCGTCGAGCGCGTGTTCGACCCCTTCTTCAGCACCAAGGGCGAGGGCGGCAACGGTCTCGGGCTGGCCATCGCCAAGGAGATCGTGGAGCGCCACGGCGGCGCCATCGCCCTCGCCGCGCCGCCCGGCAGCGTGACCGGCACCGTCGTCACCGTGACCCTGCCCGTCGTGGCGCCACCGGTCGCCTGCGTGCCCACCGACGTCGCTCCCCGCGCCCGGCGCGCCCCGGCCGCCGCCGCCGAGCACCGCTCCGTGCTCGTCGTGGACGATGAAGAGGGCGTCTTGCGCGTGCTGGCGACGATGCTGCGCGCCGAGGGTTTCAGCGTCACCGCGGCGGCGAGCGGCGCCGAGGCCACGCGGCGCATCGAGGCGGGCGAGCGCTACGACGTGGTCATCACCGACCTCTACATGCCCGGCACGAGCGGCGTCGAGGTCATAGCGGCGACCCGTCGCGCCGCCGCGGCGCGACGGGTCGTGGTGATGTCCGGCTACGGCGACGTGGTCGGCGAGGGCCGCATCGCGCGGCAGTCCGTGGACGGCGTGCTGGCCAAGCCCTTCACGCTGGCCGACGTGCGCGAGGCCGTCGGCGGTGCGGAGCAGGTAGCGACCTAGAACTCGTCCGGGAACTCGGCAAGCGGATCCGCCTCGCTCTTGAACGCGCCGACGATGGTGAACCAGCCCGTGTCCATGTTGGGTGCCAGGATCAGGTTCGCGCCGGTCGTCAGCACGGCGGCCGCGACCGGATCGCCCTGGTAGGGCACCGTGTCGAACAGGATCGTGGCCTGGGCGCCGTCGAGCGTGCTCGGAGCGTCGGCGAGGAGCGTGACGGTCGTCGCGTCGGAGTCCGCGACGTAGAAGTCGTTGAGCTCCGGCAGCGGATCGGCGTTCGTCTTGGACGTGGTGCCGAACGCAAGGGCCATGGCGAGGGCGCCGGCGGCCAGGACGGGCATGCGGTAGCGCATTGCAGTTCCCTCCTTCAGGGTGGACGGCCTCCGGCCCGTGGGCCGGAGGGACTGCGTTTCTCTTCCCCGGATTCGTGCCGAGAACGATCCACCTGTGCGGCGGATGCACTCGGCGTGGACCCGAGAGTCGCAGGTATCATGATGAGAAACAGGGCGTCAAGTCGAGAGAAATCTCTCTCAGATCGAGAATCCGCGCCACGACGAGGTGGCGCGAAATGGCGCACACGCCTGGGGCCGCGAGGCCGAGAATGGAGAATTCCGGAGCCCGGGCGACGGTTGGCGCGTCCAACCAGACGATCACGGAGGACGCGTGGCGGGGATGGACGATCCGAGCGACCTGGAGCTGATCCAGCGTTTCGCCGACCCCGCTCGCGGAGCGCGGCGGGCGGCGTTCACGACGCTGTTCGAGCGCCATCGCAAGCGTGCCTTCGATCTTGCGTACAGGGTGCTCGGCGACGCCGGTCTGGCGGCCGATGCGGTCCAGGAGTCATTCCTCACGGTCTACGAGAAAGGAGCGCGCTTCGAGGCTCGCGCCCGGTTCACGTCATGGCTCTACCGCGTCGTCCTGAACCGCTGCATCGACCTGCAGCGTCGCGAACGCCGGCACCGCATGCTGCCGCTCGCGACGACCGCGAGCCGCGAGACCGAGGCCGGCGAGCGCGACGGCGGCGTGCCCGAGCCCGCGGGCGATGCGGCCGATGGCCCCGGCGCGCGAGCGCTGGGCGCCGAGCGTGCCGCGATCGTGCGCGCCGCGATCCGCGAGCTGTCGCCCAAACTCGCCGAGGTCGTGATCCTGCGCTACCCCGAGGGACGCAGCTACGAGGAGATCGGCGAGATTCTCGGCGTGCCGCCCGGCACCGTCAAATCCAGGCTGAACCGCGCACACGCCGCTCTGCGCGGTATCCTGTCTGCGGAGCTCGGTGCCGCGACCGAGGAGACTTCCCCATGACAGTGGGCGAGAACCCTCGGCGCGTACGCCCGTTTCAGGGGATGGCATGATCGTTCGACTTAGGGCCTGTCCGGAAACACGTGCGTCAACCACCGAGGCCGCGCGAGACGGTTCAGGGCAAGGCGCGCCGACGACGGCGACTCATTGCGAAGCCGAGTCGCGGAGGAGGCCGGGCGCAGCCCTGGACCGTCGCCGCCGGCCGAATGGAGCAGTTGTTTCCGGACAGGTCCTTCGGCAGACAGACGCCGTGGCGCGGTCTCGCGCGCCCGGCCGCGCGTTCGCGCTCGGCCTGTGCCTCGCGCTGGGCCTGACCGCGACGGCGTGCGATCGGGAGTACTTCGCGCGGACGGACTTCGGGACCGCGCCGCGCGAGGGCTTGCGGCTGGTCGCGTCGGACGTCGCCGACGGTGTCCATGCGGGGCGCGACGCCGTTCGCGTGCGGTTCGACCGGCCCGTCGATCCCGCATCGGTCGGGGCGCGTTCCGTGCGCGTCGTGCGGCCGGGCGGCCGCCGCGTGCGGCGGCTGCGCACGTGGGTGAGCGGCGCCGAGCTCTTCGTGGCGGCCGCGCCCGGGCGATCGCTGCCCGCGAACGTCGAGCTCACGCTGCGCATCGAGGGCGGTGGCTCCCCGCGCTCACTGCGGGCGGGCGATGGGACGGTGCTGTCGGCCCCGATCGTGCAGCATTTCCGCTCACTCGAGCGGCGCCGCATCGACCTCGAGGGGCCGCGCCTGCTGGCTTCGTACCCGCCTGACGGAAGCTCGGACGTGGCACCGGGCGGTCACGTGCAACTGACGTTCGACGAGCCCCTTGCCCGCGCGGCCGTGCGCGGTGGCCGCGCCGTCGCCATGCGCATCGACAATCGTCCGACGCCGGCGCGGTTGCGCCTCTCCCCCGATCTCACGCGCCTGGTCGTCCGTCCGAAGCGCCGTATCCCCCCCGGAGCCCTGGTCTCGATCGAGGTGCTCCCGGCGCTGCTCGACCTGTCCGGCAACCCCGCTGCGCAGGCCCGGCTGCGGTTCTGGACGAAGGCGACGAGGTTGCGCGAACTGTCAGAGGACTTCGTCACCACGGAGATGGTCGATCCGCACGGCACGACGGGCGGTTGGGCGACGCCGGAGACTCCCGGCTTTCTCGTCGCCCGCGCCGGGCGTCTGCGCTGGAGTCCCGTCGACGGTGAGCACTGGTCGCGTGCCCTGCCGGCCGTGGCCCGCGTCCGCATCCAGACGCTGTTCCCCGCCGACAGCGCCCCCGGCGGCGTAGTGTCGGCCGTTCGCGTGTTCCTCGAGGGCGCACGCGAGGGAGACGTGATCCCCGCCGCCGACGTCGATCTCGGCCCGACGGCGCTCTTCCGGGTCGATCCGACGTTCGAGGCCAATCGCGGTGCTTCGGACCTCGCGGCCGTTGCGCGCGTCGAGGCTCCCCTGCCCGTGGAGACCGACGAGTTCGGGCAGGAGTACGTCGATGTTCCGTTCGACGTGCCCCTCGCGCTGCGCGCGGGCACGGCGGCCCTGCTCGACATCGACTTGACGCTTCCGGTCGGCGTGTCGATCGCGGCGACGCCGGATCCGGGCGCACTGGCGCTGGTCGAGAACCTCGGCATCGGCGATCTCCTCCCGGCGACGGAGTTGCTCGTCAGCGGAGGGGCACCGCAGGCGCGCTCGTCGTGGCGGGACTCGGGGATCGCCCGACCGGGCTGGCAGACTGCCGTCGTCAGCGGGTCGGGCGCACCGGGCGCGGACGCCGCCGTCGAGTTCCAGACCGCGGCGGCGACGGTCGATGGCCTGCCCGATCTGGACCGTGCCAGCGAGTGGGCGAGCGATCTGGCGCAACTTCCAGCACTGCGCTTCGTGCGCTTCCGCGTGACGTTCACGCGCCTGGGAGCGCTCGGTCAGGCGCCCCACATCGATCGCATCGTGCTCCCGTTCCAGGAGTAGCGCGGGCCCACGTGAGGGCCGGAGCCCACGTCGGGATGTGGGAGCCCTACGCCCTATGCCCTACGCGATGTCGGTGAACGAGGTGACGATGCTGTCGATCAGTCCGTACTCGACGGAATCGGCGGCCGTCATCCAGTAGTCGCGGCGCGTGTCGGTCTCGATGCGTTCGAGCGGCTGACCCGTCTCCTCGGAGAGCAGATCGTTGATGCGCGCTCTGAGGTTCAGGATCTGCTGCGCGCCGATCGAGATGTCGCTGGCCTGGCCCTGCATGCCCGTCGATGGCTGGTGCAGGAGGAAGCGCGTGTTCGGCAACGAGTAGCGGTGTCCCTTGTCGGCGCCGAGCAGGATGATCGTCGCGGCGCTCGCGGCGAGACCCGCACAGACGGCGTGCACCGGTGCCCGCACGAAGCGCATCGCGTCGTAGATGGCATAACCGGCGTCCACCGAGCCGCCGGGGGAGTTGATGTACACGCGGATCGGCTTCTCGGCGTCACGGGCGTCGAGCACGAGGAGCTGCGCCAGGATCTTCCGACTGAGTTCGTCCGTGACCGCGCCGGTCAGCAGGATCGAGCGGCTCTCGAGGAGCTGCTTGAGGATCGGACCGGGTGTCGGCTCGGACTTCTCCTCGTCGTCGTCATCCTCGAACCTGGGGGCGCCGGGGGCGTCGGATTGCCGCTTCATCTTGGGTCTCCTGGGGTGCGCGGACGCGCACGGATCGGAATGGTATCTCGGCAGTGCTGCGGCGGAACCGGATCCCCGGGCCGGGTACTTTCTCCTGCGCCCGGCGGACTCCATCCCGTTGCTTCTCCGGCACGCGCCCGTGGCGCTGCTACCATCCCGTGCGCTGCGGCAGCCCGGGTGCCGCCGCGTGGGCCGGGGAGGTCGTCGCAGGATGGGCGTGGTTCTGAAGGTCGAGGAGGGTCCGCGTCGCGGCCTGGAGTACCGCGCAGGGGCTCGCACGGCGATCACCATCGGCCGCTCGAAGACGACGGACTTCCATGTCCTCGACACGTCGATGAGCCGCGTCCACGCCGTCGTCGCGCGTGACGACGAGGGCTGGTACGTCGAGGACTGCAAGAGCAGCAACGGCCTGTGGATGGGCGAGGCGCGCATCCAGCGCGAGCGGCTGACCGACGGCGCGACGTTCCGCACCGGTCACGAGACCGTGATCCGCTTCAGCGAGACGGACGCCGCCGCCGCGCCTCCGGACGGAGAGGTCGTCGTGGCCCTGCGCTGCCGCGCGTGCGGGGAGCCCATCTCCGAGACCGAACTCGTGCTGGGCGAGGGCGGTCGCCCCTTCCATCTCCACTGCCGCAATCTCGATCATCTCGTGGGCACGACGCTCGGGGAGTTCAAGCTCGCCGAGACCCGCCCGCCACGCGGCGACGGGTTCTACTTTCGGGCACACCAGCCATCGCTCTCACGTTCGGCGACGCTGGCGGTCTTCGACGCGCCGCTCGTGGCGCAGGCCGGCTACCGCGACGCCCTGCTCGCCGAGGTCCGCCGGGCGTCGCGCTTCCTGCACCCCAACGTGCTACAGATCCTCGACTTCGGGGAGGCGCGCGGGAATTGCTACGTCGTCATGGAGCATTTCGAGGGGCGCCCGCTCGCGACTGTGCTCGAGGAGCGGCGCTTCGTCGTCATCCGCGGCGCCGTCAAGGTCGCGCGCGAGATGCTCGCGGCGCTGCTGTACGTCCACGAGCAGGGCGCGGCCACGCCCTGGATGTCGCCCTCCCGCGTGCTCGTCTCGGACAGGCACGAGGCCAAGCTATGGCTCTTCCGTGATCCGGGGCAGGCCGGGCGCGACGTGACGCACGTCGAGGCCCCGTACGTGGCGCCGGAGGTCGCGGCCGCCAAGGGTGACGTCGATGTCGAGCAGGCACTCGTCTACTCCGTCGCGGCACTGCTCTACCACATGCTAGCCGGCATCCCGCCGTTCGAGGGCGCGACGACCGCCGAGGTCACGAAGCGCACGCTCCAGGGCCGCCCACCGGCGCTGCGGCGCATCAACCTGAAAGTGAGCCCGGCGCTGGCGGGCGCCGTCGAGAGCGCTCTCTCACGGAACGCGGACGACCGCCCAGCGACGCTGCGGGCGTTCGCCGATCAGATCGCCCGGGCCTCCGGCACGCGCTGAGAGGGTGTTCCCGGCGCGTGCGCGGCGGCGCGTGGGATTCAGGGGTACGATGGATGTCATGCAGGGCCGTGACTCGGTCGATCGTCGATTCCTCGCGGAAGCCGTCGTGCGCGGCGCGCTCTCCGAGCAGCAGGCTGCGGCGTGCCGACGCATCCTCGGCGCGCTGGCCGAGGTCTAGGTCGATCTCTCCGCCGGCGACGTCGCGACACGCAAGGGCTTCCTCTCCAAGGATCAGGTGGATGAGCTGAAACGGGCTCTCGCGCGCCGCCGCGTGGGTCGCTACGAGGTCCTCGACCGGCTCGGGCGCGGCGGGACCGGCGTCGTCTGGCGCGCTTGCGACGTGCGGCTCGGGCGTGTCGTGGCGCTCAAGTTGCTCTCGCGACCACGGGCGCCCGACGACCTCGTCACGACGTACCACGCGCGCTTCCAGCGCGAGGCCCGCGTCGCGGTGACGCTCAATCACGTCAACATCGTGCGCGGTCTCGACTACGGAGAGTCTGACGGCTACGTCTACTTCGCGATGGAGTTCGTCTCGGGCGAGAGTGCGGGCGAGCGGCTGGATCGCGAGGGACGGCTGCCCGAGGCCGACGCGCTGCGCATCGCCCTGCAGGTGGTCGATGCGCTGCTCTACGTGCGCGAGTTCGGTCTCGTGCATCGCGACATCAAGCCCGCGAATCTGCTCCTGACGCCCACCGGCGACGTCAAGGTGTGCGACCTCGGACTCGCGAAGCCGACCGCCCGAGAGGCCGCGCGCCTGCACGGCGAGGGGCTGATCGCCGGTACGCCGCTGTACATGGCGCCCGAGCAGGTGCGCGACCCGGGGGGCGTGGACTGGCGCACGGACGTGTACGGGCTCGGGGCGACGCTCTACCACCTGCTCACCGGCCGTCCGCCCTTCGTTCCGAGCACCTCTCGCAGCGTCATCCAGTCTCTTCTCTCGGAGTTGCCCAGCGACCCGCGCGAGCATGTTCTCGCGCTGTCGGCCGGGACCGCCGCCGTCGTCATGAAGATGCTCGCGAAGGACCCCGGTGATCGTTACGCCTCGATCGAGGCGCTGGCCGCCGACCTCGCTGCCGCTCTCGAGGGGCGGCCGCCGACGCATGCGCTGCACCTGCGCAGTGGGCACGACTCGCCCGTCGCCGGCATGCTGGCCGAGGCCCAGGGCGTTCGGGCGCGGCTCACGGCGCCGCAACGCCGTCGCCGAGCGGCGGCCCTCGCGGGGCTTGCTCTGCTGGCCGCCGGCGCCGCGGCGTGGACGCTGTGGCCGAGCGTCGAACCGCTGCCGCGCCGCGCCGCCGGGACTCGCGATGTCGCGCGCAGTGCCGGCTCCCGCGCCGCCGTCGCGCAGCCCGGGCCTGTCGTCGAAACGACGACGCGGACCGTAGTCCCGACCGTTCCGCGCGCGGATCCCGGCCGGGCGGCGCTGGCGCTGGCCCGGGCGATGGACGGCGAGCGTGTGTCGCTCGACGACGTGATCAGGCAGTTCGAGCACGTTGCCGAGCGTTTCACGGCGCACCCCTCGGGAGAGGCGGCGGCCGCGCGCCTGAGCGAGCTGCGCATCGAGCTCGAAGGTCGCGCGGCTGCCGAGCTCACGCGGCGGCGGCGGGCCGCCGCCGCGGCGCGCGAGCGGGGCGCCGTGTCCGTCGCGGCCGATGAACTCCAGGCGTTCCCCGTGCTCTATCACGGCACCGACGCCTACGCCGTCGCGCTCGAGGAGGCCGCGCGACTCGTTCGCGAGGGCCGTGCGCGGGCGCAGGGGCAACTCGATGACGCCCGCCTCGCCGCTGTCGAGTGGCGCTTCGACGCGGCCAGGGCGCTCGTCGAGGAGGCGCGGACCACGGGCCTCGCGGATCTCCCGATTCGGCAGGTCGAGCTCGAGATCGGTCTCGAGCAGAGCGCGCGGGACGCCGAGCGCAGCGCGCGCCGCCCGCGCTGGAGGATCGTCGCGGGGCGCGCGCTGATGGTGTCGCTCACCGACCCCGTCGCTGCCGAGCAGGACCTCTCGGCCGAGCTCGAGAACGGCGCACTGCGGACGTACGAGGCCGAGATCGACGCGCTCCGCGCCTGGTTGCCGCGCGCTCACCGCGCCCGCGTGCGGCTCGAGGCCGCCTGGAGTGCGTGGGCCGCGGCCGGTCGCCTCGTCGATGTGCGCACCGTCGGTTCGCGGGAGCGCACCGTCTCCGGCGTGCCCGTCGCCGTGCGATCCGGGCGCCTGGCGCTCGCCGCGTCCGGCGATGCCGCCGTCGAGGTGCGCGCCGCGGAGTTGCCGCTCGACCTGCTCGCGGAGGCGATCTCGCCCGGCGCGACGCGGGCCTCTCTCGAGCTGGACGACGTCGCCGCGTTCCTGCTCGCGACGCGTCGTCTCGCCGATGCGGCTACGTTCCAGGCGCCTCCTGATCTCATCGACGTCGTCCGCGCCGCGGCGATCGCCGAGGCCGACGCACGTCTCGATCGCGCGGCGGTCTTCGCCGCCGAGCGCGACGTGGCAGAGGCGCGCACGACCATCGAGGACGCGATCGCCTACGCTCCCTGGTACGCACCGTCCTTCACGGCCCTCGGCCGGCTGCTCGCGGCGACGCCGGGAACGGGCGATGCGGAGGCGGCCTTCCGCCGCGCCCTCGAGGTGCGTCCGCCGGACACCGCCGCTCGCGTCCATCTTGCGGCCGAGTTCGAACGGCGGTCCGACTTCGCGAGCGCCGAAGGTCACCTGCGCCTCTTCCTGGCCGAGACCGAGGCGAGCGAGGACGAGCGTCTCGTGGCCTTGCGCGATCGTGCGTCGCAAGCTCTCGAGCGCGTGGTCGAGCGACGCGTCGAGGACATGCTCGGTACGTTGCGCCGCGACGCGCGCGGGGCTCTGCGCGCGGGTCGGCGCGGCACCGCCAGCGGTCTGTTCGCGCGCATCCTCACCGCGCGGCCCGACGACGCCGAAGCCCTCCTGGAACTCGGCCGCCTGCATCGCGACGCCGGCCGCATCTTCGACGCGTATCGGGCGTGGACGCGACTGACGCGGGCCCATCCCGGTGATCGCCGCGTCGCCGAGGCCGAGCGTGCCATCGCCGGGCTCGAGCATTTCCGATCCGGGGCTCCGGCCGGCCGGGAGGCTCTCCGCGCCGCTCGCCGCGCCGCCGACGACGGCCGCGCCGACGACGCGATCAAGTCCTTCCGCAACGCGATCCGCCTGTCGCCGTTCCTCGTGGATGCGCACGCCGGACTGGCCAAGGCACTGCTGACACGGGGGCGGGACGGGGAGTTTCGCGAGGATCTGACCGCCGCCGCGGCGGCGGGCGCGGATGCACTGCTGCTCGCGCCCGAGCTCGCGGCGGCCCTGCTCGTGCGCGCCGAGGCGCTGCTCCTGCTGCGCGACGTCGAGCCCGCGCTCGCCGCCGCCGAGCGCGCCGCCGAACGACTCTCCGACGCCTCGCCGGCGCTCGTCGTCGCGGGGCGTTGCCTGCTGGCCGCCGGTCGCCTCGACGAGGCGCTCACGCGCTTCGAGGACGCGTTCACCGCCCGCCAATTCGCCGACCCGCTCTACTGGCAGGCCGTCGTGCTCGATCGACAAGGGCGGCGCCGGGTCGCGCGGCTGAAGCTGGAACTGCTCTACGACGAGTGGGGCGCGCCGCCGCACCTCGAGCGCGACTGCGCGCTGCTCTATCAGCGTCTCGCGGACTGACCGGCGGCGGCGGACCGCGTTGCGTCTCCGCCCCGACTCGGCTCCGCCATGAGTCGCGCCGCCGAGGCGCCTTGCCCCGCGCCGTCTCGCTCGCCCTAGGTCCTGCGAACTTATTCCTGCGCGGGCCCTTAGCCTCGTTCCGATGAGCAGCACCAAGGAACGTCTCTTCCTCCTCGACGGCACGGCGCTGGCGTACCGCGCCCACTTCGCGTTCCTGCGGGCCCGCCTGAGCGATACGCGCGGGCGTCCGACGGGGGCCGTCTACGGCTTCGTCGCCACCTTGCTGAAGCTGCTGCGCGAGGAGTCCCCCGATCACCTCGGGTGCTGCTTCGATCCGCCGGGCCCGACGTTCCGCCATGAGCGCTACGAGCCGTACAAGGCGACACGGGAGAAGATGGACGACGATCTCGCGATGCAGCTCCCGGTGCTGCGCGACGTCGTGCGGGCGTTCAACATCCCGGTGCTCGAGATCCCGGGCTTCGAGGCCGACGACGTCATGGCGACGATGGCCGAGCGGGCTGCGCAGCAGGGCATCGAGGCGTACATCGTGACGGGCGACAAGGACCTCTGTCAGTCCGTCGAGCCGAACGTCTTCATCTACAACATCCTCAAGCCCGGTCAGGACACCGAGATCCTCGACGAGAAGGGCGTCGAGGAGGCGTGGGGCGTGCCCCCGTCACGCGTGGCGGACGTGCTCGCACTGATGGGCGACGCGTCGGACAACGTCCCGGGTGTGCCGGGCGTCGGCAAGAAGACCGCCGTGAGGCTCCTGCGGGAGTTCGGTAGCATCACCGCCGTGCTGGATGCGGCCGCCGCGGAGCCGCCGCTGATCAAACAGAAGAAGCTGTGCTCGAACCTGCGGGAGCACCGTGCGCTGGCGGAGCTGTCGTACGAACTGGTCCTCGTCAAGCGCGACGTGCCGGTCGATGTCTCGTTCGACGATCTACGCGTCGGCGAGCGCGACGACGAGAAGCTGCACGCGCTGTTCACCGACCTGAACTTCTCCCGCCTGCTCGCCGAGGTCACGGAGCAGGTCTCGAGCGAGGAGATCGAGCACGACTACCGGCTCGTTCGGACCGCCGCCGACCTCGAGGCGATGCTGGCCGAGCTGGCGGCGGCGGAGATCGTCGCCTTCGATACCGAGACCACCGGTCTCGATCCGTTGCAGGCCGACCTCGTGGGCGTGTCGTTCTCGACGGCGGAGGGCCGCGGCTGGTACGTGCCCCTGAACCTCGCGCCGCCGGTTCTGGGCGGTGACGGCGACGAGGCCGTGCGCCGCGTGGTCGATGCGCTGCGCCCCGTGCTCGAGGATCCCGCCGTGCGCAAGTGCGGCCAGAACGCCAAGTACGACATCCTCGTGCTGCGCCGGGCGGGGATCGACGTCCGTGGACTGGTGCTCGACACGATGATCGCGTCGTTCTGTCTCGACCCGGGCCAGCGGCAGCACGGCCTCGACGCGCTCGCGCTGCGGCTGTTCGGCTACCGCAAGACCCCGACGAGCGACCTCATCGGTTCGGGGCGCAAGCAGATCACGATGGACCAGGTCGATGTCCCCGTCGTCGGCGACTACGCCTGCGAGGACGCCGACTTCACGCTGCGTCTCGCGCAGTCCTTCGAACCGCGCCTGGCGTGCGAGTCCGTGGGCCCCCTCTTCCGCGACGTGGAACTGCCGCTCGTCGGCGTGCTCGCGGCCATGGAGTGGGAGGGCGTGCGGCTGGACACCGAGATGCTGGACTCACTGTCGGCCGACCTCGCCAAGCAGGCGGGCACCCTCGAGCGCGAGATCTGTGAGATCGCCGGCGAGGCGTTCAACGTCAACTCGCCGAAGCAACTCGGCGAGGTCCTGTTCGATCGCATGCAGATCCAGGGGCGCAAGCATGTGCGCCGGACGAAGACGGGCTGGGCCACGGATGAGCGCACGCTGCGCAACTTCGGTGAGCAGCCGATCGTAGCGAAGCTGCTGCGTTTCCGCAGCCTCAGCAAACTGCGCAGCACCTACACCGAGGCGTTGCCGCGGCTCGTGAACCCGTACACCGGGCGTGTGCACACGAGCTACAGCCAGGTGGCCGCGGTCACCGGCCGCCTGGCGTCCTCGGACCCCAACCTCCAGAACATTCCCATCCGCACCGCCGAGGGGCGGCAGATCCGCCGCGCGTTCGTGCCACGCGAGGACGGCTGGCAACTGCTGTCCGCGGACTACAGCCAGATCGAGCTGCGCGTGCTCGCGCACCTCTCCGAGGACCAGCACCTCTGCACGGCGTTCGCCGAGGGCGCCGACATCCACCGCCAGACGGCGGCGCGCATCTTTGGCATCGCGCCTCCCTTCGTGACGCCGGAGATTCGCAGCCGCGCCAAGGCGATCAACTTCGGGATCGTCTACGGCATGGGCGCCACGCGGCTCGCGCAGGACACCGGCATCTCGCGCAAGGAGGCCGTGCTCTTCATCGAGAACTACTTCCGCGCGTACCCCGGCGTGAAGTCGTTCGTGGACGGGCTCAAGGCGACGGCGCGTGAGCAGGGCTACGTGACGACACTGCTCGGTCGCCGCCGACCCCTCGCGGACATGCTCGAATCCAGCAACCAGCGTGTCCAGGCCGCCGTGGACAACGTTGCCGTGAACACCCCGATTCAGGGCAGCGCCGCCGACATCATCAAGATCGCCATGATCCGCGTGGACCGTGCGATCCGCGAGTCGGCCATCGCCAGTCGCATGATCCTGCAGGTGCACGACGAACTCGTCTTCGACGTCGCCCCGGGCGAGCTGGAAGCCGTGCAGGCGCTGGTCCACGAGCACATGGAAGGCGCCTACCCCCTGCGCGTTCCGCTCCTCGTCGAGATGGGCTGGGGCGGGGATTGGCTCTCGGCGCACTGAGCGCGATCGTCACGGCGCTTGCCTCGCAGGCTCGGCAACCGCCGCGCCGATCGCGCTCAGTCTCGTTACGTTGGCGCGTGCTCGGGCGCGGACAGCCCGCATCCGCGTGCCCGCCCCTCGCCCGCGACCCTGCGCGCGCGCATGGGTCGGCGTCACGGTTCTTGCACTCGCGGACTCGCGCAAGAACCGCGCCCCCGACCGGAGCGGGGTACGTCGTTCGGGTTGCCTCGCAGGCTCGGCAACCGCCGCGCCGATCGCGCTCAGTCTCGTTACGTTGGCGCGTGCTCGGGCGCGGACCCGGAGGGACGGCCGCAACTAACAGGCTCGAGCGCAACTAACACGCTCGAGGAGGCGGTCCCGCGCACAACCCGGCGCGTGGGCCCGTGCGACACGCGTCGTAGCGTTGGCCTCGACGGGACCGCCCGCCATGCCCCGCTCGCCCGCCTGCGGCATCCGATCTCGCGTAGCCTGCCGGACGGGGCGGCCTACGTGCCGCCCGCGGCGCGATGCGCGCGACCGTCCCTCCGGGTCTCTGCGGGGCAGGGCGCTATGGGTTGGCGGTCTCCTGCCACGAGAGAACGCTCATCACGACCAGGCTGCCCGAGGCGAGCCGGATGGCCTCGCTGGAGTAGAGCAGGTCCACCGTGCCGGTCGCCGTCACCTCGGTCGTGCTGATCTCGCTCGTGATCTCCTCGCCGATCACGAGTCCGCCGACGATGCGCTTGCCGGAGCCGCCGCCGACCATTGTCACGCGGCAGCGTACGATCACGAGTCCGCGCCATGTGAACGAGCCGCTGATGCGCAGATCGCCGTCCACGATCAGGATGCCCGCCCCCTCCGATGCCCCCGACAGGTGGATGCTCGTGCCGGCGTAGGCGACGACGACGCCGGCGGCGGTCGGTGTGCCGAGGGCGAGGCTCGTGTGGGTGCCGCCCGTGATCACGATCGATGCCGCCGAACGTGCCTGATCGACGAGCGTCGCCAGGTCGACTGCCGGAACCTGTCCGATCGCCGGCGCGCCGCCGAGCCCCTGGATCTGATCCTGCTGCGCGGCGGGGACCTGAGCGATCAGGTCGGCGACGGGAGCCGGCGACGCGATGCCGGACTTCTGCGGCAGCGTCAGATCCTCGTTCCCGTCGAGGTCGTGGTCCGCGCCCGAGACGAGGAAGGCGTTCCCCTTGAGGTCGAGGATCGGCGTGGCCACGTTCAGTTGCACCGCGGCGTCGAGCTCGGAGACCTGTACCGAGCGCCGCAGCACGACCTCGACCGTGCGCGCGATGTCGCCAGCCCGGCCCGTCGAGCGCAGGCGGATGAAGTCCACCTCGTCGGCCTCGTCCGTGAGGCCGTCGCCGTCGTCGTCGCGTGAGTTCGCGAGCCCGGACTCGTACGTCAGCACGAAGTCGCCCATCGCGCCGACAGTGCGCTGTGTCTGCGGGTCCGTCGGCACGGCGCCGTTCCCTCGACGCACGACGGCGATGCCCCAGTCGATGCCCGACTCGGCGAGCTGGAATGCCTGCTCGCGCGCCAGGCTGGCGGAGGCTGCCCGGCCGTCGGCGATCCCGGGCATCAGCACGGCCGCCGCCAGCCCGCTGCACACGATGACGATCACGATCAACGCCAGGATCGCGTGGCCTGCGTCGCGCCGCCGGTGTCTCACGGCTGCCCCCCTTGCACCTGTTGCGGCGCGATGCCGGAGCCGCGGGCGCGATCACTGACGAGGGCCTTCATGGTCACGACGCGCGGCAGCCCCGGGCGAGCCCAGCGGACGAGCACGGTGACCTCGTACACGGCCCACATCGTCGTCGCGTCGTCGATGCGCTGCACCGTCACGTCGGCGGCCCCGGAACTGCTCGTGCCGACGCCGTCCAGCACGCGTGTCGCGCCGTCGTAGGACGCGACGAGGTCATCCACGTTCGTCGCTCGGACCTCTTCCATGAGGCTCGCTGCGACGCGTTGCGCCGCTCGCGTCTCGGCCGTCGTCTTGGCCAGCGCGGAACCGCTCGTGATCGCGGCGATCGTGCCCACCAGCGCGATCGCGACGAACGCCACGCCTGCCGCGAGCTCTGCCAGCGCCGTCCCGCGCGCTCTGCCCGTACTCTTCATCCGGTGCCCCCCGTGGTTCGGGCGGGACCCCGGCACGTCGCTCTCCCGCGTACGTATCGGGAGCCGGCACGGGGCTCTTTAGACGTAGAATCAGGAGAACCCCTGCGTCCCGCGTGGCACGACTTCGCGCCCTCGCACGATCGATCGCGGGTACACTCACCGCATGTCTCGTGACTCGCGCCCCCGCAGATCCGCGCTGCTGCTCGGCGTCGGTCTCGATGCCGCCGACGGACACCGCCGCATGACCCGCGGGCGCGACTTCGTGCTCGTCGGCGGTAGCCGCGACACGCACGGGGAGATGCAGGAGAGGGCGATGCGCTTCGACCAAGAGCTCGGGCGCCGCGGGAAACGATTGGCAGATGTCAGCTCGGCCGAAGAGCTTCGCGACATCGCCGGCGCCGCTGGTTTCTGACGGGTGCTGAGCCTGAGCGGCCCGCCACGGGCGGTCTCGCGCAGCGCGGCGCGCGGAACGTCGTACAATCGAGAGTCTTACCATGCGCCATCGTTCAATCGCCCTGACGGGACTCGTTCCCGCATGCCTGCTCGTCTTCGCCGGGATCGCCCGCGCGGAGACCACCGCCACGCTGGCCGACGGGCAGCACATCACCGGGAACGTGCCGCCGGGTGAGGTGATCCGCCTGCACTTCCCACTCCCGGTCGGCGCGCAGCCGCACCTGACGTTCGCCGTCAAGGGGTCGCCCGTCACGCTCAGTTTCAAGCGCAGCGACATCTACGATCCGGACGGCAATCTCATCCCCGACACGGGCCGGTTCTTCGCGCAGAAGCTGCGCCGGGGCAAGAGCACGCTCAAGCTGCGCGACTTCGTGGCCGCGAAGTCCGGCATGTACCAGCTCGTGATCGAGACCAACAGCCAGAACATCCCCAGACTCGCGATGCTGCGTGCCGCCGGGAAGCTCAAGATCAAGCGTGACACGAAGATCCGCGTGGATCTCGACGAGAACGATCTCCGCCTCGGGACGGGCTTGCTCGTCGGTGATCGTATCCGCGTCAAGGTCAAGCGCCTGACGGGTGGCATGCCGACGATCGCTGCCTACGTCACGCCCGCCGGCGAACTGCGCCCGCCGCCGCAGAAGACGACCAGGAACGGCGCCAAGACCTCGTACTTCCGGGCCACACGGGACGCCGAGCACGGGTTCGAGTTCAGCTACCTCCCAGGCAGCACGGAGGGCGACTTCCGCGTCACGTTGCAGGTCCGGCCGTTGCGTTCTCCCGGGACGGCCGTGATGCGCCTGGCGAACGCGCCGGGCGTTCCGATCAGTGTCCGCGACGCCGATCGCTCGACGACCCTGAGCTTCGGCAGCGGCGCCCCGGGGGTGGCCTACGACGGCAGCGTGTTCCTCATCTCGGCACGGCGCACCGGCGCCGCGCCCGACGTCGCCGCGCGGTTCTTCAATCGCGAGCTGTTCTCCCTTCCGGGGACGCCCACTCCCGTCGTGCTGGCCGGGCAGGCCGACGTCGGTCCGCTCGAGACCATCGCCGGGCATCGTCTCGTCTACGCCGGCAACCAGTACGCCGTGGCGTTCTGGACCGTGAGCGGCAGCAGCGCGTGGCTCGCGACCTTCGACCGCAACTTCCGCGCGGACGCCGGCCTCGCCAGCAAGACCGGGTTCGCGCCCGTGACCACGTCCGCCGTGACGCCCATCGTGAATCCGTTCCTCACGACGGATGGGGACCGCCTCTCGTTCGGCGTCTTCGTCTCTCCGGCCGGGCACGACGTGCACGTCTACGAGGCCGACCTGCAGGCCGTGGGCACGATCGAGATCGGCGGCGGTGCGTACGGTCACGGCGCCGGGGCGGGCGTGGCCTGGCACGTCGATGACGAGTTCTTCGAGTTCTGGGCGCCCGACACCACGTCTCCGACGCTCCCCAGTGATCTGCACCGCCAGCGCTACACGGCGCTGTGGCAGCCGCAGGGGCCGGACGAGCGCCCCGTGGCGGACGCCGCCGTGACCGAGACGATGTCCACCGCCGTCGTCCACGATCCCGAGACCGACGCGACCATCGTCCACTACGTCGTCCCCGTGAACCCCGTGACCGGCGACGGCACCATCCACCGCGTCATCTTCGACGCGAACGGCGATCTCGTGCCCGGGTCGGACGTCGCCCTTCCCGGCTCGGATCGCAACCGGCCCACGGCCGTGATCGTCGGTGGCTCGCTCTACCTCGGTTCGTCCAGGACCGACGGGCCGCCCCTCATCGAGCGCTACCCGCTCCTGCGGTAGCGCAGCCGCTCCGTGCGGCAGATTCGTCTACGATGAACGCCCCATCGGGACCGCCATGGTCGGAGGCTTCTCACGTGCGCGTCTTCATCAGTTGTGACATGGAAGGTTGCACGGGCATCGTGCACGGCGATCAGCTCGTTCCCGGTGGGCACGACTACGGCCGCGGCCGGGAACTGATGACCGGCGACGTGGTGGCCGCCGCCGAGGCCGCACTGGCCTACGACGAGGTCACGCAGGTGCGCGTCTGCGACGGCCACGGCACGATGCGCAACATCCTGATCGAGCGCCTGCCGTCCGGCGCCGACCTCGTCAGCGGTCCCGCGAGCAGCCGGGCGCTCTGCCAGATCGAGAGCCTCGGTGCGGACTTCGACGTGCTGCTCTGCGTCGGCTACCACGCCATGGCCGGCACGCCGGGAGCACTCCTCGCGCACACGTGGATCGGCTCCCTCGTCGCGGAGATCTCCGTGAACGGACGACCGTTCGGCGAGACGGCGCTCAACGCCGGCGTCGCCGGCGACCTGGGCATCCCGGTGATCTTCGTGAGCGGCGACGAGGCGGCGTGCACGCAGGCGCGCGCGTTCCTCGGCGAGGACCTCGTGACCGTGCCCGTGAAGCGCGCGCTCGGCACGAAGTCGGCCGTCTGCCGCACGCCGCCCGACACCGCGGCGGCGATCCGGCTCGGCGTGCTCACGGCGCTCGACGCGCGCGCCGCGCGGCAGCCGTTCCGCGTGCCGGGTCCCGTCGAGGTCGCGGTCTCCTTCCACAATACGGACATGGCGGACCGCGCGTCGAAACGCCCCGGCGCCGAGCGCACAGGTCGTCAGCAACTCACGTTCACGTGCCCCACGTTCACGGACGCGGCGCGCGAGACCTGGGCGCTCCTCGAGTGGACGGCGGCGGAGCAGCCGGAGTGGCTGCGATGACGCGCCACGTCACCCGTCTGTGGCCGCTGCTCCTCGGGGTCGCCGGCATCGGCATGCTGGCCTGGAGCGGCTGGCGTCTCGTGAACGCGCCGCCCGCGGACCCCGACGCCGACGTGCTCGACGAGGAGCCGCCGCGCGATCTCCTGGTCGGCGAGCACTTCGAGAAGGTCGTCGCGAAGGAGATCGACGTCTACCAGGAGTTCAAGGGCCGCGTGAAGGGCGAGGGTACGATCGAGATCCGCGCGCCGCAGGGGATGCGGGTTCCGGTGATCAAGATCCACCACGAGCAGGGCGACTTCGTGGACGCCGGCGAGCCGCTCCTGACGCTCGCCGGCGAGCAGGTCGAGAAGGCGCTCGCGCAGGCCCGCGAGGCCGGCGACAGCGAGAAGATCGCGCGCTTCGAGGAGTACCTCGAGCACGTCGTGCTGCGCGCGCCCGTGGACGCGCAGGTACTCTCGATCTGGGTCGATCTCGGCAACACGCCCATCGACGTCGGCATCCCGATGATGACCCTCGCCGACCGCTCGAGCTTCAGCTTCGTGGTCATGGTGCCCGAGGACGTGATGCGCATGTCGGCGCCGATCGGCGCGAAGCTCGATATCCGGCTCGAGGACGACCTCGGCAGTGTCGTCGGCACGGTCACCAGCCACGGCGCGACGACCGAAGGGCGCCTCGTGGCAGTCGGTGGCTACGTCAACGTCATCCTCAGCCTGGCCGAGCACGAGGGGATCGAGGAGAACCTCGGCGGCGTCGTGCGCATCCCGGCGTCGAAGCAGACCGCGGCGCTCGTGCCGCAGAAGGCCGTGACGTGGCGCGGGGACGTGCCGATCGCACGCGTCTTCGAGGACGGCGAGATCCTCGAGCGGACGCTGCGCGTCGAGGGGGAGCAGGGTGACGCCTACGTCGTTCTCTACGGCGTCAACGTCGGCGAGTCGGTCGTCGTGCCGGGGCCCGCGCAGTCGTCCGGGCCACCGTGATCGCGCCTGCGATTGCGCTGGCCTCCCGTGCGCGCCGCCGCGTAGAACGCCTGTTGTGAGCTACGAGTTGCTGGCCCTGCCCGTTCCACCCGGCGCCGCGATCGAGGAAGCCGGTGAGGCGCTCGAGGTACGTCTCATCGGCGGGCACGTCCATCGTGATCGCTCACCCGCGAGCGTCGCGCGCCGCCGCGCCCTCGCGGCCACCGCCGTCGCCGCCGATTCCACGCTCGTCGAGCAGCGCGGCGGGGAGGAGGGCCGCATCGCCCTCGCCGCGGCGGACGGCATCCACGTCGAGATCGACGCGGCCTTCGTCGTGTTCCGTATCGCCTACGCCCGCGATCCCGACGACGCCGAGGCGGCCTTCGAGCGGCTGTTCCGTGTCGTCCACGCCATCGTCCGCGAGACGGGCTGGCGCGTCTACGACCCGCAGGAAGCGTGCGGCATCGCAGCCGGCGACGACGGTCGCGCTGCCACGCTGGAGATCTTCCTCAGCGTCCTCGATCAGTTGCGGGCGGGGTTCGAGCCCGCAGCGAGAGGGAGTGCATGAACACCTCGCGGTCGATCTTCATCCTGTCGGATGCGACCGGTGACACGGCGTCCCGCGTCCTGCGCGCCGCCATGAAGCAGTTCGTCGGCGAGGGCGTCGCGATCCGGCGCCATCCCAACGTGCTGCGCAAGTCCGAGCTGCGCGCGATCCTCGCGGAGGCCGCCGAGGCCGACTCGCTCGTCGCGCACACCTTCGCCGCGGCTCCCCTGCGACGCATGATGGAGGAAGAGGCCGAGGCGCTGGGGCTCAAGACACTCGACCTGCTCGGTCCGCTGCTCGACTCACTCGAGGAGTACCTGCACCGCAAGCCGAAGCAGGAGCCCGGGCTGCTGCATCGCATCGACGAGCAGTACTTCCGGCGCATCGACGCCGTCGAGTTCGCCGTCATGCACGACGACGGCAAGCACCTGGACGGCCTCAAGCACGCCGATCTCGTTCTCGTCGGCGTTTCGCGCACCGGCAAGACGCCCTTGTCGGTCTACCTCGCGCTCGAAGGCTGGCGTGTCGGGAACGTCCCGATGGTGATGGGCACGAAGATCCCGAAGCCAGTACTGGAACTGCCGCGCGACCGCGTCGTGGGGCTGGCCATCGACCCGCGTCGCCTGGCGGACATCCGCCGCTCACGGATGGAGTACATCGCTCCCGGGCAGCGCATGAGCTACGACGACGAACTCGAGGTGCGTGACGAGGTGAACTGGAGCCGGCGCACTCTGACCAAGAACGGCTTCCGTGTCGTGGACGTCACGCAGCGCGCCATCGAGGAGACGGCGCACCTCGTGCTCAGCGCCGTAGGCAAGGCCGGAAACGGGCCGCCCGGAGGCAAGCAGCGCAAGACCCGGCGGCGGGCGTGAGCCGTGGCCGTCAGCGCGGCGCGGTCGCCCGCAGCGCGACGACCTCGAGCGTGACGTCGGCTGCGCGACGA
>JAJRVY010000094.1 GCA_024277065.1 Planctomycetota bacterium
CTGCGACGACGCGGGGCGGCGTTGCCTCCCTCGCCGCGGACTACGTCCACGACTCGCGTGCTCAGCGAACACAGCCTCCAGAGGAGGCTGCTCCCGCGGCAAGCCGCGGAGCTTCGCACCCTCCCCGACTCGGCTCCGCAATGAGTCCCGTCGTCGAGCCGCCTTGCCCCGCGCCGTCTCGCTCGCCCGCGGTCCGACGAACTCACTCCTGCGCGAGCCCTAACGCGACTCCTTCGTGCGGAATGCCGCGGCCTTGGCAAGTGCCTTGTCGTAGCCGAGAATGGCCTTGACGTAGAACTTCGCCTGCTTGGCGGCGGCGGCCTGGCTCCGTGCCTTGCCCATTGCCGCCGCCGCCTTGGTGATCAACTTCTGCACCGTCTTCGTGTGTTTGGGCACCGTCAGCCGCGCCAGGGCGGCGTCCGCCTCGACTGCCTGCGCTTCGGCGTGGCCGGCGAGCGAGGCGAGGAGCCCGTCCGTGGCGACGACGACCGCCGCATCCACGGAGGCCGCCTTCTTCAGGAAGCCGATCGTCTTCTGCAGGGCCTTGAGCCCGCGCTTGTCGGGCGCCTGCCAGTGGAGGAGAGCCTTGCGCGCCTTGCGCAGATACTTGGCCTCCTTGCGGTTCTCCTTCGGCACCGGGTCGTCGAGCGCGGCCAGCCGCGTACTCAGCGCCGCTCCCAACGCATCGGCGGCCCCGTCGAGTGACGCGCCGAGGAAGAGATCGAGCGTGGCCGTCGCTCCTCGCTCGACCTCGATCTGGCCCGAGGCCCGCTTCGCACCGGAACTGGCTCGCACCGTGTAGATGCCGGGCGCCGCGAAGTGCAGGGTGTAACTACCACCGGCGGCGGTCCGTGTGCCATGCCCCGCGATGGTCGCGACGAGCGCCGCCTCGACATCGCCCTGCGCGTCGGTGACGGTGCCGGTCACCGTCGCCGGGACGAATTGAGTCGCGTAGTCCCCGCCCACGTTGCTGGCCCCGACGGCCAACGCGGCGGAGACGACCAGAAGAGTGCCACCGGTCAGCAGCCCGGCCGAAGTTCGGTTCCTGTTCAGCATCCTGTCACCGTAATGGGGAGAAGGGGGAAGCCCCTGAGGGCGAACGGCGACGATCTCCCGGGTTGGACCGGGAACGCGACCGCCGGGACGAAGTCTCCCAACTCACCGGCGGAGTCGCGGGGCCGGGCGGAGCCCTCGAACGCTCCGGGGCCGGCAATACCCGACGGACTCCCGGTCGTCGGTGTCAGTATCCACGTCGCGCCGGGCTTGACGGACGAGCTGGAACTCGCGACGGCGGCGCCTCCCGGCCCATGAAACGCCACTGTGATCGTATTGGCGGACGACTCCATGTTCGTGATGCCGACGTAGGTGTACGCCGAAATGCTTGCGAAGTCGGCGGTGTAGCTCGCCAACTTCGCGTCCCCGGACGCCCAGTCGGTGAAGCGCACCGTCGCCGCCGACGTATAGCCCGGAACGCTGTTGCCCTGCTCGACCCCGGGGTTGAGTGGCTCCTGTTTCCACGGATCCCACGCGACGCCATCGCGGATCGCCACGGCCGCCGTCCCGTCGTCGAAGCCACCGACACCGTTCATCCACTCCCAGATGAAATCGGGCACACTGCCGGGGGTCTCCATGTCCGCCGTGCGCAGTGAACCGTCGGCGGAGTAGGTCCACGCGGCGACCGTCTGTCCCCGATCATCGGTCACGAGGGTGTTGGGCAGGATCCAGAAGACCGGCGACAGGGGACGGTTCCCTCCCGGATGCGTGTAGAGCTGCTCGTTCGTGTCGGCGTCACGCACGCCGTAGATGCAAACGGTCTCGACGATCTTCTTCGGTTTCCCTGCCGCGTCGAGGATCGCGACCGGAGTCGGGCTGCCGTACATCGTGCGCGTGGTCGCGGCGGAGGTGTCGGTCCTCGAGATCAACCTGTCGAACACGTCGTACGCGTAGCGGACGGGTGTGTCGGTCCATGAAGGCTGCGCGCTCGAGAGGCGGTTGCGGGCGTCGTACGTGAAGACGTCCTCGTTCCCCGGCCCGTAGACCTGCTTCGTGCGATTGCCGTTGTCGTCGTGCTCGATGGTCGCCGTGTCCTCGGAGACCGTCCGACTCGCGTCGTCGTGCGCAAACGCCACGTCCCAGCCAAAGCCCACGAACGTCCCGACGCTGCGCGTGAGGTTGCCCACAGCGTCGTAGGTGAAATCGAATGTGTAAGCCTCCGCGCCGCTACCGCCCTTCTCCTGTGTCACGCGGCCGACGGCGTCGTACGTCATACGCACGATCTCGCCCGACTCGCGATCGGTCCGCGTGATCCTGCCGACGGCGTCGCGCGTGTAGACGAAGCTCTGCAAGGTGTTCTGCGCGGGCCCCACGTGCTCGATTCGCTCCAGTTGGCCGAGTAGGTCGTACTCGAACGTGGAGACGACGCCGTTCGGCCGGGTGTTGGTGAGCACATGGCCCGCGGCATCGGTCGTGAACGTCGAACGCCCACCGGGACCGGTGACGCTCGTGCGGCGTCCCGCGGCGTCGTATTCGTACTGCACGACGAGGGAGCCCGGGCTCGTCTTCCTCACGAGGCGTCCGACGGCGTCGTACTCGTACGTCACGCCCAGTCCGAGGTTCTCGTCGGTGTAGCCGGTCTCCCTCCGCAGCGCATCGTAGGTGAAGCTGTAGTCGCTGTCGTCATCGGAGGCCGTGAGGACGTTGCCGGCGGCGTCGTAGGTGAACTCGGCCGTCGTGCCGTGGGCGAACGTCCTGCGGGTGAGCCGGTTCAGCGCATCGTATGTGTACGTCGTCACCTGTCCCTTGGCATCGGTATGCGTCGCAAGGTTGCCGTTGGCGTCGTACGTGTACGTCCACGTCTTGCCGAGGGGATTGGTTCGCGAAAGGACGTGATCGCCGGCATCGAGGGTGCGGCCCCACACCTTGCCGCGTGCGTCCGTCCAGCCGATCACGCGACCGGCCGCGTCGTACGCGGTCCGCTCGCTCTTGCCGAGCTGATCGACGATGCGCGTCAGATTCCCGGCACCGTCGTACGCGTAGGTACGTGTCGCTCCCGCTCGGTCCACGAACCTGGTCGGTTGCCCGGCGGAGTTGACCGTCATCGTGGCCGAGTGGCCCAGTGCGTCCGTCGTCTTGACGAGGTTGCCACGCGCGTCGTACTCGTCGGTCGCAGTGCCACCGAGGGCGTTGGTGTACGTGAGACGACGCGAGAACGCCGCGTCGTACGTCCATGAGTGCGTCGCTCCCACGGCGTCCGTGGTCGAGAGGAGGTTGCCGCGCGCATCGTATGTGAACGTCCGCGTGGCACCCGTGCGGTCCTGGAACGACACGAGCCGGTGTTCGGTGTCCCACTCCAGCGTCGCAGTGTTCGACAGCGTGTCGGTGACCGTCGTGAGCCTCCCCTCCGCGTCGTACGTGTAGCGCGTCACGTTCCCGACGGGGTCCGTGTAGGCCGTCGTGCGCGTCGTGGCATCGTAGGTGAAGGCATGTACGCTCCCGGCCTTCGACACCTCCCGGACGAGCCGTGTCCCGGCGTCCCAGACCGGGATGGAATAGGTGATCGTCGCCGTATTGCCACGACGGTCCGTCACGGAGGCGAGGAGCGCGTCCGGCCCGTCGTAGGCGTATACCTCGGTCGCGCCCAGCGGGTCCTGTAGCGAGGCCAGGCGGCCGTCGGCATCGTACGCGAGCTCGACGGTGCGGGGCGGCGTGAGGTTCGCGTCCGTCACCCGGACGAGGCGCCCGAGGGCGTCGTAGGTGAAACCGAGGTCGCGTCCCCCGGCATCCGTCATCTGCGCCAGGCGACTCTCCGCGTCGTAGGAGAAGCGCAGCGCGTTGCCGTTCGGATCCTCGATGGACGTGATCTTGCGGCTCACGGGGTCCGCGAACACGTACGAGCGGCCGGACGCCGTCGTGAGCGTCAGCACGCCATCCGCGCTCCCGAGCTCGCTGAACACGCCCGCCGATGCCGTGAAACCACCCGGACCGGACGCGAACGCGGTCTGATGACCGTCGCCCCAGACGATGATCACGTCGCCGGCGGAATTGCGCGTGTAGTGCGCGGCGAGCGAAAGGCCCCAGCCGGGTCCGACCGGCGAGCTCACTGCCCGATGATCCGCATTGTAGACGACGTACAGGTCCAGCGGGAGCCTCGCGCGCCCCGGCAGGACGAAGAGCCTGCGGCGCAGGTGGAGGTTGCCGCTCCGCGTGTTCACGCCGAGGCCGGCGGTCGTGGGCACGTCAGCGGCGGTCCGGTCCGGCGGCGCGAGCCCCACGAACGGCGGCGCCATCACCGCAGCGCGCGGCATGAGCAGCGCGCCGGCAAGCAGGATGATCGACGCCGTGATGCAGAATCGTCGCATTTGAGTCCTCCCCGGCCGGCCACCTCCAGGTGCGCACCCCCGTCCGGCGCAGCGGATCGCCGTCTCCCCGCGAACCCCGTCGGGGAAGGACGTCGCCGCGCTCGGGGCAACCGGTCGTCGCACACAAGGAAAATACACCCGCAGTCGTGCGGATCGCCA
>JAJRVY010000095.1 GCA_024277065.1 Planctomycetota bacterium
CGCCGCGCGCGGACGGTCTCGCGCGGCGAGATCGCACCTCCGGCCAATGCTTCGAGGGCGGCGTCGTCCAGTTCCTCGGACTCCGCAGTAGGGCGCTCGCTGCGCTTGGGATCCTTGGTCGTCATGCCCGCATCGTCGATGTGAGCGCCCTCCACCGTGATCGGCTCGCCATCATCGACGCGCAGCACCTCGGCGTTGCGGGAGCGGTACGAGCTCACGCCGCGGAAGGTCTCCAGGATGCGCAGCACCTTCGCCTCGACGCCCGAAGTGGCATCGTCGGGCGCTGCCACCGGCGGCGGGTCACGCGAGCGGGTCGATGTCCGGGGTCTCGGCGGGGCGGCCGACGGCGGTGGCGGCGGCCGCAGTGGCGGCCACCAGGGCGCCCTGGACGCGGTTGCACCACGCGGTGACGGCCTCGCCGGCGACGCCCTGCGGCACGGTGATCGGCTCGCCGAAACGCACCGCGACCCTGGTGAACGGCCAGGGGATGACGAAGCGGTCCCAGGAGCGCAGGCGCTTGGCGCGCCGGGCCTCGAACCCGACGGGGATGATCGGGACACCGGCGCGCGAGGCGGCGAGCACGCAGCCGGGCTGGATCGACATGCGCGGACCGCGCGGGCCGTCGGGCGTGAACGCCACCTGCCGCCCTTCGTGCAGCGCGCGCGTGGCGGCGAGGAGCGCGGCGCGCCCGCCGCGGCTGGACGAGCCGCGGATGGGATCGAAGCCCATCTTCCCGACCGTGCGCGCGATCAGCTCGCCGTCGCCGTGCATGGAGATGAGCACCGCGAGGTTCTGGCCCTGCTGGGTTCCCGCGCCGAGCAGGATGCGCGAATGCCACATGATCCAGACGGCGCCGCCTTCGCCGCTCGCCGCCCGCGCCGGCACCGCCCGCCGTGGTTGCTCGTCCACGCGCCACGTCAGGCGCCAGGCGCGCACGACGAGCGAACCGAGCGCGCTGGCGAGCGCCGTCTTCCAGCTCATCAGGCGCCTTCCCGGTCGCGGGCGCGTGGCGTGGACGTCATCGTCGCGGCGCTTCCGCCGCTTCCCGCGCGGGGAAGAACTCGTCGTGGAGCGCGCGGACGGCGGCCGCTTCCTGCGCGGCGTCCACGAGCAGCGACACGTTCACGCGCGAGGCGCCGACGCTGACGACGTGCACGGCGATGTCCGAGCGCCGCAGCGTCGCGAAGACGCGCTCGAGAACGTCCGGGACGTCGCGCAGCCCCTCGCCGACGAGACAGAGGATGGCCTTGCCGCGATCCACGCTGACTTCGGCGAACTCGCGCAGGTCCGCGGCGACAGCGTCCAGCGGCGTCCCCGAGTCGGTCGTCAGGGACACCGACACCTCGGACGTCGAGATCATGTCGATGACGACGCGGTGGCGCTCGAAGGCGGCGAACAGCCGGGCCATGAACCCGTGCTGCAGAAGCATGCGCAGCGACGCGACGTGGACGAGGGTGATGCCGCCCTTGGACGCGATGGCGCGCACGCCCTTCGACGCGCCCTCGCCGCCGAGGATCTGCGTTCCGCGCGCATCCGGGCGGCAGGTGTTGAGTACGCGGATGGGGATGCTCGCGCGCACGGCCGGGTGGATCGTCGCGGGATGGATGACCTTGGCGCCGTAGTAGGCGAGTTCGGCGGCCTCGTCGAAGCTCATGCGCTCGAGGGTGCGCGCTGCGGGCACGATGCGCGGGTCGGCGCTCATCACGCCGTCCACGTCGGTCCAGATCTCGATCTCGTCGGCGCCGAGCGCGGCGCCGAAGATCGCCGCCGAGTAGTCCGAGCCGCCACGCCCGAGGGTGGTCAGGAACCCCTCGCGATCGCGGGCGACGAACCCGGTGACGACCGGCACCTCGTCGTCCGCGGCCATCGCCGGCAGCCGGCGCGCGATGGCCGCGTAGCTCTCGCGCTGCACTTCGGCGTGGCCGTAGGTCGAGTCGGTGAGCAGCCCCACGTCGTAGCTCGCCACGGGGCGCGCCGGAATGCCGGACGCCGTCAGCGTGGCGGCGACGATGCGCACCGAGCAGCGCTCGCCGAAGCTCATCATGCGATCGAGCGACCGCGGCGTGAGGTCGCCCACGAGCCGGATGCCCTCGAGCAGCGAGCCCAGCTCGTCGATCTCGCTGCTGAGCAGGTCCGGGGGCAGTGCCAGATCGGCGAGCAACCCGGACAGCCTGCGGCGCAGCGCGGTGTCGCGCACCGGGCCGCGGACCGCCGACTCGGCGAGGTCGATCAGCGCGTTGGTCACGCCGCCCTGCGCCGACACGACAACGACCGGCCGCCGCGACAGCCTGCTGTGCACGATCCGGGCGACCTGGCGGATGCGCTCGGCATCGCCGACGGACGTCCCACCGAACTTCATCACGATCATCGTGGTGTGATGCTCCGCGCGATCCGGGCGGCGGGCCAAGTGGAAAGCGACGCGCCATGACGCGCAGTATCACACGCAGTTCAGTGCGAGGGCCGGTACCGAACCGCTACGATGATGGATCCGGAGGACCTGCGATGAGCGAACCGACCCGCGACGACCTGATCTACGACTGGAACCTGGAGGAGGCGCCGGCGCGCCCCACGCACCGGGCGACGTTCGACGACGAGAGCCTGCGCGACGGCCTGCAGTCGCCCTCGGTGCGCAACCCGACGGTGGAGCAGAAGATCGAGATCCTGCACCGCATCGCCGACCTCGGCATCGACTCGGTCAACCTCGGCCTGCCGGGTGCCGGGGCGCACGCCGTCCGCGACGTCACGGCGTGCGCACGAGATCATCGAGCAGAAGATCGACATCGATCCGAACTGCGCCGCGCGCACCCTCGAAGCGGACATCCGCCCGGTCGCCGAGATCCAGCAGGCCACGGGCCTGTCGCTGGAGTCGGCCGTGTTCCTCGGCTCGTCGCAGATCCGGCTGCTGGTCGAGGACTGGGACGTCAACAAGCTCCTGAAGCTGACGATCGACGCCGTCGAGTTCGCACGCAAGCACGAGCTGCGCGTCATGTACGTCACCGAGGACACGACGCGCACACATCCGCGCATCGTCGATCAGCTCTACCGCGCCGCCATCGAGCACGGCGCGCAGCGGGTCGTGGTCTGCGACACCGTCGGGCACGCCACGCCGCACGGCGTGCGGCGCCTCGTCACGCACGTCAAGCGGATCATCATGGAGACCAACCCGGACGTGAAGCTGGACTGGCACGGGCACCGCGACCGCGGTCTCGACGTGATCAACTCCATCGCCGCCTACGAGGCCGGTGCGGACCGGCTGTACGGCGCGGCGATCGGCATCGGCGAGCGCGCGGGCAACTGCCCCATGGACACGCTGCTCGTCAACATGAAGCTGCTCGGCTACATCGACAACGACCTGACCGGGCTCATGAGCTACGTCGAGGCGGTGTCCACGTACACGGACGTGCCCATCCCGTCCAACTACCCGGTCGTCGGCGCCGACGCCTTCGAGACCGCGACCGGCGTCCACGCCGCAGCCGTCATCAAGGCCCTCGAGCGGGGCGACTCGTGGCTCGCCAATCGCGTCTACTCGGGCGTGCCCGCCGATGAGTTCGGCCTCGCGCAGAAGATCACGCTCGGCCCGATGAGCGGCCGCTCCAACTGCGTCTTCTGGCTGAAGTCGCACGGTCACGAGGCGAGTGAAGCCAACGTCTCGCGCCTGTTCGATCTGGCCAAGGTCAGCAACCGCGTGCTGACCGACGACGAGATCCTGGCGGCACTGGTCGCGGCGTGCCCTCCGGACGAGGCATGAAGGGCCGGACGAGGCATGAAGGGCCGCGCGAGGGCTGACCGGCACACGGACGCCTGAACGGCGTCGAGCGATTCGCGACGAACGCGCCATCCCGTTCCGACCCGGCGGCGCCGGCCACCGGCGCCGCAGCCCACACAAGGCGCCCTCGCGGAACGATGTCCCACGAGGGCGTCATCTCGGAGGCTCGCGCGCCCTCCCCCGCGTTCGGGTTCAGTCCACGGAGGCGGCGGTGAGTTCCTCTGTCGCCCCGGCTCCCTCGACGGAATCTCCGGCGAGTGCCGGGTGGCCGTTCCGCTCGCGCCAGAGACGCGAACGGATGCAGTTCGGACACTTGTGGTAGTTCTCGACCTGACGCTTCTCGCAGATGTCACGCGAGATCAGGTGCGTGATGAGCCCCGGAACCTCGGTGGCACGTTGCGGGCAGAGGATGTAGTACTCCATCGAGCGTCTCCCAGACAGCTTGCGACGTGGTGGCGCGGTCATCCGCGCCGGGCCCCAGGCATGTCGGATTCTTACCTGCTCGGGCACCCGGACACAAGGGGGTCACGCGGCTTTTTCGAGGAAAAGAGGGCGAAACCCCGCCGGAACCGCGCCAAACAGGCTCGAATCAGGGTCCGACGACAAAGCTGCGCCGCAGCACTCCCGATGGCGGAATTGTCACGATCTCGGGCGGGGGCAGGCGGCTGTACAGGGCGTCGCGACATTCGACACGGAGGAGCGCACGGCCCGGCGTGAGACCCGCGAGCCTGTATCCGCCGTCTGAATCCGTCCGCGCGTAGCGCCCCCAGTCCGCGGGGTCGGTCGCCCCCTCGGCAATGGCGCGAACCGACACGACGAGCCCCACGGCGCGGCTTCCGTCCTCGCGCAGGACGCGCCCCATGAGCTGGGCGCCGGTGCCGACGGCAGGGGGCGAGACCGTGAGCAAGAGCGTCTGCTCGGCGTCCGGCACGATGATCTCGGTGGTGGCCCCGGCGCCGACCACGTCCAGCCGCCACACGCCCGGCGTCAGCCCGCGCACGAGCGACGTGACGCCGGCGCGGACCGCGACGGTCCGTCGGTCGGTGACCGGCACGCCCTCCTCGGGCTGCGTCAGGAGCAGCGAGATCGACTTCACACCGGGCAGGTCGTGCCGCAGCTCGAGGGACGCCCGGCCCGGCGGATCGCGCGCGACGAGCCGGGCGTACGGCGCGGGAGGAACGGGCAGGGTGATCGTCGAGACCGGGCGGTCTCCCGCTCGCAGCGCGAGGAGATAGCGGCCCGGGAGCAGCACCGATGTCGTGAAGCTGCCGTCGGCCGCGGGCGTGACGTCGGCGCCGTGGAGGCGCTCTGCGATGCCACGATCGCCCATGCGATAGACGTCGATGCGCGCGGTCGCGGGGCGCTCCAGCCCGACGACCTCACCGCGCAGACGCATGGCGGCGGGCGGCGGCGCAGTGGGGTTGGAGATGCAGCCGGCGAGAAGCGGGACGAGCAGCGCCAGTCGTGGAATCCTCACGGTTCAATCCTCCGCAGATGCTCGATCGCCGCGCGGGCGATCTCCGGGGCGCGGTGGGAGTCGCGCGAGAGTTCGACTCCGACGAGCCCTTCGTAGCCGTTTCGAACAAGTGTCGCCAGCACCGGCGCCAGGTCGAGGGTTCCCTCGCCGAACGGCAGGTGAACGTGCTGCCCCTCGCGCATGTCCTCGACCTGCACGTCAGCGATCTGCGCCGCATGCGCGTCACAGAGCGCCGCCGGGTCGCCCTCACGATTGCAGTGCACATGCCCGACGTCCAGCGCCAGGCGCAGCGCCGGGTGCGCGACCGCGGCGCGCAGCGCCGTCCACTCCGCGAGCGTCGCCACGTGCATGCCCGGCTCGGGCTCGAGCGCCGCCACCATGCCGCGTGCCGCGGCCGCGTCGGCCAGACGACGTGCGCCGTCCGCGAGCCGCGCGTGCAGCACGTCGCGCGGCTCGGGTGCCGGCGGGAGGCCGCTCCAGAAGGCCAGCACGGTGGCGCCGACGTCGCGCCCGATGTCGAGACACCGCACGAGCATGTCCAGCCGCGCCGCACGCCCCTCGGCGGTGGGGTCCAGGAGCGTCGGCTGGTGCTTGCGCGCGAGGTCGAGCACGAAGCGCGCGCCGGTCTGGATGCAGACGCCGAGCCCCCGCCGGGCGAGGTGTCCCGCCACGCGGTCGATCTCCGAGGGCGTCGCCGTGAAGGGATCGAGATGCGGCACGTCGGGCGTCAGCGCCAGCCCGTCGTAGCCGAGATCCGCGATCAGATCGATGGCATCGGCGAGGCGATGGTGCGCGAGTCCGTTGGTGTTGTAGGCGAGGCGCAGCCGCGGCATCACGCCGATGCTACTTGCGCCGCCCCGCGCCGCGGCGTCCGTTCGGAGGACGATCCCGGGGGTGACGCGGATAGCCTGCCCGCATGGGTGACCGCGTCGTCTCGTTCGTACCTGGTCCGGCGCACGTCACGGACGAGGTGCTGCGCGCCATGGCGCAGCCGCCGATCCCCCACCGCTGCGCGGAGTTCCGCGCCCTGCTGACGCGCGTGCAGGACGCTCTCGCGACGCTGCTCGAGACCCGGGCCGCGGTGTTCCCGGTGCTCGCCTCCGGGACGATGGCGCTCGAGACGGCTCTCCGCGGCGTGGCGCGGCGACGGGTGCTGGTCGCCTCCGGCGGCGCGTTCGGCGAGCGGCTCGCGCGCATCGCCGAGGCCGTCGGCCTGTCCACGGAGCGGGTCGGCGTCCCGCCCGGGTGGCCGATTGACCCGGAGATCGTCGAGCGCGCACTCGCGACGGGCGCGTTCGACACGGTGGCCGTGGTCCACTGCGAGACGCAGACCGGCGCGCTCAGCGACGTCGCGGCCATCGGCGCCGTCGTCGCGGCGCACGCCGGGACGGCGCTCGTCGTCGATGCCGTCTCGTCGTTCGGCGGCGTGGAGCTGGCGTTCGACGACCTGGGGCCCGAGGCGGTGCTCGTCAGCGTCTCGGGCAAGGCGCTCGCGTGCCCGCCGGGCATCTCGCTGATGGCCGTCTCGGACGCCGCCGCCGAGCGCGCGCAAGGCGCCGCACACGGGGGCTTCGCGCTACGACTCGAGACGCTCGTGCGCCGCGCGCGGAGGGGCGAGACGCCGCAGACGCCCTCGACCCCGGTGCTCTACGCGCTCGACGTGCAGCTCCCGCGCATCCTGGCCGAGGGCCTGCCCGCGCGCGCGGCGCGCCACGCACGGATGGCGGCCCGCGTCGTCGCGTGGGCCGAGGAGCGCTGCGAGGTGCTGGCCCGCGCAGACGCCCGCAGCCCCACGGTGACGACGATCGCGAACACGACGGGCCTCGACGTGAGCGCGCTGCTGGCGGCCACCCTGCGCCGCGGGTTCCGCATCGCCGGCGGCTACGGCGACCTCGCGGACGCCACGTTCCGCATCGGCCACATGGGCGACGTCACCCCGGCGCAGACCGCGGCGCTGCTCTGCGCCCTGGACGAGGCGCTCGACGAGATCGGCGCACGCGGCTCGTGAGCGTCGGCGACGCTCGCCTCACTCCTTGGGCGGGAACTTGCCCATGCTCATGTTGGCCTTCTGCCAGCGACTGAGCTCGCGCAGCTCCGTCCCCAGGAAGGCATCGACCTGCTCCTGGGTGATGCGGCCGAGGTCGGGCTCGACCCACTCCTCGACGTGCTGGCTGGCCCTGCGGTAGAGCGGGCGCGCCTCCTGGTAGAAGGGGATGGCGGCCTGGATGCCGTCGGCACGTTCGGCCTCGATACCCTTGCGCTGCAGCGCATCAGCCTGCTCGGCCCAGACGCGACCCTCCGCGAAGGTCGTACTGATCGCCGCGAGCTGGGTGGCGGTCAGGGCGGGAACGCCCGGCTTCCGGGGCGTCGTCGCCTGCGGCGCGACGGGCGCCGGCTTCGACGAGCCCGAGTCGCAGGCGGTGGCAATCAGGCATGCGGCGCCGAGCAGAGCGAGCGCGGAAAGGGTGGGCAGACGAATCACGACGACGGTCCTCTCAGTCGATTGCGGACGGGGATCGGCGCATCGTACGAGCATCGCCCGCGGGCGCGAACCGAACCCTGGGGCAGTGCGGGTCTCACCGCGAACGGGCGGAGCCCCCGCGCACGCGGGTGCTCGCTGCGGCGCCCGACTGCCAGAGAGCCATCGCACGCGCGACGATGTCCTCGATGCAGTGGCCGATCGCAGCGCCGAGGCCCTCGCTGGACGCCCCGGGCAGGTCGCTCTCGGACTCCAGCGACATCGCGCTGATCATGCGGCCCGTGCTGCGCTCGGTCACCTCGAGACGGACCGCCATGCGCGCCCGCCACGGACCGCCTGCGGGACGTATCACGTCACAGGCGAGGAGCGCGCCGTCGAGAACGAGGTCCGTCTGCATCTCGGAGGTGGAGGCCGCCACGGCCGCGAAGCGCCCGGATGCCGCGAGCGTCTCGCGCACGACGGTGGTCAGCGCCTCGGCGGGATCCTCCACCCATCGGTCGTGCTCCAGATAGGAGACACGGCCGGGACCGTCCTGCACCAGGACGCGGAGCTCGTAGCGTCCGCGCGAGGCGAACTGCCGCACGACGATGGGTTCGTAGAGGGTCTCGGCCTCGACCACGTCGACCGCCGGCAGATCGATCGAGTGGCGGCGGATCGGTGGCGCCTCGCCACCACCGAGGCTGAGGCACCCCGGCGTCGCGAACGCGACGGCGATCAGGAGGGCAGCGATCTGTGGCTTGTTCATCGGGTCACTCCTCGAGAACCGTTGGCACGGCTACCTGCCGCGGAGAATCGCGCCGGGGTCTTCTTCGAAGGACCGGGCGAGACGGTCGATGGAACGGCTGGCGCGGCCGAACTCGAGCAGCGCGCGCTGCAGATCGGCGCGCATCCCGGCGATGTCACGCGCCGCCGCGCCGACCGAGTCGGCAGCGCCGCGCAGCGAGTCCGTCGTCGCCGGAACGTCGGCCTCGACGACGGCAGCCTGCGCCTCGTCCACGACGTCCTCGACCTTCTCCACGAGCTCCGGGATGTCACGTTCGAGCCGCTTCGCCGTCGCCGCGAGAGACCGCATGGCCGCCGCCGCGTCGTCCACGGCCTGCTCGATCTCGGGCTTCTGCAGCAGCTCGTCAAGACGCCGCGTCATGCCCTCGGTGTTCCGCGCGATCTAGTCAAGGCGCGACATCGCAGCCCGGAGTTCGGGATTCTCGGCCATCCTGCGGATCGCCACGAGCGTCTCCTCGGCATGCCCGGCAAGCGCCTGCGTGTCGATGGACTCGATGCGCTGCGTGGTGATCTCGAGCAGTTGCACGACGCGCGTCGAGATCTCCTCGTAGTCCACGCGCGCCAACTTGCCCGCCACCGTCGCGAGATCGCGCTGGATGTCGGCCAGCGTGGCCGTCTGCGCCGTCGGGATGTACGGTGACTTGGCGCGAATGCCCAGGTCCGGAACGGGCTGCTCACTCGGCTGGTAGTAGTCGAGCGCGATGTACTTCTGCCCCGTGATGTCCTTCCAGTTGATCGAAGCGCGCATCCCGCGCGCGACGACGAGCGCGATCCGCTCGGAGAACTCGGACTGCGTCACGAGGAACTCGTCGGCGTCCCCGAACAGGTCCGGGTAGATCGCGCACTTGACTTCGATCGGCGAGTCCGGGCGCATCGCGCCCTCGGGCAACCGCACGAGCCGCACCGCCTCGACGTCGCCGATACGCACGCCGCGGTAGCTCACGGGGCTGCCCGGGTCCAGGCCCGAGACGTTCTCGTCGAAGTAGCAGTAGAGCGTCACGGACTCGCGGAACAGCTTGCCCGCGCCGAGCACGACCACGGCCGCGATGGCGACGGCGAGACCGCCGAGCACGAACACGCCGAGCTTGAACTTCCGGGGGTCTCGCGCCATCAGCCGGCCTCCTTCGCCGTCGGCTGGCGATTGAAGAACGCCCGGACGAACGTGTCCGGGCTGTTGTCCCGCAGGTCCGCGGGGTGCCCCGTCGCCACGATCGAGCGACGCGCCTTGTCGAGCACGATGCAACGGTCCGCGACGGCGAAGATGCTGTCGAGCTCGTGCGTCACGATCACGATCGTCGCCCCGAGGGACTCGCGCAGATCGAGGATGAGCTGGTCGAGATCGGCCGCGCTGATCGGGTCGAGACCGGCAGATGGCTCGTCGAGGAAGAGCAGCGGCGGGTCGAGCGCCAGGGCGCGCGCCACGCCGGCGCGCTTCTTCATGCCGCCCGAGATCTCGTTCGGATGGTGGTCCTCATAGCCGTTCAGCGAGACGAGGCAGAGCTTCTGCTCGGCGATGCGTCGAATCGCGTCGGGCGGCAGGTCGGTGAACTCCTCGAGGGGCAGGGAGACGTTCTCCGCCAGCGTCATGCTGCTGAACAGCGCGCCGCTCTGGAACATGACGCCGAAGCGCCGCAGCAGCCGCCCGCGATCGTCGCCGACGGCGCGCGCCAGGTCCACGCCGTCGATGAGGATGGAGCCCTCGGCCGGCTCGATGAGCCCGATGAGATGCTGCAGGAGCGTCGATTTCCCGCAGCCCGATCCGCCGAGGATCACGAACACCTCGCCGCGCCGCACGTCGAACTCGACGTCACGCAGGATGGTGACGTCGCCGTACGCCGCGCGCAAGCCGCGCACGCGCACGATGGGGTCGGACGGGGGAGCGTCAGATGCCAAGGCTGTGGAAGAGGATCGCGAGGATCGCGTTGGTGATGATGATCAGAAGGATGCCGGAGACGACAGCGGACGTCGTGCTGACGCCCACACCCTGCGCGCCCTGCTTGGTCTGCAGGCCGCGCAGGCACCCGACGGCGGCGACGACGACCGCATAGCACTCGGCGCGGATGAGCCCCTGGCCCACGTCCCAGATGACCAGGCTCTCCATCGTCTGCCGCAGATAGACGCCGAGCGGCAGTTCGAGGACCGTGACCCCCACGACGACGCCGCCGACGAGCCCGCAGATGTCCGCGAACAGCACCAGGAACGGCATCATCACGATCATCGCAACGAGCTTGGGCAGGACCAGGAAGCGCGTCCGCTCGAGGCCCATCGCATCGAGGGCGGCGATCTCCTCGTTGACCTTCATGGTCCCGATCTCGGCGGCGAAGGCGGACCCCGAGCGGCCGGCGACGACGATGGCCGTCATCAGCGGCCCGAGCTCGCGGGTGATGCCGATGGCCACGGCCATGGCGACGAAGGAGTCCGCGCCGAACTTGCTGAGCTGCGCGGCCGACTGGAAGGCGAGGATCAGCCCCATCAGGCCGTTGACGACGCAGACGATGCCGAGCGCGTCGGCCCCCACGCGCTCCATGTAGCCAAGGGTGTCGCCCCAGCGGATCGAGCGCGGCCGCAGCACGACGAGGCAGAGCCCGGCGGCGATGGACCCGACGTACTCGAGCGTCTCGCGAGCGTTCTGCCCCACCTCCCAGGCGAACTCCCCGAGCGTGTCGATGACGCCGCGCCGCCACTCGGCCGGTGGTGACTCCGGCGGGTTCGGGCAGGGGCGATCGATGATCTCGAGCATCGCGCGCACCTGCGCGCCGGCGCCCACGATCTCGCCATGCAGCCGTGCACGCAGCTCGAGCACGAGCGCCGCGCCGCTGCTGTCACAACGCGGCACGGCGGAGAGATCGATGCGCCCCCCCTGCGCCGCCGGGATACCCGACGCCTCGCGCCAGAGCGCCCAGATCGTCTCGAGGGTGAGCGGGCCGCTCAGGCGAACCTCCGGCACGGCGCCCCCGGAGGAGACGTCGAGTCGCGCGTTCGACAGCGAGGCCGGCTCCGGCATCCTGGTGACATTCTCACCCACGCGTCAGACACCCGCCGCCGTGGCAGCCGACACGACGCGGCTGCGTCAGCCGTCGCGCCGCAGCAACGCCGCGAACCCGCCACCGCGGCGGCCGGCGACGGGCAGCGTCAAACGCTCCGCGACGAGATCGAGGTCCGGATCGTCGTCGAGGACGGCCCGTATGACCTCGGCGTTCTCATCGCTGTCGATCGAGCACGTCGAGTAGAGCAGGCGCCCGCCGGGACGGACGCGCGACGCCGCCACGAGCAGCAGGTGGTGGGCCTGCTCGGCCAGCATCGCGATGCGGTGGGGGCCCTCCACCCGCCGCCGCGCCTCGACGCGTTGCGCGAGCACGCCGGTGTTCGAGCAGGGCGCGTCGAGCAGCACGGCGTCGAAGCCGTCGCCGTCGCGACCCCGCAGGCCACGCGGCAACTGCTCCGGATCGGCGGCGTCGGCGCCGAGCACGGCGACCTGCGTCAGACCACGACGCTTCACGTTGCGCTCGAGGTTCGCGAGACGCGGACCGGGCAGATCCACGGCCAGGACGACTCCCTGCTCGCCGACGCCGTGCGCCAGAGCGAGGGTCTTGCCCCCGGGCGCCGCGCACAGTTCCAGGATGCCCTCGCCGGGCGCCGGGGCGAGCAGTGGCACGACCTCGGCCGTGGTCGCGTCCTGAACGGCGAACCACCCCTCGTCGAAGCCCGGCAACGCCGCGACGCGTCCCGCGCCGCGCAGCAGGAGACAGGGGCCTTCGCGCTCGTAGGCGACGCCACGCTCCTCCAGCGCCGCAGCGAGCGCGTCCTCGTGGCCGGGCAGCGGCCGCAGCGAGACCGGCGGGCGCGCGATGCCGGCCGCGAGGATGCAGCGGGCAGCGTCCGCGCCGTGCTGCGCCGTGAAGCGTTCGACGAGCCACGCGGGGTGTGCGTAGGCCGCCGCGAGGTACGCGACGGGCTCGGCCACGGGGTGCGGCAGGACGTCGTGAGCGAACAGCGTGAACGCGCCGTCGCCGCGGGGCACGGCGCGGCGCGCATCCGGCCCGGGCGCCGCGACTCCCGCCTCGGAGACGCTCGCCGCGAGCCTGCGCAGCACGGCGTTGACGAAGCCCGCAGCGCGCGGGCGCCCGGCGCTCTTGGCCGCCTCGACCGCGGTGTGCACGGCGGCGCGGTCCGGGACGCGGTCGAGATAGACGATCTGGTAGGCGCCGAGGCGCAGCGCGTTGCGGTCCACCGCGTGCGCCTTCGCGAGCGGTCGCTGCACGTACGCCGACAGGAGATGATCGAGACTCTCGAGGTGCCGCAGAACGCCCTGGGTGAGTTCCCGCGCCAGATCGCCGTCGAGCCCAGAAAGAGACTCTCGTCTCACGATCCCATCGAGCGTCTCGCGAGCGCGGGCGCCACGCTCGACACGGCGCAGGGTGCGAAGGGCGGCGTGACGCGGCATGGTGGACGAGGCTACGCCGTGGCAGAGCGCCTGTCGCGGAACAGGGCACGCCGTTTCCGCGTTCAATGGAACGGTGCGACGCGACCCGGATTCGGCTTCCTCGTGCCGCGGACTCGTCCGTCCCAACTTCCGGTCGGCCCCTGTAGGGTCGGCCGCCCCGATCATGGACCTACGCGACCCCCAGCAGCTCCGACAGGTGTACGAGGCCAACTCGAAGGGCCTCTACAACCTGGCGTACAGGCTCGTCAGCGACCGTCAGTGGGCCGAGGACATCCTGCAGGAGACCTTCGTCCGGGCCTACACCCGCGCGGAGACCTTCAAGGAGGGTGGCAAGGTCTCGACCTGGCTGTACCGCATCTGCATGAATCTGGCGTACGACCACCTGCGGGCGCGCCGCTATCGCGCCATGGCCTCCCTCGACGCACCGGTCACCGACTCCGGCGACTCCGAGTCGGCCACCTGGAGCGCGACGCTGGCGTCCTCGCTCCCGGAGACGACGGCACAGGTCGAGCAGAAGGACACCGCGGACTGCGTCAAGAAGCTGATCGACGAGCTGCCCGAGAGGGAGCGCACGGTCGTCCTCCTGCGGCAGTACCACGGCATGACGTTCAAGGACATCGCAGCGGTCCTGGGGCTCACCAGCCGGACGGTTCAGAACTGTCTCCGGCGCGCGAAGGGGAAGCTCTACTTCGGGCTGAAGGAGGCGGGCCTCGCGCCCGCCGACATCGGCCACGAAGTCTGATCCTCCCCGATCATCATCTGGCCACACATCACCTCATCATTTCATCGGCATCCGGGTTCATCGACCGGGTTCACCAACAGGACTAACGGATTGCACATGCGTTGCGCGAAGGTTCGGACACTCCTCGACGATCACGTGGACGGGCTGCTGCCCGCCGATCGCTCGGGCGCGGTACGAGCTCATCTCGACTCCTGCTCCGCCTGCGACCAGGAGTTCGAACTCCTGCGCGGGGCCACGGCCCCGCTGTCGGCCTGGGGCGACCTCGCACCGCCCCCCGGCTGCTTCGAACGCATCCTCGCGCGCATCGAGGCGCTGCCCCCCGAGATGCACATGCCGGCGGCGACGCCCGCGCAGCCGTCGCTGAGATTCCTGCGCGGCGGCGCACGGTGGCTCGTCACGAGCGGCGCCGTCGCGGCGGCCGTGCTCGTCGCCGCGATCGCCGTCGAACGCGCCGGGGACGGCGACGCTACGAAGAGCCCGCAGGGCCGCGCGGAGCGCCCCATCCCCGTGGCAGCGGGCGTCGGCACGGTCGGCACTGGCACGGTCGGCACTGGCACGGTCGGCACTGGCACGGTCGGCACTGGCACGGGGCTCAAGCCGGGAGAGATTGCGCTCACACGCACGCGGTTCCGCGTCACCGAGCGCCTCGAGCGGCGAGACGGCCTGCGCCGCCGCCGTGAGCGGGGGCGTCCCGAGATCCCCGGCGTCCTCTCCATCCCGGTGAGCGCCGGCCCGCTCGGAGCGGGCCCCCGATGACCTCGCCGCTCGCCGCCGTGGCGTTCGCCGCCATGGCGGCCGCCGCGCTCCCTGCCAGAGCGCAGGAATCCACCGACGGCGCGCGCAACGACGGCGTGGAGTCGGTGGAGCGGCGCACGTGGAAGCTGCTGCGCGAGAAGGGGCCGTCCGTCTTGTCGGTGCGCGTCGTGACGCACGCCGTCACCCAGCCCCGCCTCGTGCTGCCCGGCGTGACGATCGCGCCGCCGGGGGGCGCGACGGAGCGGGTGGACGCATCCGGCTTCCTGGTCGATGCGAACGGGTTCGTCGTGACGACGGCCGCCGCGGTGCGCGACGCCGCGCTCGTCGAGGTCCGCTTCTCCGACGGCACCGTGCGCGACGCGGACATCGTGGGCGTGGACGCTCCGTTCCGCATCGCCGTGCTGCGCACACGTGCGCCGGACGGCGCCACCCCGCTCTCGGTGCCCGATCGAGGCACGCACGCCGACATGTGCATCGCCTGGTTCTTCCAGGCCGCCGGTGGACGCCCCGACGTACAGCTCGCCCGTGTGCGCGCCGCCGACTCGCGCGACGCCGCCTACGACCGCTACCTCTACACGACGCAGCCGCTCCTCGAGGGCGCCGCCGGGGGGCCTCTGCTGCGCGGCGACGGGCGCCTCATGGGCATGGCCGTCGGCGAGGTGCGACGGCCGGCGACGCCCGGCGACGACACGTCCCCGGTCACGCTGGCCACGCTGTTCGTGCGCGGCGACGACATCCACCGCGCGGTCCGCGACATCGTGCGCACCGGGCGCGTGAACCGCCCGATGCTCGGGATCGTGCTGGACCGCGACACCAACCGCATCGACCAGCTCGTGCCCGGCGGCCCCGCCGAACGCGCCGGACTCATCGAGGGCGACCACGTCCTCGCGATCGCCGGCGCGCGTGTGGACTCCCTCACCGACATCACGCGCGCGCTCCTGCGCCGCAGGATCGGGGAGCCGGTCACGCTGGCCGTCGATCATCACGGCGCGAAGGTCCAGCGCCTCGTCCACCTCTCGAGCATGGCCCTCCCGCCGCTGCCGAGCGTCGCGCCCTTCCCCGGAGCGGAGCTGCGGCTCTCGGCCGAGGTGGGTCCCGACGGTGATCGCACGGTGACCTTCGTCAGCGTGCGCCCGAACTCGACGCTCTACACCGCCGGCGTACGCGCGGGCGATCGGCTCATGACGGTGGACGGCCGCTCCGCCCTGCGCTTCCTCGCGCGGCACCGCATCCACCCGGCCGACGCGCGGCCGCAAACGCTCACGATCGAGCGCAGCGACGAACACCACGTCATCCCCCTCGGAGGGACGGCCGCAACTAACACGCTCGAGCGCAACTAACACGCTCGAGGGCTCGACGGACGCGCGGCGGCGGTCACGCACGGAAGCGACCATCCCGGTACCCTGCGGACATTACGACTCCGCTCCCGCCTGCCTCGGAGGATCCCCGCACGCGCGACCTCGCCGCGCTCTGCGCCATCATGGAACGCCTGCGACGGCCGGGGGACGGCTGTCCGTGGGACCTCGAGCAGAGCCTGGACTCGCTGTTCCCCTATCTCCGTGAGGAGCTCGAGGAGGCGGCGGAGGCGGCCGCGGAGGTGCAGCGCGGCGAGGCGCACCCGGACGACCTGCGCGCCGAACTCGGCGACCTGCTCTTCAACGTGGTCTTCACGGTCGAGCTGTGCCGTGAGAAGGGCTGGTTCGGCATGGGTGACGTCGTGGCCGGCGCCGCCGAGAAGATCACGCGCCGCCACCCCCACATCTTCGGCGACCTGTCGGCCGCGACGCCCGAGGAGGTGGAGCGCATCTGGAACGACGTGAAGGCCGCGGAACGGGGCGCCCGGGAGCCGCAGCAGGGGAGCGACGCGGAATGAGCGCGACGAGGACGACGAGGAGCGCCCTCTCGGCCCTGCTCGCGCAGCGCTGCCCGCGTTGCCGCGTGGGCCCCGTCTTCGCCGCAGCGCTGCGCATGCACGACGCGTGTGCGACGTGCGGCGCCGACTTCGAGTGCGAGCAGGGCTACTTCCTCGGAGCGATGTACTTCGCCTACGGCTTCAGCATCCTGGTCGTCGTCGTGCCGGTGACGTGGATGATCGTCGCACGCGTCGATGCGGTCATCGTGGGCACGCTCGCCGCGACC
>JAJRVY010000096.1 GCA_024277065.1 Planctomycetota bacterium
CGGGCTGCGCGCCGAGATCGAACGGCTCGCGAGCGGCACCGCGCCGGTGACGGACGACGAGCTGGACGACGCCCGCGGCTACGTCCTCGGGAGCTACGTGTTCGCGTTCGAGACCAACGCCGGCACGGCGGAGCAGCTCGTACAACTCGAACGCCTGGGGCTCGGGCTGGACTATCACGACCGCTTCGTCGCCGCGATCTCCGCCGTCACGACCGAGGCGATCCGCGAGGCCCTCGGCCGCCACCTGCACCCGGATCACCTCGTCTGCGTCACCGTCGGCCGCGCCCCGGGGGTCGCAGGCCGCGAGACGGGCGACGACGGCGGCGGAGCCACGAGTTGACCGATCGGTCAACCGACCGGACGCCGATCTTCGTCTGCGGCGCCGCGCGCAGCGGCACGACCATGCTCGGCGCGACGCTCGGCCGCCACTCGCAGTGCCTCGCCGTCCCCGAGGCGACGTTCGTGGCCGACGCCTTGCGGCGCTTCCATCCGATCGAGAGCGCGGATCCGCGCGAGTTGCTGCGTTTCGTGGTGGCATCGCCACGGCATCGACTGTGGGAGACGCCGCTGGATACGGAGAGCGTCGGAGTTGCGGAACTCGGCGCGTCACCAGCCGACGTCGTGCGGCTGGTCATCGACAACTACGCACGGGCGCACGACACGCCCGCGTACGAGCACTGGATCGACCACACGCCCCTGAACGTGCGTCATGCCGCCGCGCTCTTGCGGCTTTTCCCGGGCGCTCGCATGATCCACATCGTCCGCGACGGGCGGGCTGTGGCGGCCTCGGTGCTGCCGCTCGACTGGGGCGCCTGCACGGCCGATGCGGCGGCCCGCACGTGGCTCATCGCGCTGGCCTACGGGCTGGCCGCCGAGTCGGTCCTCGGGCCGCAGCGCGTCCTTCGCGTGCGCTACGAGGACCTGGTGCGGGAGCCCGGGCGAACGCTGCGCGAACTCTGCGACTGGCTGGGGCTGTCGTTCGAGGAGGCCCTCGTCGCGAGCGCCGGCGGCCTCGATCTCCCGCGCCACACGCGTGAGCAGCACCGGCTCGTGGGCGGCAAGCCGGATGCGTCGCGCATCGAGGCCTGGCGCGAGGCGCTGTCGCCGCGCGAGATCGAGCAGTTCGAGGCGATCGCCGCGCAGATGCTCGAGCACCTCGGCTACGAGCCGCTGCACGGGACGGGCGCCCGGCCGCGCACGCGGCGGGAGCGCCGCGCCGACACCTTCCGCACGCTCTGGCGCCAGGAGGTCACGGACCGCCGGCGGCGCACGCGGCGCTGGCGGCGCTGACGATCGCGGTGGCGCGGCGTGCGGCCGCTACACTCGTCGCCGCGCACGGCCGGCCGGCCGCCCGCGCCGCAGACCGTCGCCCACGCACGAGGAGCCCATGCGCATCGCAGGACGTGAGATCGGACCCGAGCACCGCCCGTTCGTGATCCCGGAGATCGGGATCAACCACGAGGGCAGCATGTCCAAGGCACGCCGCATGATCGACGACGCCGCGGCGGCCGGCGCCGAGTGCGTGAAGTTCCAGTGCCACGTCATCGAGGACGAGATGTGCGGCGCGGCGCGCGACGTCGTCCCCGGCAATGCGGACGTCCCCATCTGGGACATCATGGCCCGCTGCGCGTTGGACGAGGCGCAGGACAGGGAGCTCAAGAGCTACGCCGAAGAGAAGGGACTCCTCTACCTCAGCACACCGTTCTCGCGCGCCGCCGCCGACCGCCTCGAGAGCATGGGCGTCGCGGCGTACAAGATCGGATCCGGCGAGTGCAACAACTACCCGCTGATCGACCACATCGCCTCGTTCGGCAAGCCGATCATCCTCAGCACCGGCATGAACGACATCGCGTCCGTACGCAAGGCCGTGGGGGTCATGGAACGGCGCGCCGTGCCGTACGCCCTCTTGCACTGCACGTCGCTGTACCCGACGCCCTACGAGAAGGTGCGGCTCGGCGGCCTCGGCGACCTCGCGGAGGCGTTTCCGCGAGCTGTGCTGGGTCTGTCCGACCACTCGCTGCACAACTGGACGAGCTTCGGCGCCGTGCCGCTCGGAGCGCGCATCCTCGAGAAGCACTTCACGTCGGACGCGAGCTGGCCGGGCCCCGACGTGTCCATCTCGATCACGCCGCGTGAGCTGCGCGAGCTGATCGCGGGCAGCGACGCGATCCACCGCGCCCTCGGCGGCGGCAAGACCATCCTGCCCGAGGAGCAGCCGACGATCGACTTCGCCTATGCGTGCGTCGTCTCGACGCGCGCCATCGCCGCCGGAGAGGAACTGACGCGCGAGAACGTGTGGGTCAAGCGCCCCGGCACGGGCGAGATCCTCGCCGAGCGCCTGGACGAGGTGATCGGGAGGACCGCGCGCGTGGGCATCGCCGCCGACCGGCAGATCCGCTGGGAGCAGCTCGCATGACACCCCGCAGGATCGTCTTCATGACCGGCACGCGGGCCGACTTCGGCAAGATCAAGTCACTGATCACGACGCTCTGCGACGACGAGCGCTTCGACGTGCACATCTTCGCCACGGGCATGCACATGGAGCCGCAGTACGGCTACACGGTGACCGAGATCGAGAAGTGCGGCTTCGCGAACATCTACCGCTACATCAACCAGACGTCGAACGGCCTGATGGACCGCATCCTCGCCAGCACCACGATGGGCTTCGGGGACTACGTGCGCGTGACGCAGCCCGACATGATCGTCGTACACGGCGATCGCGTGGAGGCGCTGGCCGGCGCGATCGTCGGCGCGCTCGGCAACGTACCGGTGGCGCACATCGAAGGCGGTGAGGTCAGCGGGACCATCGACGAGCACATCCGGCACGCCGTCTCGAAGATGTGCCACTTCCACTTCGTCTCGAACGACGACGCGCGGCGCCGCCTGCTGCAACTCGGCGAGGAGCCCGAGTCCGTCTTCGTGATCGGCTCACCGGACCTCGACATCATGGGCTCGAAGGACCTGCCGTCGCTCGCCGCGACGAAGGCGCACTACGACATCCCGTTCGAGAGCTACGCGATCCTCGCGTTCCATCCCGTGACGACGAGCCTCACGTCGTTGCGCGCGGACGTCGAGGCGCTCGTCGCCGCGGCGCAGGAGAGCGGGCGCCGCTTCGTCGCCATCTACCCCAACTCCGACCAGGGCACGGAGATCATCTTCGAGACGTACGAGGAGCGACTGGCCGGCGAGGACTGGGTGCGACTCTTCCCCTCGATCCGCTTCGAGTACTTCCTGACACTCCTGCGGCACGCGGACTTCGTGCTCGGCAATTCCAGCATGGGCATCCGCGAAGCACCGTTCTACGGCGTGCCGACGGTCAACGTGGGCGACCGCCAGAAGGGTCGCAGCGCCAACCCGCACATCCTCCACGTGCCGCCGCAGCGCACGGCGATCCTGGGTGCGATCGCGAAGGCCGACGCCCTCCGGCTCGAGCCGCGGCACGAGTTCGGCGACGGCGACAGCCACCTCAGGTTCCGCGACGTCCTCGGCGGCGACGCCATCTGGCAGACGAGCCTGCAGAAGTACTTCCGCGACGTGCCGCTCGCCGGACTGGACGTGACCCCTTGAAGACCCTCGCGATCATCCTGGCGCGAGGCGGGTCGACGGGGCTCCCGGGCAAGAACCTGCTGCCGCTGGCGGGCAAGCCGCTCCTGGCGTGGTCGGTCGAGGCCGGGCTGCGGGCCACGGGCGTGGATCGCGTCGTGCTCTCGTCCGACGACGAGGCGATCCTCGCGGCAGCACGGGAGGCTGGCGCGGAGACCCTGCTACGTCCGGCCGAACTGGCGCAGGACGACACCCCCTCCGACGTGTCGCTCCTCCACGCCTGGGAGCAGGCGGGCCGCGGCGAGGGCGTGCTCGTGCTACTACAGCCGACATCGCCCCTGCGCACGGCCGCGGACATCGACGGCGCGCTGGCGCGACTCGAAGCGCCCGGCGCGGACGCCGTCATCTCCGTCGTCGAGCCCCCCTGCAACCCGTGGAAGTGCTTCTACGCAGACGACGACGGCCATCTGCACGGCATCGCCGGCAACGACGCGCCGTTCCGCCCGCGCCAGGAGCTGCCCCACGCGTACGCGCCGAACGGAGCCATCTACGCCGTTCGCACGGCACTCTTCGAGCGCACGGGGAAACTGTTCCAGCCGCGCACGCTGCCCTACGTCATGGATCGCGAGCGCAGCCTCGACGTGGACACCGCAGACGACCTCGCGCGCGCTGCGGCCGTTCTCAGCGCCCCCTCGCGCCGCCGCTGAGCGGGCGCCTACGCGCCGTACCCGAGCGAGCGGTGCAGCGGGCCGGCCAGGCGCTCGAACGTCGCGAGTTCCGCGGCGCCGAGCACGTCCCGCCACTCCTGTCGGTCACGGATCTCCCCCACCGTGCCGAAGCGCACTCTGCGATTGCCCATGACGTGGCGCGGCGCGTGCTCGGAGTCGAAGCGGCCCTCGCGGGGGTCGAGGCCCGCCAGCGTCCAGAGCCGCCGCGCCGTGCCCTCTGGATCGGCGCAGAAGTCCTCGTAGCGCACGGTCTCGTAGCGTCCCGCGAAGAGCCGCAGGATCTCGAGCTGGCGCTCGGTGGTCTCGACCCAGCGGCGGGTGGCGGTCTCGAAGTCGGGGTTCGGCCGGTGGTTGCGCATCGTGGACAGCACCTGTCCGCGTCCGTCGCGGATCAGGTGGATCAGGACGCCCCGGCGCAGCGGAGACGAGGCGAGGAGCGCGGTCGCAACCGGGTTCTTGCCGGTGTCCAGGTAGACGTCCGTGCCCGACAGCTCACGCGCGGCGTCCACGAGCACGGCGTTGGCGGCGGCGACGGCCCGGTAACGCCCGCGCACGATCGGCAGCAGGCGGTGCAGACGCCCCGCGGCGGCGGCGCGCAGGCAACGACGCAGCGCCCAGCGGTTCACGCCGTCGCGCAGGAACAGGCGGAAGCCGGGGAAGTCGAGGGCGGCGATGCGCGGCGGGACGCGCTCGGTGACAGCCGCCGAGATCCCCTGCCAGAACGGGCAGTCGGCGAACGGCAGCCCGCACGAGCAGTCGTGCGCGCCCGGCGGCGCGTCGTAGCGGATCTTGCGGATGGCCTTCCAGTAGAGCTTCTGCCCCTCGCCGAGCGTGACGATGCGCGGGTGCATGGCCGTGACCATCGCCAGGATCGTCGATCCGGAGTACTCGAGCGTGAGCACCGCGAGTACGTCCACCGGATCCCGCTTGACCATGGAACGGGGTGTCGAAGATCACCGCGCGACGGTCCAGTTGCGCACACGGGGTTCAGACGCCCACGACCACGCCCCGGTAGAGGCTCTCGTAGGCATCGGCCGTACGCTCGACGGTGAGGTCGGCCACGCGCACGCGAGCCGCCGCAGCCAGTGTTGCGCGCCGTTCCGGGTGTGCAAGCAATGCCGAAAGTGCCGCAGCGAGCGCGGCGGGATCGTCCGGCGGGACGAGCAGCGCGGCGCCGCCCGCGCCGACCACGTCCGGGATGCCGCCGGTCCGCGACGCGATCACGGGCACGCCGCACGCGAATCCCTCGACGATCACAAGCCCGAACGGCTCGCTGCGCGACGGCACGGCCTGAACGGCACCGGAGCGCAGGAACCGGGGCAGGTCGGCGCGGGCCACGAAGCCGACGAACTCCACGCGGTCCGCCACTCCCGACGCGGCAGCGAGGGCGACGAGTTCGTCGTGCGCGCAGCCGCGGCCCGCGATGCGCAGGCGGGCATCCGGAACGTCCGCGAGCGCACGGATCAGGACGTCGAAGCCCTTCTTCGGGTGCAGTTCCCCGACCGCGACGATCCCGCGGCCCGAAGTGCTCGGCACGCGATCCAGTTCGGCCGTCATGTCCAGCGGCAGGCCGTTCGGCACGACGACGAAGCGCGCCCGAGCGCGCGTCGGCGCCAACGCCCGCGCGTCCGAGAGCGTCGCCACCGAGGGCGCGGTCACGGCCGCGGCGGCCGCGAGTACGCGGCGCACGATCCGCCGGCCGAGCAGGTCGCCCTCGACCATGTCGCCGACCACGTCCCTGCCGTGGGCCGTCGCGACCAGCGGCAGGTCGCGGCGCGCGCAGAGCCGCGGCAGCAGGTACGCGAGCGGCGACTGCAGGAAGTGCAGATGGACGAGGTCCGGGCGCAGACCGGCGGCGATCGCGTCCGCGGCGGCACGCGCGGCGCCGATGCGGCCCGCGAATCCGGCCACGGCGCGCGCCCGCAACGCCGGCCGGCCCAGCCGCACGCGATGGACGTCGAGGCCGTCGATCACCTCGCGCGTCGCCAGTCCTTGCGCCCACGGCGCCAGCACCCCGATCACGTGGCCACGCCGCGCCAGGGTCAGCGCGAGATCCTTGACGACGCGCTGCACGCCGCCGACGGCGGGATCGAAGGAGTCGGAGGCGAGCAGGATGCGCATCGTTTGGAAGCCGCCCGCGGGGCGCACGACGACTCTACGCATTGTCCGCGGCATCGCGGGGATTCCTCCCGCGATGCAGGCCAACGCGCCTACGATTCCGCCCCGCGTGGCGCGGCGAGCGCGCCCACCGACGCCCCCTTAGCTCAATTGGATAGAGTACCGCCCTCCGGAGGCGGGGGTTGCAGGTTCGAATCCTGCAGGGGGTGCCACACGCGGCGCGGCGGCTGCGCCCGCACGCGGGCGACCCGCCGCCTCAACGCGTCGTGATCTCGAACGGACGTCCGCCGTGGCCCTCGACGCGGATGAAGCCGGGATCGCCGTCGGGCACCGGCTCGCGGGTCATCACGAGCGGCGCCGGGACCGACAGTCGCTCGTCGTAGTGCAGTTTCAGCACGATGGGCGCCGACGCGAGCGGCCGGACGGAGATGCGGTCGTAGTCCACGTCCATCTCGGCCTCCCCGACGAGCGTGGGATCGGACTCTCGGCGCACTGCGAAGAGCACGTAGGGCAGGACCTCGCCCACCTCCTTCACGACGCTCGGCGCTGCCCGCAACCGCTGGATGGACGTGGGCGTGCATGCGGCGATCCCGGTGACATCGTAGCGGTCCAGACGCTCCGCGATGTCGGCGTCGGTCTGCTCGGCGATCGGGCGCCCGATCAACTTGCCGTTGACGAACGCCGCTACCTTCTCCGCCGTGAACCCGCGATAGTACGGACCGCCGATCATGGCGCGTCCGGTATGCAGCGGGGCGATCGCGGCGAGGTACGCCTTGAACGGCGGGCTGCCGCCGTCGAAGGGCCCGATCTCCTCGAGCGCGAGCCGGCCGCGTGGATCTCCGAGAGTCCGCATGCGCGTGAAGAGATCCTCCGCGCGCGGGTCGAGAGCGGAGCGAACGTGTGCGTCGCCGAACGCCCGCGGCAGGAGCGGCTTCACGAGCACCGGGTAGCCGCAGGCGAGAAGGGCGGCGAGGGCGATGGGCGGACCCCGCCGCCCCCAGCGCGCCACGCAGCGTCCGGCGAGGGCGGCCAAGGCAACGCCCGCGGGCAGCGCGAGCGCGAGCGGCAACGTCACCTTGAGGCGCGTCGGTTCGACCAGTGCGCGCAGGACGGCGGAGCGATTGCCCTCGAAGCCGCCGAGGAAGACGAGCACGCCGCCGAGCCCCCACGCCGCCGCCAACGTCCGGCGCCCGGAGCGCCACGTGAGGATCACGCCCGCGCCCCCGGCGACCACCGGCAACAGCAGCCCGTAGACGCGGCCCGCAGAGACGAGTTTCCAGAGTCCCGCGAACGGCGCCGCAGCGGCGGTCACGTTGGCGGCAGGCGTCGGCACGATCCGCCCCCAGTCGCCGAGCATCGGCGCGATCCAGGGCAGGTTGACGATGACGATGGCGGCCACGACGGCGAGCGTGACGGCGGCGCGGCGCGGTCCCGCGCGCAGCGCCCGCGGGATCAGCCCCAGTCCCAGTACCGCCGTGAAGACGCCCGCCAGAACGTGCACGTAGAACAGCGGAGCCGTCGCCAGGAGCCACCAGGCACTGCGCGCGTCCGGGCGTTCGACACGCCGTGCCAAGACGGCGACGACGACCGGCGCGGCCGCCGAGGCGAGAACGTGCCCGAAGCCGCCGAACAGGGTCCAGTTGGCGAAGTACGGGTCACCGTGGAACGCCGCCACGGCGACGGCTGCGGCAGCGACTCCCGCGCCCGGCCGCAGACGCAGCACGCGAGCGGCGAGCAGGAACCCCATCGGGATCGCGCCATACCCGAGGAACAGGAAGAAGTTGAACACCCGGCCGTCGCCGAAAACGCCACCGAACACGCCGACGAAGACCTCGACAGCCTTGTTGTCGAGGTCGTGGACGGTCCCCGTCACGGTCCCGGCCGTGTGGAACGGGTCGTAGCCCCACAGGCGCCCGCAAGGCAGGAAGTGGCGGCCTGCGACGAACGCGCGATACCAGTGCAGGGCGTGGTCGGTGTTGCGGACGGCGGCATCGCCGAAGAGCACGGCAGGGCGCAACAGCCGCAGCAGCAGAACCACGTGCGCGATGACGACGGCGCCGGCGAGCCACGTCGTCGCGCGCACGCGGGCCGCGCGGACGACGTTCACGCGCCGGCCGCCTGCAGACGCCACATGCGCGCGTAGATGCCCTCGCGCGCGAGCAGTTCGTCGTGCCGGCCGCGGTCCACGATCGCCCCGTCCTCGAGTACGACGATCTGCTCGGCCATCGCGATCGTCGAGAGGCGGTGCGCGATGGCGACGACCGTGAAACGCCCGCGAAGACGCTCGAGCGCCGCCTGGATCGAGCGCTCCGACTCGCTGTCGAGCGCACTCGTCGCCTCGTCGAGGATCAGGATGCTCGGCTTGCGGACGATGGCGCGGGCGATCGAGAGACGCTGGCGCTGCCCGCCGGAGAGGCGCTGCCCGCGCTAGCCGACGACCGTGTCATAACCTCGCGGCAGTTCTCGGATGAACGCGTCCGCGGCGGCCACCCGCGCGGCCTCCTCGATCTCGGCGGACGTCGCGTCGAGGTTCCCGAAGCGGATGTTCTCGCGCACGGTGTCGTGGAAGATGAACGGGTCCTGATCCACGAGACCGATGCTGCCCCGCCAATCGCGGATGCGCAGATCGCAGAGCGGCGTGCCGTCGATGAGGATCGTCCCGGACATCGGGTCGTAGAGGCGCAGCAGCAGATTGACGATCGTGGACTTGCCGGCGCCGGAGGGGCCGACGAGAGCCGTCATCGTGCCGCGCGGTACGGCGAACGACAGCCCACGAACCGCCATCGTGTCGCCGCCGTCGTACGCGAGCGAGACGTCGCGGAACTCGATGCACTCACGCAGTGCCGGGAACCGCTTCGATCCGCTCTGCAGGTACTCCTTGTCGTCACGGCGCAGGATGTCCGCGACGCGCTCGACGTTGCCCCAGCTCATCTCCAGGAGCGCGAGCTTGTTGTTCATGGTGGTGATGCGCGGGATGAGGCGGTAGAGCACGAGCACGAACGTCAAGAGCGCGGCGAGTGAGCCCTCGTCGCCCGCGCCCATGACACGCGTCGCGGTGACGAGCAGCACGGCCACGCCGATGGCCGCCGTGGACTGCATCATGGCCGGGATGATCGCGGCGAGGACGAGGCCGTGGCGGCGCGCGGCGACGCCGTCGCCGATGTCCTTCGCCACACGCTCTGCCGCGAAGTCCTCGCGGTTGTACGTGTGGACGTGCCGCACACCGCCGAGCAGTTCGAGGGCGTTCGAGCTCATCGCCGTGCCCGCCTTCACGAGCCGCCGCGAGTTGATCCGCAGCCGTGTCATCAGACCACGCGTCGCCAGGACGAGGATCAGGACCAGCGCCCCCGCGACCAGCGTCATCTTCCAGGAGATCCAGAGCAGCACGGCGACGTAGGCCAATTGCGCCATCGCCTGATAGATGGCCTGGAACAGGTTGGACGTGAACGCCGACACGGCGCCGACCTGCGTCAGGTACGCACTGAGGTCCCCGAGCTTGTAGCGCGCGATGCGCGCGTAGCGCATGGAGAGGAACTGCCGGAACACGCGGTTGCGCAGATCGCCCTCGACCGACGTCGAGAGCCGCGCCGACGCCGCCTTGCTCCAGAACTCGAGGGCGCTCTTGACCAGTTGCGAGACGACCGCCGCGACGATGAGCACGAGGAACGCCGTATCGGCATCCGCGCCGCTGCGCCACTCGACGAACAGTTCGCCGACTCGCCCCAGAGCGGCCACCGACTGCTTGCCCTCCTCGCCCGTGAGCGTCTCGAGCGCGAGCGCGAACACGCCCATCGTGCTGCCCTCGAACAACGCCGCGAGGAAGCTGAGCGCCAGCACGGCGGCGCCGAGTCGGCGATAGCGCCAGAGCGTGCCGCGGACGAAGCGCGCGGATCGCGTGTCGCCGCCCGTCAGGCTGCGCAGAAGCCGGCGGACGCCCGGGCGGTCTGCGGGTGCGGCACGCCCGGTGTGCCCGATCGCTGCCGTGCGCTCGTCACCCATTCGCAATTCGCTCCACTTCCGCACGCACGGATCTGTCCCGCGATGAGCGGAACGTACACGGAGCAGAGTCTACGAGCAGACCGCCCCCGTGCGACGAGCCGTCGCCCGCCGGACTCGCAGGCAGGCGGGCACGCGCGCTACGCGCTCTTCGCGAAGCGACGGCGGCGGCGGCGCACCGCGGCGCCCAGTCCGAGCAGTCCGAGCCCGAAGAGCGCGAGCGTCGTCGGCTCGGGGTTCGCGACGGCGTCGATGTTGATCGTCGTGCGAACGTTCGACCCGACGGGGTTGTCGAGCTGGAACGTGATCAGCAGGCCCTGGACATCAGCCCAGTTGAAACCGGCCTGGACGGTGCCGTAGTCGGCCTGGGTCTGGAAGCCCGTCAGATCGAACGTCGTGATCGTGCCAGTCGAGACCACGCCGGTGTTGATGATGAGCGAGTTGGTGGAGGTCGCCGTCTTGCCGGTGTTGTCGGTGATCTGGACGCCCGAGATCGATGTCAGGGCATCCGTCCGATTGAGCACGAACAGCCGCCAGGCGATGTTCGCGTCGGCGCCGGTCACGTCCCAGGAGACGGTGAACGTCTGCGCGCCGTTCTGCTTGACGTTGTTGCGGAAGCGCGCCGCCGTGCCGTCGGGAGCGCTGTCCATGTCGCCGTCCACGCCGCCGTTCTGAACGATCGGCGAGGCGAACGTCGATGTGGCGGACGACCCGAACACGGCACCGGCCTGGGCGGCGGTGGCGCAGCAGGCAACGACAACGGCGGCAGCGAGCGTACGAAGGAGCATGATTCTCTTCCCGTGGTCCCTTCAGAGCGTGAACTACGACGAGGCTAGCCGAGGCCACGCACACGCCCACTCAGAAATCGGCTCTTTCCCGTCGGGATCCGAAGCGCTCGTCCGCTTTTTGTCATTCGAGCCGCAGCACGGCACGCGCCCGGCGCCCGATCTCGGCGCGGGGGCTGCGCTCGAGAACGCCCCGCGCGAGGCCGGCCGCCTCCTCGAAGCGTGCTCCCTCCGCGAGCAGTTCGGCCAGCGCCACGGCGGCCTCTTGACGCAGCCGCGCCGCGGATGCGCCTTCGCGTGCCGTGAGCGCGAGCGCCGTGCGCCACGCCTCCTCGGCCTCGCCCGGCCGCCCGGCGGTGCGCGCACAGGCTGCCCGCGTGTCCCAGAACTCCGCATTCTCGGGCTCGGTCTCCGTCGCCCGCCGCGCCAGAGCGAGCGCCTCGGCAGCGCGGCTCGGCCGCTTCGCGAGCAGCCACGCCAGATTGTTCGCCGCCGCAGGCTCCGTGGGGTCCAGGCGCAGGGAGGTGCGCAGCCAGGAGACGGCGTCGTCCGGGCGGCCCTGCACCATTGCGAGCGTGCCGCTCACGAACGCCGTGCGCGCCGCCAGCCGGGCGCTCTCCGCGTCGCCGTCGCCCAAGACGCCCCGCAGCCCCGGCTCGATCTCCGCGGCGGCGTCATGGCGGCCCAGCCGCAGCAGAGCCTCGGCCTCGCTGAGCCGCACGCGGGCGGCGAGGTCGGCGTCGCCCTGCGCGGCCTCGCGCAGCCCGCGGGCGATGGTGAGCGCCTCGGCGGCGGCGCCCGTCTCGCGCAGGACCGAGCAACGGGCGAGCGTCAGGCGCACGACTGCGGCGCCGCTCGCCGCGGACGCGGCCGTCTCCAGCGTGCGCAGCGCGCCGGCCACGTCGCCCAGTCTCAGAGCCGCCCGCACGCGCGCCGCGACGAAACTCTCGTCAGCCGGCGCGTACAGCGCCAGGTCCGCGGTTGCCTCGAGAGTCTCGCGGTCGCGCCCGGCACGCAGCAGGGCGCCGGCGAGCGCGATGCGGAACCGCGTCGCGCCGGCCGCGGCGTCCGCCACCTCGGCGACGCGCCGCGCCACATCGACCCGCCCGGCGCGGGCGTGACACTCGATGACGCCCATGATCGCGATCGGGCCAGCCGGATACCGCTCCCTGACACCTTCGAGCAGCGACAGCGCCTCGTCGTGGCGGCCCGCACGGAGCAGCAGCAGCCCGTCCATCAGCCGCCCCGCGGCGTCGGCGTCGGCGAACGGGAACTCATCGACGTACGGCAGCACGTCGCCGAGTCCCATGGTGCGCAGTGCGGCGGCCACGGTCAGGCGTCGCAGGCCGCGAGCGAGCGCCGGCTGCAGGTCGCTCCGGGCAACGAGGCGACGAGCCAGCCGCGCGGCATCGTCCGGGCGACCGGAGTCGAACAGGATGTTGACGAGATCGACCGTCGCGCCGACGTGGAGTGTGTCGTGCAGCAGGACCTCCCAGAGCAGCCGTTCGCGGCGCCTCGGCTCCTCGGTGTCCTGCGCCACGGCGAACAGGCACTGCGCCAGCACGCTGTCGAAACTCGGTAGCGCGCCGGGGAGATCGACGGCGCGCCGCAACGGCGCGAGAGCCTCTCGGCGCTCGCCGAGCGCGAACAGGGCGCGCCCGTACAGCAGGTTCGCGTACGGATCCTCGGGGACCATCTCGACAGCCGCCGCGAGCGCGCTGCGCGCCGCCGCGAAATCGCCCTCCGCGATGTCCACCGCGCCCCGCAGCACCTCGGCCAGACCCGCGGACGATCCGTCGCCGGCCCCCTCGGCGACGCGCCGTGCCTCGGCGATGCGCTCGGGCGTGGGCGCCTCCACGGTGTCGAGCAGCAAGAGAACCAGGGCCCGCCGCACCTGGGCGTCTCCGGCATCGCTCCGCAGCGCCTCCCGGAGGGTGCCCAGCGCCGACTCCGGAGCGCCGCGCGAGAGTTGCGCGAAGGCCAGCTCGAGACCGGCTCCCTGCCGTTCGAGAACCATGAAGCGTTCCTCGGGCGTGGCGCCGTGCATGGCCAGCAATGTGGCGAGCCGCCCGCGCACCTCCCCGGACGGCGCATCGCCCAGCAACCGGCGCGCATCGCGCAGGCGACCGGCACGCAGCAGGGAGTCCATCAGGCGACCGAGCAGGCGGCCATCGTCGTCCACACCGCCGGCCAGCTCCCGCGCGCGCTCCAGTCGCGCCGCCGCATCGTCGTAGCGCCCCAGCCGCCGCGACGCGTCCGCCGCCACGCCGAGCACGGCCGGGCGCTCCCCGACGTGATCCAGGAAGCGCTGACAGACTGTGTTCGCCTGCCGCGCATCCCCGAGCGCAATGAGCAGGCGGGCCGCGCGCACGACGACACGCTCCTCGTAGGGAGCCGCGTCTGCGGCCTCGAGCACGAGCGCCGCGGCGCGTCGGAGACTCTCCGCCGCGCCTTCCGCGAGAACCGCCTCCGCGAGCGCCAGCTTCAGTTTCGGTTCCTGTGGTGCGCGCTGCACGGCCGACCGCAGGAGTTGCGCACCCTCGGCGGCGCGCCCGGCGGCAACGGCCAGGCGCCCGCGCAGCTCGAGCGCGGCGGGGTCGTCCCACGAGCGCGGGTCGCCGAGCCGCTCGTCGATGCGTTCGATCGCGGTCGCGGCCGCCGCGCGCCGCGCACCCGCCGTGGCACAGCGCGCGACGCTGAGCCGAGCCCGCCGCAAGGACGGCGCGGCGTTGCCCCGATCGGCGCGCGCCTCGGCGTCGGCGAAAGCCTCGTCGGCGCCGTCCATGTCACCCTGAGCGGCGAGGACGTCCCCCAACTGCAGCAGCAGCTCGATGTCGCCGGGGCGGCGCGTGCGCGCCTCGCGCAGCCCCGCGGCCGCGCTCTCGATGTCGCCCAGTTCCGCGTCGAGGCCGGCGACCACGTCCGCCACCCGCTCGTCCGCGTCGTCGCGCGCCGCGGCGGCCGCCAGCAGCTCCCGCGCCACGACGAGCGCGCCGCGGCGGCGGTACGCGATCACCACGGCGAGCGCGGTCTCGCGCGTCGGGGCGCGCCGCAGCGCGGCCTCGAACGCCGACCGCGCGGCGACGTCGTCGTCATCGTCGAGCGCGGCGCGCCCGAGCAGCAACCGGGCACGCTGCGCCACGTCCGCGCCGAGCTGCTCGTCGGCGACGAGTCTCTCGGCGAGGCGGCGGGCGGGCGCGGCGCGACCCTGCGCCAGGGTGAACTCCACTTCAGCGAGACGGATGAACGGATCAGCGGCCAGTTCATCGTCCGCCCCGAACACGACGTCCTTCGCCCGCCCCACCAGAACGAGCACGTTCGCCGGAAGCGAGTCGAGCGAACCGCCGCCGGCGCGACGGATCTCGAGCAGGGCCAGCAGCACGATCAGACGCGGGTCGTCGTCCGCCCCGGTCAGTGCCTCGCGCAGGGCATCGATGGCCGCCTCCACGTTCGGCCGCGCGCGGCGCAGCTCAAGCATGGCGAGCAGTGTATGACACTCGGGGCTCGGGCGGCTCCCGGCCGCGGCGCGGCGGGCATACTCGATGGCGCGCTCGGTGTCCCCCGTCGCATCGTGGGCGACGGCCAGGAACAGCGCCGCCTCGGAGAAGCTCGGATCGACGTCGAGCGCCGACTGCGCGGCGGTCACCCCCGCCAAGGGGTCCTCGTTGGTCTCGCGCTCCGTCACGGCGAGGAGGTACAGCATCTGCGCGTCACGCGGGCGCGCCGTGACGTAGCGCCGCAGCATGGGCAGCGCCTCGCGGAAACGCCCCTCCTTGACCGCCGCGAACGCCTCGTCACTGAGACGCCAGATCTCGGCCTTGCGTTCGTCGCGCTGCCGCGCGTTCCAGTACGCGGCCCCGGCCACGCCCAGAATGCCCAGCAGCGCCGCTGCAACGGCGATGCGCAGGACGGGCGAGCGGCGCGTGTACGTCGGTGCGCGCAGCTCCGCGCCACACGCTTCGCACACCGCTGCGGCCATGTGCGCCGTCGCGCCGCACTCGCAGAGTTGCAACCACGAACTGCGGCACGCCGGACACGCGGCGCAGGAGGCCGGCGCGCGGCGACCGCAATCGGGACAGCGGAACTTCGGGGTGGGCATGGGCTCGGGCGGTGATCGCACACGGAGCGGGCGGGCGAATCCGCGGAGCGTAGCACGCGCCGATCGGCACGCGATGCTTCGCCGGGCGGTCCCGGCGCAGGCTGCGCGACGCTGCAACCAACGGTTCGATCGCAAGTCGCGTGACTGGTGCCGCATTCCTTATGGGAACACCCTCTTAGTTCTGTGTGCGCGTAGCACGAGTGCCCACCCTTGTGGCGTGCGGTGGCCCTCACGGAGGGGCGCCGACGGCTGCCGACACTCGCCACGGCCATCCTCCCGGAGGTTCCTGCCGCGCCCATGGACCGCGTACTGATCCCCGTCGGGACCGGACTTGCGCTGCGCAACGTCCTGCGGACGGACCTCCCGCACGCCCTCGCCGAGCGCGGGCTGCGGCCGGTCTTCGCGGTCCCGCCGAGGCTGCACGCCCAACTCGCATCCGAACCGGACGCCGTCCCCGGAGACGTGACGCCCCTGCCGGACATCGCGCCCCCGCGACTCGACACCACGCTGCGCGACCTCGAGTTCGCGATCGTGCAGCGCCGCGCGCGCATCGCCACGATCGACATCCTGCTGCGAGAGCGCGCGCGGCACCGCCCGCGGCGCCCGTGGAAGGAGCGCATCGCGCCGCTCTTCGGTGGCTCGTGGTCCGCGTACCGCGCGCTGCGCGCGCTGCGTCTGCGGCTCTATCGCGCACCCGAGATCGAGCCTCTGCTGCGCGAGTGGACGCCCGCCGTGGTCTTCGCGAACAACGTCTTCCACCCCGAGGAATCCGCCGTGCTGCGCTGCGCGCAGAACGCGGGGCTGCCGACGGTCGCCATGGTCCACTCGTGGGACAATCCCTCCACCAAGGGCGGGCTCCCGCTGACGCCGGACAACCTGCTGGTCTGGAGCGACGCCATGGCGCGCGAGATGGAGGCGTACTTCCGTTTCCCGGACGAGCGCATGCCGCGCGTGGGCTCGCCGCAGTTCGACGTCTACGCGCGGGACCTGGACATCTCACGCGAAGGGCTGCTCGCGCAGTACGGGTTCGCGGCGGGTACGCGCCTCGTCGTCTACGCCACCGCGTCGCCCGGACACTGCCCGTGGGAGGCGCGCTACCCGAGCATCCTGGCCGAGCTGCTCGCGCGCACCCGCGACCGCGGCCCCCTCGGCCTGGTGGTGCGGCTCCACCCCCGTGACCACGTGCACCGCTACGAGACGCTGCGCGGCGCCCCGAACGTGCGCATCGAGAGCGCCGGACGCAGCAGCGAGGGAATCGACGACCGCTTCAACCCGACGAACGTCGATCACCTCCACTTCGCCGCCCTGATGCGCTACGCGGATGTCGTCGTCAACGTCGCCTCGACGGTCGCCCTCGACGCCGCCGCGAACGACACACCAGTGGTGCACGTTGCGTTCGACGCCGACGACGGGATCGACTATCTGGACTCCGTCGTGCGCTTCTTCGACTACACGCACACCAGGCGACTGATCGCCTACGGCGCAGCGCCCGTCACGCACTCCGAGGAGGAGCTTCGCGCC
>JAJRVY010000097.1 GCA_024277065.1 Planctomycetota bacterium
AGAGACAATCTCGGTCGCCGAGGTCGTTCGTCACTCTCGCGCCGTGACCTCGGTCCGTGCCCGCCGTCCCTTCGGGGATCTCGGCGCGCGCGACGTGCGCGAGTTGCGATCCGGAAGGGGGTGCACGATGCAGGGATTCCACACGCGGGGTCGCCGGATGCGTCACCGGCGCCGGGCGGCCACGCTGCGTTGCGGCGCGCTGGTGCTGGCGCTGGCGATCGGCGGCGGTCAGGCGAAGACGGACGTGTTCGACGCGCCGATGATGAAGGGCAAGGCGTACGTGAGTGCCGCGAGCAGCGGCTACGTGTCCGTCCTCGATCTCGAGACGCTCACGGTCGTGAAGACGATCTCGGCCATCGAGGGGGGGCTGGGTGAGGTGCGCGGCGCCGCGCTCGATCCGACGGGGGCGTTCCTGTACGTCGCTTCTCGTTTCCAGAACAGCGTTCATGTCATCTCGACGGTGACGGATGAGGTCGTGGAGACGATCGCGCTGACGGGTTCCGAGCCCTACAACGTGGTCGTCTCGCCGGATGGGGCCCGCGTCTACGTCGCCTGCAAGTCCAGTGGCGACGTGGCGGTCATCGACACGGTGGCGCGGGCGGAGACGTTGCTCATCGACGTCGGCTCGAGCCCCGAGGGCATCGCGATCAGTCCGGACGGCTCGCGCGTCTTCGTCACCAACAAGACCTCCGACTCGGTGACCGTCATCGACACCGCAACGAACGCAACCGTCGGTTCCGAGATTCCGGTCGCCAGCGAGCCGCGCGCTGCGGCGGTCACCGACGACGGGAGTGCCGTCGTCGTCGTCGGCAACGGTGGGCTCGACATCATCGACACGGCGACGCTCACGTCCGTCTACGTCGATCGCGTCGATGGCACGTACGGCAGCCTGCGCGACGTGGACGTCGTGGGCGACACCGCGTACGTGACGGATTTCGGCGGCTTCCTGGACGTCTTCGACATCAAGAAGGCCGAGCTCGTGGAGCGCATTGCTCTCGCGCACGGACGCAAGGCGTACGGCGTTGCCGTGGACCCGGACTCGATGATCGCGCTCGTCACGGACGAGTCGAACGACACGATCCGCATGGTGGACCTCGAGACCGGGTTCGCGCCGGGTTTCGAGACATGGACCGGATGGGGATCTCGCGCCGTGGCCTTCCTGCCCGCAGGCAACGCTGCGCCGGCGAACACGATCCGTTCGTTCCTGCTGCCGAAGACCGTGAAACTCGATGGGCCGCGGGGCAGCCGTCCGGCGCGGTTGCGCGTGAAATCGTTCTTCGACACCGGTCCGAATCCCGTGAACCTGACGAGTGCCGCGACGCTGACCATCGGCGAGAGCGTGATCGAGATACCCGGTCTCACGGCGCGCGCCAACGGCAGGTCGTTCGAGTACAAGGTCGAGGGCGTCAGGCTGACCATCAAACCGTCGGCCGTCGGTAGTTCGCGGGCCACTCTGTCACTCGACGTCAGCGGCGACGTGCCCGCCGCACTGGCCCGCGACGGCGAACTCGACCTACGTTTCAAGGGAGCGGGTTTCGACGCCGCGGGGGCGGTGAAACTGGCTGGCGGCAAGTTCACGTTCGGGCGGACGCACGGCACGCTCCTGAGCCCGGAGATCGACATTCGCAAGGCGAAGGCGTCACTCGCGGGCATCGGGCGCCACGGCTTCAAGGTCGTCGCCGGGCTGCCCAATGAGGGACCTGCGCCGGCGAGTGCCTCCGACGTGACGATCGCCTTCGGGTCCATCTATCACGCCACCGTTCCGGCGGCAGACTTCGTCCACAAGGGCAACAAGTTCATCTTCAAGGGCAACGCGTCCGGCATCACGAACGTCGTGCTCGACTACGACCAGGAGCGCATCGCGATCCGCGGCAAGGAGATCGATCTCGGGACCGTCCCGATCGGTCCGACGAAGCTGCTGCTGATCGTCACGATCGGTGCGGACACCCGCGCCGTCGAGGTCCGTGCCGTCCACAACGGCAAACTCCTCAAGTACTGAGGGCCGGGCAGGCAACTTGGGGACACGCCATGCGGCGTGTCCCCACGCGATTCTGTGACACGCACGTCGCCCGTCCACCTCGTCGTGGGAATGACGGCGCCCCGCGTCGCCGTTCCATACCGAGGAGGAACACCATGTACCGTCTCATCCCGCTGCTGCTGATGCCCCTCGCGATCATCGCGTGCGGGTCGCGCCAGTCCGCCGGTCGTGGTCCCACGCGTGCTGCGGCCGATGGGCCGGCCGCGGGGGAGGCGGCGTCTCTGCCCGAGGACGCGCCTCCTGCCGCCGACGGCGGCGGGAAATCGGGTCTCTCGGATGCGCAGTGGCGTGAGCGACTGACTCCCGAGCAGTACCGCATCCTGCGCGAGAAGGGCACCGAGCGCGCCTTCAGCGGGGCGTACTGGGACACGACGACGGCCGGCGTCTACGGCTGCGCCGGCTGCGGGCAGCCGCTGTTCGTCTCGGACGCCAAGTTCGAGTCCGGCTGCGGCTGGCCGAGCTTCTTCGAGCCGCTCGCCGAGGGGCTGATCGACGAGCACGTGGACACGACGCTCGGCATGGTGCGCACCGAACTCACCTGCAGCCGTTGCGGTGGGCATCTCGGCCACGTCTTCGATGACGGCCCCGAACCCACCGGCCTGCGCTACTGCATCAACTCGGTGTCCATCGACCTGAAGCCGAGCGACCCTCCCGGCGGCGGCGCGGAGTAGCCCGCGCCCGCTGTGGCGCGCGTCGCCGCCCCGACCTGGTCGTTGCGTTCGGATTCGTGCGTTGCATCGTCACGCGTGCCGTGGCATGGTCAGGGGCGTTGCGCGGCGCGTGACGAGCGCTCGCGGGGAGGCTGCAATGAGGCGTTTTTCATCGTGCGTATCCGCCGTGGTCGTCCTCGCTTGGAGCGCCGTCGCCGCGGCCGGCACGCTGAAGGTGCCGAGCGGCTTCGGGTCGATCCAGGACGCCGTCGATGCCGCCGGCAGCGGCGACGTGATCGAGGTGTCGAAGGGGACCTACGTCGAGACCGTGCTGATCGCGTCGCGCAGCGGGATCACCATCAGGGCCAAGGGCAAGGTGCTCGTCCGCGCCGGAGACGGCAGCCCCTGCGTGGACGTGCAGGCATCCAGTGGGATCGTGCTCGAGAAACTGCGCTTCAGCGGTGCGCTCGGCCCGGCCATCAAGATCAGCAACTCCACGGACGTCGTCGTCTCGAGGTGCCGCGTCCTCGATGCCGGCGGCGACGGCGTGCGCACGGACGCGTCGAGCCGCATCACGATCTCGCGCTGCAAGATCGAGAACGTGGGCGGCGACGGCGTGGCGTTGTCGGTGGGCAACCGCAGCGGCCCGACGAACGAGTCCGTCGTGGAGAGGAACAAGTTCCGCAACTGCGGCGACGACGCGATCGACATCCACGGCGACGACAACCGCATCGAGCGCAACAAGATCGTCGGCACGCGAGAGGACGGCATCGAGCTCGACGAGGACACCGGCGGCAACCGCAACACGTTCACGAAGAACAAGATCTCCGGCGTCCCGGGCCGCGGCTTCGTGATCGTGGGCGACGACAACGTCCTCGTCAGGTGCGTGGTCAAGCGCAGCGGCGACGACGCGTTCGCCATCCACGGTGATCGCAACCGCGTCGAGCGCTGCAAGGCGGTCAGCGCCGGATTCGACGGGCTCTACGTCACGGGGGACCAGAACCAGATCATCCGGCACGTCTCGATCAAGGCGCGCGACGACGGCGCGGACATCGAGGGTGCGGAGAACGTCATGGACGGCGTGGTCTCCAAGAGGGCGGGTGACAACGGGTTCGAAGTGAACGGCAGCGGCAACACCCTCCGGGGCTGCAAGGCGTCCAAGAGCGGTACGTTCGACCTGAACGACACCGACGGCCGGAACTTCTACGAACGCGGCAACCGCTTCGGATCGCAGAAGATCAACACCTGAACGGTGTCCGGGCGCAGGCTCTTACAGGAGGGACGGCCGCAACTAACAGGCTCGAGCGCAACTAACAGGCTCGAGGACGCAAACGCCTCGCCGCCCGCCGCGGAAGCGCCGATCTGGCGCCGCGACGTGGCGCTGCGTCGGTCGCGGCGCCCGCGTCGGGATGCGGGAGCGTTCGCGGCGAGGCTGGGAGTCGATTGCCCCGGACCCGGTGTTGGATGCAGTGGCGCTGCCGGATCGTGATTGTGGGGCGTGTGCGTTGCCCTTCCGCCGCGGAGGTCCCCGGCGTCGGGCACCATGTGCGTCGATCGGTGCCCGATGGGCGGGCGCCGCGCCGCGGAGGCTCATGCTCGTCATCGGGATCACCGGCAAGAACTGCGCCGGCAAGGACACCGTCGCCGACGTCCTCGAGGCCCGCGGCTTCGAGCGGCACAGTCTGTCCGACGCCATCCGCGCCGAGCTGCGCGCGCGCGGCGAGGCGATCACGCGCGACGCGCTGATCGCGCTCGGGCGTGAGCTGCGCGCGGCCGAGGGGCCTGCCGTCCTGGCCGAGCGCATGAAGCGTATGATCACGACGGACCGCGTCTGCCTGGTCAGCGTGCGCAGCCCGGCCGAGGTGCGCTCGCTGCGGGCGCTCGAGGGGTTCGTGCTGTTGACGGTCGACGCGCCGGTGCCGGTGCGCTACGCGCGCGAGATCGCGCGGGATCGCGAGGGCGCCGGCGGCTCGCTCGAGGAGTTCGTGGCCATCGAGGCGCGCGAGGACTCCTCGGATGCGAACGCGCAGCAGCTCTCGGCCGCCATCGCGCTGGCGGATCACGTCCTCCGTAACGACGGGTCGCTCGCGGACGTCGAGCGCCGCGTCGCCACCCTCCTGGGAGAGATCGATGCCCGATGAACTCGTCTACGGCCAGAACCCCGACCACGTGCGGCCGGACTGGGAGGACTATTTCCTCAAGGTCATGGACACGGTCGCCGAGCGCGCGAACTGCGACCGCGGCCGCGCGGCGGCGGTCATCGTCAAGGACAAGCGCATCCTGGCGACGGGCTACGTCGGGGCGCCCGCGGGCCTCCCGACGTGCGACGAGGTGGGGCACCTGATCAAGGTCGCCTACGACGAGCGCGGCGGTCAGAAGAAGCACTGTGTGCGCACGACCCACGCCGAGGCCAACGCCATCGCGCAGGCCGCCCGCCACGGCACCGCCATCGACGGCGCCACGATCTACATCCGCATGACGCCGTGCCTGGACTGCACGAAGCTGCTCATCAACGCCGGCGTCCGGCGCGTCGTCTGCCGCCGCCGCTACCACGCTGATCACGACAGCGTGAAGTTCCTCACCGACGCCGACGTCGAGTTGGTCGTGCTGATCGACGAGACCGAGACCTACGACCAGATGTCCTGACGGTCGCGCCTCGACGCCGGCAGTCGCCGTCAGCGACGCGCCTCTCGGGACGCCCAGGGATCAGTACTTGAGGGTCTTGCCCTTGCGCACCATGCGGATGAACACCGCGCGCACGTCGGTGCCCTGCGAGAAGACCAGCAGTACGGGCGTGGGGCCCTGCTTGATGTCGCCGAGGTCCACGTGCCCGCCGCGCACCGAGAT
>JAJRVY010000098.1 GCA_024277065.1 Planctomycetota bacterium
CGCGGCGGCTGCGCCGACCGCCTCGATGCGGTCACCGCGCACGGCCACGGCGTCGCCGGGGGCTCCGAGGAGCCGCGCTCCGTGCACGATCAGGTCCGCCGCCCCGCTCATGTGCGCAGGCTATCTCGCCGGAAGCTCGCTGCCGCGCAATGCGTTCACACCCCTGGCGGCGCACTCTGTACCGTGGGCCGCGGCACCGATGGACCACAGACAAGGGAGGACGTTGTGAAGCTCCGCCTCGAATACTGCGCGATGTGAGACTACGAACCTCAGGCCGTGAGCCTGACCCAGTACCTGATCACGAACCTCAAGCAGCGGATCACGTCGCTCGAGCTCGTGCCCAGTTCCGGCGGCTGCTTCGAGCTGACCGTGGGCGACGAACTCGTCTACTCCAAGCTCGAGACCGACGAGTTCCCGGACGAGAACGAGATGCTCCAGCAGGTGCGGGCGCGCCTCTCCTGACGTTCAGGGGCCGTTCCCCGGGGACGAGGGGGCGCCTCTTCAGTTCGGCGGCGCCGCGACGCGCGCCCAGTCGAAGGCCGGGCCGGGGTCCACCTTCGCAGGGCTGACGTGCAGGTGGCCGAGGATGCCGCGTTCCGTGGTGCGCTCGGCCTCCGGCAGGGCTCGGCGCAGCACGTCGCCGTCGCCGTCCCGCGGAGGCCCCTCGCGCAGCGCCGGGAACTCGCGGCGCAGGGATGCGACGAGGCGCGCGAGCGCGTCGTACTGCGCGGCCGTGAAGTCGCGCTGGAAGACGCGCGAGCCGTTGACGTCGGCCTCGAACCACCCCCCGCGTGCAGGGGCGAACGGCCCGCCGCGCGGCGGTTCGAGCGCGGCGGGGATCGCCAGTCGCACGCCGTCGCCGGCGTAGTAGTGGTCCGCTCGCTCGCGCGATGTCCACGCACCGGGGTGGGCGATCTCGATGCCGATCGAGACGTCGTTGCTCGCGCCGGCGTGGCGGGCGCGCGCGACGAGGTCGAGCGTCTGGTACACGGTGCCGTCCACGTCGAGCAGGAAGTGCACGGACAGCCCGCGGACGTCGTGCAGCACGCGGAAGCAGTTGCGTGACGTGACGGCCACGTCGTAGTGCAGCACGAACTGGGTGAGGCGCTCGCGCAGCTCGTCGATCGTGCGTGGCGGGGCCGCGCCGCGGCGCGCGGAGAACCGTCGCGGCGTGTCGCACCCCGCGGCCGGGCGGTCCGGGAGGATCTCGTCGGCTTCGAACCAGCGGTGCTCACGGCGGGCGTCGAAGCCCCCGGCGTCGAGGAACGTCACGACGGGGACGTCCACGGCCACGCGCTCACCGGCGGCGATGACGAACCCACGGGGCTGCGTCGCTGCGCGACGCTCGCTGCGGCTCGTCGTGCGCCCGGAGGCACAGCCGGGCAGCAGCGTGGTCGCGGCGAGCACCGCGGCGAGGACGGCGACGGTGGCGTGTGGCACGGCCCGATCGTGCCCGCGACGGCCCTACGATGCAAAGGGCCCGCGCAGGAATAGCTTCGGGAGTCGGTCGGCGGCGACGACGCGGGGCGGCGTTGCCTCCCTCGCCGCGGACTACGTCCACGACTCGCGTGCTCAGCGAACACAGCCTCCAGAGGAGGCTGCTCCCGCGGCAAGCCGCGGAGCTTCGCACCCTCCCGACTCGGCTCCGCAGTGAGTCGCGTCGTCGAGGCGCTTTGCCCCGCACCGTCTCGCTCGCCCTCGGTCCTGCGAGCCTGTTCCTGCGCGGACCCAAAGGAGCCTCGCGCCGCCGCGCCGAGGGGGGAAACCGCGGGGATCGCCGAGTGCTGCGTATCCTCCGTCGTGTGACCGACGAGATGCCGCCACCCGAGTCCTGCGCGCGCAACCTCTATCGCGCCCCCGACATCGCCGACGATCCCGAGCCCAGCGATCTGTGCCGCAACGCGCTCGGCGCGTTCCACATGCTGGATTGTCCGCTGTTCCTGGGGCGTCCCTGCACGTACCACGCCGCATCCGGCGAGCCCCGGGCGGCGGCCTCCGACGCGGAGCTCGAAGCCGCCGCCCACGAGTTGCGCCGGGACTTCCTCGGCTGGGGCTACACGCAGCGCGTGCGCGGGTTGTCCCAGCCGCGGGACACGTACCCCGCCAAGCTCGTCGTCGAGGCCATCGCCGAGCCCGAGGAGGACGACACGATTGCGCGGCGCGCCACCGCTGACGACGATGACGCCACAGCTGCTGCCGCCGACGCCGCTGCCGCGGGCGACACGGGCGCTACAGGCGACACGGGCGACGCAGAGAGGGGGGGGAATCCGGACGCTGTCGCGGACAGCGATCTCCCGGCGGATGAGGCCCTCGCCGCCGCCGCCGCGGGGCCGGCGGGGAAGCCCGCACCCACGCGCCCGGAGCTGTACCCGGGACAGCGGCGGTCCGAGGACCGCGGTCGCCGCAAGGGACGACGCCCGGGAGCCGCCGATGTCGCAGCGCCCGCCGCCGACGACGTGGAAGCGGAAGCGGGCGAGGACGCCGGCGAGACTCCGCCGCCCGCCCCGCGCCGTCCGCTCACCGTCGAGGAACTGCTCGATCAGGTGCCCGAGGCGCCGCTGCCGGACACGCCACGGCGCGAGGACAAGCCACGCCGCGGCCGCCGCGGCCGGTCCTCCCGCGGCCGCGCGGGCGGCGGTCGGTCGCGGGACGGCAAGCCCGGCACCGCGGGCGGTGATCGCGCGCCCGGAGGCAAGGCATCCGGTGGAGACAACGCGTCCGGCGCGAAGCGCGACGGCGGGCGGCGGGGCGGCGGTCGCCGGCGTCGCGGGCGTCGCGGCGGGGCGAGCACAGCCACTGGCGCCGGCGGTGCCGGGGGCGGCCCGAGGCCCGACGGCGAGGCTCGCCCGACCACGTCGCCCGACGGGTCCCCCGCGGCATCCGGGAGTGGCTCGAGTGGCAAACGGCGGCGGGGGCGGCGGCGCCGACGCGGGCGGCGCGACGGCGGCGATTCCGGTGGAGCGGCGGCGGGCGGCGGCGACTCCGGAACGTCGTAGCGACGCGCGGGCGCACGCGCCGCGCCCGGGCGCGGCGGCACCCCGGAACATCCTGGCCCGGTACGGTCCCCGTTGGGGATCATGCGAGCGGGACGCGCATGTCGCGCCGCAATGGGAGAACACGACTTGCCGCGCCGCGACGACATCGACTCGATCCTCATCATCGGCTCCGGGCCAATCGTCATCGGGCAGGCCTGCGAGTTCGACTACTCGGGCACCCAGGCGTGCAAGGCGCTGCGCGAGGAGGGCTACCGCGTCATCCTCGTGAACTCCAACCCCGCGACGATCATGACCGATCCGGAGACCGCCGACCGGACGTACATCGAGCCGATCACGTGGCAGGCGATCGAGAAGATCATCGCCAAGGAGAGGCCTGACGCGCTGCTCCCCACGCTCGGCGGACAGACCGGGCTGAACGCGGCCATCGAGTTGGCCGAGCACGGCGTCCTCGAGAAGTATGACGTGCTGCTGCTGGGCGCGCAGATCGACGTCATCAAGAAGGCCGAGGACCGCCAGCTCTTCAAGGACGCCATGCGCAAGATCGGGCTGTCGTGCCCGGAGAGCGAGATCGTCACGTCGCTCGCCCGCGCGCTCGAGTACGTCGAGGTGATCGGCCTGCCGTGCATCATCCGGCCGTCGTTCACGATGGGCGGCGTCGGCGGCGGCGTGGCCTTCAACATCGACGAGTACCGCGACATCGTGGCGCGCGGCCTCAGCCTCTCGCCGGTGCACGAAGTGCTCGTGGAGCGGAGCGTGCTGGGCTGGAAGGAGTACGAGCTGGAGGTCATGCGCGACCACGCCGACAACTGCGTGGTCATCTGCTCCATCGAGAACCTCGACCCGATGGGTGTGCACACGGGTGACTCGGTCACGGTCGCGCCGGCGCTGACGCTCACCGACCGCGAGTACCAGCTCATGCGCGACGCCGCCTTCGCGTGCATCCGCGAGATTGGTGTCGAGACCGGCGGCTCCAACATCCAGTTCGCCGTCAATCCCGCCACCGGCGACATGATCGTGATCGAGATGAACCCGCGCGTCTCTCGCAGCTCGGCGCTGGCGTCCAAGGCGACGGGCTTCCCGATCGCCAAGTTCGCGGCCAAGCTCGCTGTCGGCTACTCCCTCGATGAGATCAAGAACGACATCACGCGCAAGACGCCGGCGTGCTTCGAGCCGACCATCGACTACTGCGTCGTCAAGGTGCCGCGCTTCGCGTTCGAGAAGTTCCCCGACGCGGACTCGACGCTCGGCTCGCAGATGAAGTCGGTGGGCGAGGCGATGGCCATCGGGCGCACGTTCAAGGAGGCCTTCCAGAAGGCGCTGCGCTCGACGGAGGAAGGCTGCGTCGGGCTCGGCCTGAACCGCCGCGATCCGATGCTGCACGGCAGCCCGCCGTCGCGCGAGGAGATCGCCGAGCGTCTCGGCCGTCCGAACTCGCAGCGCATCCCCTACCTGCGCTACGCCTTGCGCTCGGGCTTAGGGACCGACGAGGTCCAGCGTCTGACGGGCATCGACCCGTGGTTCCTGGCGCAGCTCGAGGAGCTGCGGTTCACCGAGGACGAACTGCGCGCCTGCGCGTCGCTGGCGGGGGTCTCGGACGACCTCCTGCGCCGCGCCAAGCGCGAGGGCTTCTCCGACGCGCAGCTCTCCGTGCTGTACGGCGTGGACGAGCCCGCGGTGCGCGCCGACCGCATCGCGCGCGGCATCCTGCCCACGTACAAGCTCGTCGATACGTGCGCGGCCGAGTTCGAGGCGCAGACGCCGTACTACTACTCCACGTGGGAGGACGAGTGCGAGGCGCGCGTTTCGGATCGTCCGAAGATGATGATCCTCGGCTCGGGCCCCAACCGCATCGGGCAGGGTGTCGAGTTCGACTACTGCTGCGTCCACGCCGCGTTCGCGCTGCGGGACGCCGGTTTCGAGACGATCATGGTCAACTCCAACCCGGAGACCGTCTCCACCGACTACGACACGTCGGACCTGCTCTTCTTCGAGCCGCTGACGACCGAGGACGTGCTGAACATCCACGACCGCCTGCGGCCCGCGGGCGTCATCGTCCAGTTCGGCGGACAGACCCCGCTGAAGCTCGCGCGAGCGCTCGAGGAGGCGGGCGTGCGCATCATCGGCACGTCTCCGGCGTCGATCGACCTGGCCGAGGACCGCGAGAGCTTCGCCAGGATCCTCGACGACATCGGGCTGCGGCAGCCACCGAACGGCATGGCGCGCACGGCCGAGGAGGCCGTCGAGGTGACGCGCCGCGTCGGGTACCCCGTACTCGTGCGCCCCAGCTACGTGCTCGGCGGACGCGGCATGATGCTCGTCTACGACGAGGAGAGCCTGGTCCACTACGTGAAGACGGGCGTGGATGTCTCGGACGATCGGCCGGTGCTGCTCGACCGCTTCCTCGAGGACGCCATCGAGATCGACGTCGATTGCGTGTCGGACGGCGAGAACGTGGTCGTCGCGGGGATCATGGAGCACATCGAGGAGGCCGGCGTGCACTCGGGCGACTCGCAGTGTTCCGTGCCGCCACCGACGCTGCCCGCACACGTCATCGCCGAGATTCGCGTCGCCGCCGAGGAGCTCGCCCGGGCGCTCGACGTCATCGGCCTGATGAACGTGCAGTTCGCGGTCCAGAACGAGCAGGTGTACGTGCTCGAGGTCAACCCCCGAGCGTCCCGCACGGTGCCGTACGTGTCCAAGGCCGTGGGGACGCCGATCGCCAAGGTCGCCGCACTTGCGATGGCGGGCAGATCGTTGCCCGAGCAGGGCGTCACGTCCATCGCCATGCCGGTCCATTCGTCGGTGAAGGGCCCCGTGTTCCCGTTCAACCGCTTCGTCGGCGTGGACGTCGTGCTCGGCCCCGAGATGCAGTCCACCGGCGAGGGGATGGGCATCGACCCCGACTTCGGCGTCGCGTTCGCGAAGGCGCTCATGTCCGCGGGCACGCGCGTCCCGTTCGACGGCGGGACGGTGTTCCTCTCGGTCAAGAAGGAGGATCGCGCGGCGGCCGTCTTCATCGGTCAGGAACTCGCTCGGCTGGGCTACCGCCTGATCTGCACCGTCGGGACGCGCGACGCGCTCGCCGCGGCCGGCGTGCCGGCCGACCTCGTCCACAAGGTCCGCGAAGGCGTGCGCCCGAACGTCCTCGACCTGCTCACCGACGGCAAGATCGACCTGATCGTCAACATGCCGACCGGCCGCGGCTCACGCACCGACGAGGGCACGATCAGCGCAGCGTCCGTGCAGAAGGGCGTGCCCTGCATCACCACCCTCTCGGGCGCGGCCGCCGCGATCAACGCCATCGAGCGTATTCGCGAGCACGGCTACAGCGTCGCCGCGCTGCAGGACTACTTCCCGGCGCTCTGATCCGTACGCCGGCTCGTGTCATGGGCCGCTGGCCGCGGCACCACCTGCGGTGCCGCATTCTCGTGAACCGCGAACGAAGCGATTCGCCACCGGCCACCTGGACGCTGGACGCGGCGCGTGCGAGTCGCGATGATCTCTCCGTCGGCGCCACGGACAGGGCCCACAGCGAGCTCTTCGCGGCCCGTTCCTCGAGATGGGAGACGACGCGTGCATCCCCGTCACTCGACCACCGGGAGGGTCGCCAGGCCGGCACGACGCATCGCGACGGTGCTCGTCATCGGTGCCTCGATCATGGTCTGCGGTCTTCACGAGAGCGGGGCGCAGGACTGTCGCACGACGCTCCGCGCCGATGATGCGCGTGACGGCGGCCAGCTCGGCTGGGCCGTGGACGCGTACGACGGCATCGCGGTGGTCGGTGGCAACGAGCAGAACCAGACGGCGCCCGGCTCGGCGCGCGTGATGGACTTGGTCACCGGAGCCCAGCGCTTCGAACTCGCCGAACCTCCTCCGGCGAGTGAGCCGGGGTTCGGGGCGGCGGTCGCCATCGGACCGTCGCACGTGGCGATCGGCGCTCCGCGCTACGGCGCGCAGGTCGGGAGTGTGCATGTCTACGATCCGGCGACCGGTGAACTGCTCCGCACGCTGCAAGCGTCCGATGCCGGCGCCGACGATCAGTTCGGGAGCTCCGTCGCGATCGGTGGCGATCTGCTCGTCGTCGGTGCGCCGAACGCGGGGGCCGCGGGGGCCGCGTACGTCTTCGACCTCGTGAGCGGCGAGGAGCTGCAGCGCCTGAGCGCACGGCGAGCGCCTTCCGGCGCCAAGTTCGGCGAGTCCGTCGCCACCGATGGGACGTCGGTCGTCGTCGGCGCGAGTGGCGACAATCCGAAGGCAGGCACCCGCTCCGGCGCCGCGTACGTGTTCGACGGGCGCAGCGGCAGGCTGTTGCGCAGGGTCGTGCCGACGCTGCCCGGCGACTCGTCCGTCACGGTGCCGCGATCCGGCGTGTCGTTCGGCGTGGCGGTCGCAGTGGAGACGATCGGCTCCTCGTCGGGTCGTACGCCGACGATGACGGCGGCGAGGATGCCGGCGCCGCCTATCTCTTCGAGCTGCCGTCGGGCCGGCTGATCCGGAAACTGATCCCGGAGGACGCGGCTGCGGCGGACTTCTTCGGGTTGTCCGTCGCTCTCCGAGGGGACTTCGCCGCCGTCAGTGCGCTCGCCGATGAACGTCGCGAGGCCGCCGGGCTGGTCTACGTCTTCGACGCTCGCACCGCCGCGCCGATCGCGACGCTGCCGCCCGAGTTCCGCGGGCCCGGCAGTCGCTTCGGCTGGTCCCTGGCGATGGACGCCGAACGGCTCGTCGTGGGCATCCCCTTCGACGGCAGTCGGGGCAACTACACCGGCGCGATCGAGCTCTTCCGACTCGACGAGCTGCCCGGCACGCCGGTCGTCCTCGTCCCCGAGCCCACGGTGACCGTGCTGCGTTATGAGTTCACGCTCCCCGGCCTCGGCAAGCTCAATCCCACGTACACGGTCTCCGCCACGCTCTCGGCCTAGCGCGTGCTGCCGCGGTTCTTCGCCGCCACGCCCAGCCAGACACTGAAGGCGCGTGTCGATCTCGACTTCTCGAAGGACTCCGCCGATCGCACGAAGTTCTGCGGTCGCTTCGACCGCACCATGCCGCCGGACCTGCGCGACGGTTCCACGGCCGTTCTGCGCGTCGGCGCGTATCGCGCGGACATCGTCCTCGACCCGAAGGGACGCACGGCGAAGGGCTCGGCTGTGGCCGTCAGGCTGAAGGTGAAGAAGAAGAAGGCCATCTTCAAGGTGTCCGTGCGCAAGGCCGATCTGCGCGCCGCCCTCGCCGCTCTTCCGGACGTCGAGACCCTCCCTCGCACGATCGCCTGGAGCCTCACGTTTCCCGACTGCTGGAACATCGAGGGCCTGCTCGAGATGGACGGCAAGGACCGCCTGCGCACGTCCGGCGACGGCGAGTTGTCGCGCGCGAGATTGAGCATGAAGAAGCGCAAGCCCACTCGCTGACACACCGCCAAGGAACAAGCGGCCC
>JAJRVY010000099.1 GCA_024277065.1 Planctomycetota bacterium
GCGCTCGTGCGCTGCGACGAACGGATACGCTCCTCGAGCTTCTGCAGCGTCTCGTCGATCATGCGCGCGCGTCTCCTCGATTGCCGATGCGGAGTACCAGTCTACCGCGCAGCCCGCGGCGCCGTTCCCTATCGCGGGGAGCGGCGCCGTGAGTAGGATCGCGGGATGTTCAAGCGGCTCCTGCGTGGTCTGCTCGTCGCGACGGTCGCGGTCGTGCTGCTTCTGTGGTTCGTCTGGGCGGCGGCGGCGCTGTCGATCGACGGGCCGCCGGGGATGGCCGGGATGCTGCTGTCGGGGGCACTCGCCGGCGCCGTGCTCGGCGTGCTCGTGGTCGTGCCCGGACGCGCGCGCAAGGGGTGGGGGGTCGCGCTGCTCTGCGCGGCCGTGACAGGCTGGTGGTTCTCGATCCCGCCCTCGAACGATCGCAACTGGCAGCCGAACGCGGCCGTGACGCCCAACGCCGAGATCGACGGCGACACGGTCACGATCCACGGCGTCCGCGACTGCGACTACCGCACCGAGTTCGACTACACACCGCACTTCGGCACGCGCACGGTGCAGCTCTCGAAGATGACGGGCGTGGACGTCTTCATCGGGTACTGGGGCTCGGAGTGGATCGCCCATCCGTTCCTGAGCTTCCAGTTCGAGGACCAGAACCCGATCTGCCTGTCGATCGAGACGCGCTACGAGGAAGGCGAGAGCTACTCGGCGCTGCTCGGATTCTTCCGGCAGTACGAGCTGATGTACGTCGTGGCCGAGGAACGCGACCTCGTGCGCGTGCGGACGCAGTACCGCGAGGGCGAGGACGTCTACCTCTTCAAGACGACCGTCACGCCCGAGCGCGCGCGCGCGCTGTTCCTCGAGTACCTCGCGACGCTCAACGACATGTACGAGCACCCGCGCTGGTACAACGCGCTCACCGACAACTGCACGTCCGGCATCCGTACGCACGCCGTCGCGACCACCGAGAACCCCAGGCCGTGGGACTGGCGCATCCTGCTCCCGGGCAAGTCCGACGAGCTCATGTACGAGCGCGGGGGGTTCGAGTCGGACCTGCCGCTGGCCGAGCTGAAGGAGCGCGGTCACGTGAACGACGCGGCCAACGCTGCCGGCCGCGTCGATGACTTCCCGCGACGCATCCGCCGCGGCGTCCCGGGCTTCGACGAGTAGTCGAGCTGCGTGAAGCCGCGTCGAGCTGCGTCGAGCTGCGCGCGTCGGCACCGTGCCTCGAGCCTATTGGGTCCTGCCCGGGAACAACTGCTCCATTCGGCCGGCTGCGACGGTCCAGGGCTGCGTTGCGCCTCCTCCGCGACTCGGCTTCGCAATGAGTCGCCGTCGTCGTCGCGCCGCCTTGCAGCGAACCCGTCGGACGCAATCGGCGCGCACCCGGGATTCCTGCCCACGCTCTCAGTTGCGGCCGTCCCTCGCGGGTCTACTTGATGTCGGGGAGGGTGCGGTTGCCGTCGGCGGCGCCCGGGACGGGTCGTGCGTCGGGGCGCTCCACCGAGATCACGTGGACATTGAAGCGCTCGGGGGCCGTGCGCGCCAGCGCATAGGGATCGACGAACGTCTCGGCCAGGACGAGTACCTCTTCGCGCCCGCCGCCACGCTGCACGTCGAGGATGCCCTCACGGCGCACGAGCAGATCGATGACCGTCTGCTCGACGGAGAGGCGCCCGTAGCGCTGGTCCTTGGCGGACAGGGTGATGAGCTGGACCTCGTACCCGGGCGGGGCCGACGCCAGCATCTTCTCCTTGCGGCTCTGCGTGAGTCCCGCGCACGCGGGCAGCGCGGCGAGCAGCGCCAGCAGCGCCGCGCCCAGCACGAGTCGTGTCGTCTTCATGGTCCGTCCTCCGGGGCGGCGATGGTAGGGGCCCGCGCAGGAATGACTTCGGGATTCGGTCGGCTGCGACGACGCGGGGCGGCGTTGCCTCTCCTCCCCGACTCGGCTCCGCAATGAGTCGCGTCGTCGAGCCGCCTTGCCCCGCGCCGCCCTCGCTCGCCCTCGGTCCTACGAAGTTACTCCTGCGCGGGCCCCAGCCGACGCGGGCGGCCCCCGGTCGTGTATCCTGCGCCCCGGCGCGAGGCGCCCGAGGAGGGGGACGCAGCACATGCAGGCGACGACGACGTGAGCGCGCGCGGGTGGCCGGGCCGGCTCGTGGCCGCTGCGCTCCTGGTGGTGGCGGCCGCCGCGGCACGGGCGGGCGACGAGAACGTCGGCGCACGCGATTGGAACATGGCGGGCGGGGGTCCCGACCGCACGTCGCGCGTCACGTGCGAGCCGATCCGCAGGCAGCCCGTCGAGGCGTGGCGCGTCAAGCCCGACGGCGGACTGCTCTGCCCGCCCGTCGTCTGGGACGGCACGTTGTTCGTGGTGTCGCGGGACGCGCGGGGACGCAACCTCCTGCTCGCCTACGACGTGCGCACCGGCGCCGAGACGGCGCGCAAGATCCTGCTCCAGAGCACCGCGGACCTGGTCAGCCTGGTGGCCTGGCAGGGCACGGTCGTGATGACCGAGCCCGGGCTGCTGCAGGGGTTCCTGTTCAAGGGCGACTCGTTCAAGTCCATCTGGAAGAAGAAGGGGAAGTTCTGGCGCGACCCGGGGATCTGCCGCGATCTCCTGCTCGTCTACAACGGCAGCAGCTACGAGATCTACAGCCTGCGCCGCGGCCGCAAGATCGAGATCTCGATCTACGGCGGCGGCCTGGCGGCCGTGGCCTTCGACGACCCCAAGACGGCGTCCGTCGCGACCGTCTCCGAGGGCAACTACACGGGCTATCGCGGGAACTGGCTGCGGCCCCGCTTCTACGAGCTGACGGCGCTCGGCAAGCGCACGCCGAAGATCGCGTCCGGTCGCGGCGACGACGA
>JAJRVY010000004.1 GCA_024277065.1 Planctomycetota bacterium
CCGCTGCCGCGGCTGCAAGGGCCGCATCGCGGTGCGCTACGCGATCGTCGAGTTCCTTTCGGGGCTGCTGGCCGCCGCCGCGTTCCTGCTGCTCGTCGTTGAGCCCGGGCTCGACGCCGAGTGGCGCGCGTGGGCGCACTGGGCCGTCGTGCTCATCGTGACCAGCGCGCTGCTCGCGGCGTCACTGATCGACATCGATCACCGCATTCTTACCGACGAGATCACCAAACCCGGGATGTGGGTGGGGCCTGCGATCTGCGCGTTCTTCCCGGAGGTCATCTTCGGCGCCGCGCGGCGCGCCCCGGGTTGGGTGCCGCGCGAGCTGCCCGTGCCGCTGCAGGCGGCGCTCGTCTCGGCGCTCGGTGTGGCCGTGGGCGCGTTCGTGATCTGGAGCCTCGGCGTCGTCGGCACGCGCCTCTTCAAGAAAGAGGCCATGGGCTTTGGCGACGTCAAGTTCCTGGGGCTGATCGGTGGCTTCGTCGGACCCGTGGGCGCGCTCCTGGCGCTCGTCATCGCCGCAGTCTGCGGCGCTGTCGGGGGACTCGTCCGGTTGCTCCTGACGGGCGACCGCTACATCCCGTTCGGGCCCTTCCTCGCCATCGGTGGCTACATCGAGCTGCTCTACGGACGCGCGGCTCTCGACTGGTACCTGGCCCCCCTCTCCGCCGCTCTTCACGGCTGACGCGGCGCTGCTCTCGCAGCGCGCCCCGTCGAACGCCCGGACCGCTGCCGTGTCTCGAGCCCGCCACGGCTCCCGTACGCCGTCCCGGTACCTCGGCGCGCCGCCCATGGCCTCAGGCTCCCGACCACCTTCCCTAGAGGGATTTCATGTGGCTCACCCCAACAAATTGTGATTTGGGCTTGACCCGATTCAGGACGTCCCTAGACTCGCGTAGCAGAATGATCGGCGTAGCGGTGACCGCGCGCGGGGGGTAGCCGCGGGCGACGCGCTGCGCCGGTGGGAGCGCCCGGACGAGACCGGGTCTGCTGTGTTTGGCCCGGCGCGAGCCGGATTGGCGTTCGGGAGGACGATATGAAGCGACGTGCGGTGGCCTTGATTGGACTGGTGGCGGCGTTCGCCCTCAGCGGATGCGCGAGCGAGGACTGGCAGGGTCGTTACGACGATGCCAGGAGGGAGGTCATCGACGTGGCCGCCGAGCGCGACCTCGCGCTCGAGCAGGGCGCGGACACGATGGCGGATCTCGAGGCCGAGCGCGCGCGCAACGCGCAGACCGAGCGTGATCGCCTCGAGGCGATCGAGAACGAGCAGGCCGCGCTCCGTCGCGCGCAGGAACTCCAAGATGCGCTCGACGCCGCTGCTGCTGCGGCCCCCGCGACCTCGGAGCCGACGTTCGCGGTGCAGGACACCGTGGCGCGTCTTCAGAGCGACGGTCTCGACGCCTTCGAGACGACCGACGGCAACGTCGGCATCCGCCTCGCGTCGGACGTCACGTTCGGCTCCGGCAAGCACGCGCTCACGAAGGCCGGCATGACCACGCTGCGGAACATCGGCCCGCGCCTCAAGTCGGGCGAGTTCGCGAACTACAACGTGCGCGTCGAGGGGCACACCGACAACGAGCCGCTCAAGAAGACAAAGCACATCTACGGTGACAATCGCGGTCTCGGAAGTGCGCGCGCGAACTCCGTGACGCAGTTCCTCGAGAGCGAGATCGGCATCGATCCCTCGCGCATCGAGGCGGTTTCGAAGGGCGAGTTCGAGCCCATCGCCGACAACAGCACCAAGACCGGTCGGTCCAAGAACCGCCGTGTCGAGATCATCCTCGTGCTGCCGCGTGGGAAGATCGACGCGATGGCCAAGTAGCTTCCTGCGACAGCAACGGCCGGGACGCACGCGACGCGCACGGTGTTGCAGCAGGATGTTGCTGCGGCAGCAGAGTGACGCAGGTAGGAGGCGCCCGGGGACGTGGTTCGCCGTGAGACTGCTCCCCCCCGTCAGGGAGCCAACTCGAGAGTACCGAGGGAGAACGACAGGTCCGATAGGGGGTGGAGAGAGATCTCCACAACGCTGCGTGTGCAGCGGCCCGCCGGCGACGGCGGTGACTGACACACGACGGGGCCGCACGATCTCGGCAGACCACTCCCCGGGACGCCTCCATGGCGTCGCAGGGCGGCAGAATGCCGGCGCTCGAGGGCGCGGGGCGAGCCCGGTTCACGAGAGCCGGGCTCGTCCGATTCCGGCCCGCGTGGCCCGCGACGTGACGCAGTGGGGCCAGCGCGCGCGCCTGGCCTGCAACTCCCGTCGCCGTGAGTGCACAGTGTCGCATGCCGTCCGAAACGGGCTGGCGCGCGGCGCGCGGCGCGCGGCGGCCGGGTCCTGACCCGCACCATTCACGACGACTCACACACCGGAACGGACCGGAGCGCCGATCTCCGCGTTGCGTCTGCGCTCAGAAGCTACGGCTGGGAATCCTCAGGCGCGCCTCGATCTCGAGCGCTCTGTCCTCGTCGGGACGGGCCTCGCGCCGCGGGTCGTGGCTCCCGCACCCGCGCCCCGCCTCGGGTTCCCTTCGACCGCCGTCACGGAGTGCGTGAGCCTCATGAATGGTCCGGGCTAAGATGTGCGGCTTCGCCCGACGGAAGAGGCCGCCTGGCGGACGTACCCGGAGACACGCATGGCACACCGTTCGGCATCGATTCGCAACATCGCCCTCGTCGGGCACGGGGATGCGGGCAAGACGACGTTCGCAGAGCACGCGCTCGAGAAATGCGGTGTGATCTCCCGCGCCGGGACGATCCAGGACGGCTCGACGGTCTGCGACTTCGCGGCCGACGAGCGCGAGCGAGCCCACTCCATCGACGCGACGAGCGTCCACATGCGTTGGGCCGACGCCAAGCTCCAGATCATCGACACGCCTGGATACCCGGACTTCAGCGGGACCGCATTCGCGTGCATGTGGGCGTGTGACACGGCGGCCCTGTTCGTCAACGGCATCTCGGGTCCGGGTGTCAACACGCGCCGCATCTGGAACGCCGCGACGCGCCTCGGCAAGGCGCGCATGGTGGTCGTCACGAAGCTCGACAGCGAGAACGCGGATCCTGAGGGCGTCGTGGGCGCCATCCAGCGGCTGTGCGGTCCGAAGTGCCTGCCGTTCAACCTGCCGAACGGCTGCGGCAGTTCGTTCACGGGCGTCGTGCCCTGCTTCGGTGAGGCCACCGACGAGGTGCCGGCGTTCGGCGACGTGGAGGAGGCGAAGACGGCGCTCATGGAGGCCGTCGTCGAGGCCGACGACGAACTCCTCGAGCGCTACTTCGGCGACGAGGACATCAGTATCGAGGATCTGGGCAAGGGGCTGCGCGCGGCCGTCGAGGCCGGTACCGTCATTCCGATCCTGTTCTGCTCGGCGACGTCGAACGCGGGACTCGCCGAGGTGTTGGATTTCATGGCGAAGTTCGCGCCGTCCGCGGCCGTCGCGCACGGGGTCACGGCTAAGACCGCGGCCGGCGAGGACGTGGACCTAGCGCAGCCCGGCGGGTTTGCGGCGAGTGTATTCAAGATCACGACGGACATCCACGTCGGGAAGCTCTTCTACATGCGCGTGTGGCGTGGCGCGCTCCCGAGCGACGGCACGGTCTGGAGCTCGGACACGAACGGTCTCGTGAGGATCGCGAACCCCACGCGGCCGCAGGGC
>JAJRVY010000100.1 GCA_024277065.1 Planctomycetota bacterium
CTCGAGACCGGCGGGGCGTTCCAGGCCTTCGCGCGGCCCGGTATGACCGTGCCCGGTGCGTCGTGGACGCCCACCGATCCGGTTCTGCGCTCGCGGCTACGGCTCAGCGGCCACGCCTTCCATGTGGCGCTCGGGCGCATCGCCACGGTGAGCGTCTGCGCCGGCACGGCGCGGCTCGCCCGTGAGCGCGCTGCGGCCGGCGCGCTGGCCGAGGGAATGGAGGGCGCAGCCGTGGCTCTCGCCGCGGCCCGCCACGGTGTGCCCTTCATCGAGGTGCGCGGGATCTCGAACCCCTGCGGCCCGCGCGAGGGCGCGCCGTTCGATCTCGCGGCCGCGATCCGCAATGCGTCGGCCGTGCTGGCGGGACTGCGGGCGGCGCCGGCGCCGGCGCCGGCACCGGCACCGGCACCTGGGGATGACGGATGACGGGACGGGCCCCGTGAAGCTGCGCCTGGGCCTCTCGCCGTGCCCCAACGACACGTTCATCTTCCACGCGCTCCTGCACGGGCTCGTGGACACGGGCGGCGCCACGATCGAGCCCGTGATTGCCGACGTCGAGGAACTGAACGCGCTCATGGCGCGCGGCGCCATCGAGGCGACCAAGGCGAGCTTCGCGGCGTTCGCGCGGTTCCGCGAGCGCTACGCCGCGCTGCGCACCGGCGGCGCCCTCGGCCGCGGCAACGGACCGCTCATCGTGGCCCGCGAACCGCTCGTCGCGGACGATCTCGCCGGTCGTCGCGTGCTCCTGCCCGGCGACCTGACGACTGCGGCGCTGCTCTTTCGCACGTTCCACCCGGAGGTCGGCGCCACGGCGTCCCTGCGCTACGACGAGGTCGCGCGCGCTCTCCTACGCGGCGAGGCCGACGCCGCCGTGATCATCCACGAGCTGCGTTTCACGTACCGGGAGCGCGGGCTGCACCGCGTCGAGGACCTCGGGCGGCGCTTCGAGGACGAGACGGGACTGCCCGTCGCCCTCGGCGGCATCTTCGTGCGGCGCGACGTGGACACGGCCCTGGCGCGGGATCTCGAACGCTGGATCGGGGCGAGCCTGGCCATCGCTCGCGCCGACCCGGGGCTCTCGCGCGAGTTCGTGCGGTCGCACGCGCAGGAACTCGCGGAGGGCGTCACGGCGGCGCACATCGACCTCTACGTGAACGAGTTCTCGGCGGGCTACGGCCCCGAGGGCGAGGCGGCCGTCCGCTGCCTCGTCGAGCGCGCGGTCGCCGCCGGTGCCGCGCCCGTCTGCAACCGTCCGCTGTTCGCGGTCTGACGCCCCCCCTGCCCGTCAACGCCCGTCAATGCAGAGCGCCCGCCTCCGGGAGGAGACGGGCGCGTCGCTGCTCTGCGGAGCGGTGCCTGCTACGGAACGCGCTTGCCGGTCGTCATGTCGATCTTGATCGGCCCGAAGGCCGTGCCACGCCGCGTGCCGTTCAGCACGACGATCTTCGTCCCGTTGAAGGTCTCGGTGACGGACTCGTTGATGGACAGCACCGTGAACTTGAACGAGCTCGAGAGCGTGCCCGTGGGCCAACTCCCGGCCGTGATCGTGAAGTTCGTCGCCGACGACGTCGCCGTCGTGAAGGGCCCGCTGAACGACTCGCGGCCGTTCAGTACCTGCGTGCCGTTGGCGCCGGTCGTCGCCAGCGACCACGAGCCGTTCTCGGACCAGCGGCCAAAGCCCATGAACGAGCCACTGCCGTTCGTGGTCCAGTTGACGGTCACGTTGCCGCCGAAGGACATCGGAGCCACCACCGCCTGGCCGTTCACGAGGAACTGCACCGTGACGGTGAAGCTGCCCGTCACCGGACCGCGCGACGCGGACTTGGTGAAGACGTACGTGGGGTTCGTCGAGGCGTTCTGGAGCGTGAAGCGCTTGACGATCGCGCTGGGAGACGGCAGACCCGTCGGCGGCATGCCGCCACCGAAGCCCGCTCCGCCACCCGTTCCGCCGGCCGTGCCGCCGCCGCCCGGCAGTCCGGCGCCCGGCCAGCCGCCGGCCCCTGCGCCGCCACCACCACCACCGAAGCCGCCGAAGCCGCCCGGCATGCCGCCGGGGAAGCCGCCGGCACCGCCGCCGCCCGGGAACCCGCCGCCCGCGCCGCCGCCTGCACCACCACCGGCGCCGCCGCCAGCACCACCACCGGCGCCGCCGCCAGCACCACCACCGGCGCCGCCGCCACCAGCGCCACCGCCGCCAGCACCACCACCGGCGCCGCCGCCACCAGCGCCACCGCCACCAGCGCCACCACCGGCACCGCCGCCACCGGCACCGCCGCCACCACCACCGGCACCGCCGCCGCCACCACCACCGCCGCCGGGTGCGCCACCGCCACCGCCCGGCTCACCGCCGGGGGGAGGAGGCGGCAGAGGCGGCTCACCACCGCCACCGCCGTCGTGGCCGCCGCCGCCGTAGCCGCCGCCATCACCGCCGTAGGCACCGCCCGCGCCGGTCCAGCCGTCTGCGCCGCAGTTCTTGCCGTCCCAGAAGCCGCCGCCCCAGGGGCTGTCGCCGGAGTCGCCGTCGTCCGCCGAGTCGTCGCTGCCGCCCCACTTGCTGCCGCCCCAGGCGTTGCCGCCGGCGGCGTCGAACCAGCCCGGAGGAGCGTCGCCGAAGCCACCGCCGTAGCCCGGCCAGGAGCCCTCGTTCGAGCGGTCGTCAGCCTTCGCGTCACCCCAGCCCGGGGGCGGTCCGCCGCTGTCGAAGGAACTCTCGAAGACGATGTCCTCGCCGCGCACCGGACCGTAGTCGTTGGGGATCGGAGGCGCCGGCTGCCAGCCGCTCGACGGCGCCCAGATCGGGTTGCGGAGGACCTCGCCGGTCAGCGTCGGGAACGTGACCGTCTCGGCCGGGACGCGCTCGGGCGCGGCGATCCGCACGCGTGCGCTGCCGTCCTGCAGAGCGAACGTGTATTCGCCGACGCGCGGCGTCGAGAGGCCGCTCTCGGTCAGGGCCGTGAGGAGTGGGTCGCCCACGGAGAGGGAGGCCTGGCCCTCGCCGGGCAGGCGCACGCCCAGCGGCAGGGGGACGCCCTTCCTGAACTTCACGGTGACCGACGCGCCGGCCGGCGCCGAGATGGTTCGCACGTCGTGGCGCTTGCCGAGCCGCGTCTTCGTCACGTTGCGGCGCGCGACGCGCGTGCGGGCCTCGTACGTGCCTTCCCACATGCCGCTCGTGCCGACCTCGATGCGGTAGACGCCGGACTCGGGGACCTTGAACGGACCGACGGTGACCTTGCCGCCGACGAGTGGATGCTTGACCTTCGCCGTGCGGTTGATGTTCCTGCCGTCCGGATTCGAGATCCGGACCTCCGGCAGGACCTGGCCGCCGCCCGTGGCGCGCACCTTCATGCGGAAACGCTCGCCTCGTGCGAGTTCGACCAGGAACACGTGGCGATCGCCCTCGCGGAGCTCACCGACGACCTTGTCGCCCGCTCGCACGGACATGGCGCCCTCGCCGGCGAGAGCCGACGTCGTCGTGCCGACCGTCACGAGCCCCGCGACCAGCACGAGCATCCCGGCGATCTTCCAGTTGCGCCGCTGCTTCCTTGGCATCCGTTTCATCTTCATCCGTCGAGAACCTCTCTACTTCGGGCCACGGACTACACACGAGTCCCCACTCGGGCCGTGGCCGATCGCCTCATGGTAGGGCATGTGCACACGGTGTCCACCCGGCCGGAGCGTTTTTCACGTGTCGCCGGCTCCGCGGCCCCGCTTGATCCCCGAGGCGGCCATCGGGCACTACACTCTCGGCATGCGTCTCTGGGGCTTCCTGCTGCTCGCTCTCTGCGCCGCGCCGGCAGCCGCCGACACACTGGCGGAACCGTCCGGCGTCGTCGCCGTGGAGGCGCCGGGAGAATGGAAGGAGCGCGAGGACAAGAGCTTCTGGCGCGCCATGGCGTCGTGGGACGGCCGGCTGGAGGTCGCCGGGACGTCCACGTGGGCGCAGGTCTTCGTGCAGCGCCGGGCGCGCTTCTCGCGCGCCGCGCTGGCGATCGAGCAGCCGTACATGGCGACCGACGAGATCGTACTTCATGGCGAGCGGCGCGTGGGCGAGCACTTCGCCGAGATCGCCACCCGCCCGCAGAAGGACGGGGAGGACCGCGGCTGGCTCGAGTGGCGCCGCGGCGTCGAGGCCAACGGTCTCGTGTACGTCGTGACGCTGCTCGTCGGGAGCACGGACGTCGCGGCCGTTCGCGATGCGGTGCGCCCGGTGCTGGACAGCGTGGCCGCCGCAGAGGGCGCCGACGCGCTCCTGCCCGCGGTCCGCGACGGGTGGTGGACGCGCGAGGTCGAGGGCTTCCTCGTCGTTTCGGACGCCAAGCAGAAGGCGCGCGCGATGGCCGTGGCGCGCAAGGCTGCCATCGCGCGGCGGCTGCTCGCCAAGGCGCTCGGCGGCGAGCCGTACGTCGTGACGACGCCCGTGATCTGGGCGTTCGCGGACTCGGTGTCCTACGACACGTTCGTGACGAAGGCGGGCGGCGACGCGCGGCTCCCCGCGGAGTACGTCGCCGACCACGGCATCGTCGCCGTCGAGCTGGCGCGCGAGGAGAGCTACGACACGGTGGACGGCGTCTACTGGGACGTCATCCGCCGCCAGGCCGCCTACCAGTACGTCTGCGAGTACTTCGGCGGCGTCACGCCCGTCTGGCTGCGGCTGGGACTCTCGTACTACGCCGCGATCGGGGCCGAGAGCGGCGGGCGCGGCGACAAGCCGCGGACCTGGTACATCGACCGGGGGCGCGGCGCGGCGGCCGTGGCGCGGCCGCTGGACGAGCTCCTGCCCCTGCGCTTCGCCGACATCGCGGGCGAGATCGACGAGGTCGCCTACGAGCTCTGGGCTTGGCACTCGTTCCTGCGCCACACCAGGTCCCAGAAGGCGGCGCGTGCCGCGTACGGGGCGTACGTGTCGGTGCTCCGCGAGAGCGGCAGCCCCGCCGCCGCCGCGCGCGCCTTCGAGTCCCTCGACCAGGACGCGCTCCTCGCCGCCATGCACAAGTTCGCCGCGCGCTGGCGTTGAGGAATCCCGGCTTCACGCCCCCCCCCGCGGGCGTCGGCGGCATGCGGCGCACCGCCGGGGATCGATGACCTGCCCGCGCACCGGATGCGAACCTGACGGGCACCTCGCGCGTGTGTATGCTCGTCGCGTGAACGGCGCCGATCTCGACCGCGAGCTGCTGGAACGTTTCGGATTCGATGCGTTCCGGCCCGGTCAGCGGCAGGTCGTCGAGGCCGTGATCGCCGGCGAGGACGTGGTCGCGGTGATGCCCACCGGGGGCGGCAAGTCCCTGTGCTATCAGCTCCCGGCGATGCTGCTCGACGGTCTCACGCTCGTCGTCAGCCCCCTGATCGCGCTGATGAAGGACCAGGTCGATGCGCTCGCGGCGCGTGGTCACGAGGCCACGTTCGTGAACTCGTCGCTCGGCGTCGGCGAACAGAACGAGCGGCTGCGGGACTGCGCCCGCGGTCGCTATCACCTGCTCTACGTCGCGCCGGAACGGCTCGCGAACCCGCGATTCCTGGACGCTCTCGGCGCGATGAACGTTTCGCGGCTGGCGGTGGACGAGGCGCACTGCATCAGTCAGTGGGGGCACGACTTCCGGCCCGACTACGCGCGACTCGGCGAATTGCGCGAGATGGTCGGATCGCCGCCGACGGCGGCCTTCACGGCGACGGCCACGAGCGACGTGCGCCGCGACATCGTGACGCAGCTCCGGTTCGGCGATCCGCGCGTGTTCGTGGCCGGCTTCGAGCGGCCCAACCTGCGGCTCATCGTGCGCCGTCCGTCCGGCATGGCCGAGAAGCTCGAGCTGCTCGACGCCGCGATCGACGAGGCCGGCACGCCGGCCATCGTCTATGCCGCGACGCGCAAGCACGTGGCCGAGATCGCCGCGCACCTGACCGCGCGCGGGCTGCGCGCAGCGGCCTATCACGCGGGTCTGGGCGCTGCCGAGCGGTCCTCGGTGCAGGAGCGCTTCATGGGCGGCGATCTCGAGGCCATCGCCGCCACCAACGCGTTCGGCATGGGCGTGGACAAGGCCGACATCCGCCTCGTCGCGCACTTCGATCTACCCGGCAGCGTCGAGGCCTACTACCAGGAGGCCGGGCGCGCCGGTCGCGACGGCGAGCCCGCCGACTGCGTGCTGCTCTACAACTACGCCGACGTGCGCAATCAGCAGTGGTTCCTCGAGGGCGACAATCCCGAGCCCGCGGTCTTCCACTCGCTCCTCGACGAGCTGCGCCCCGGCTCGCGCTCGTACCACGAGCTCTGCCAGGCGGCGCCCACGCGCAACGACCGCGCCGTGGACACGGCCCTCGGGCTGCTCGTGTCGCGCGGCGCGATCGACAGGGGCGCGGACCCCGCGACCGGCGAGTCCGTGTTCGCGCTCGGCACGCTGCCGGGCGACGGCGCGTTCCCCGTGGACCTCGAGCACCTGCGCGAGAAGCGGCGCGCCGACGAGTCGCGGCTGCGCTCGATCTGCGGCTACGCGGCGGGCTCCACGTGCCGCCGCGCGTACGTGCTGCACTACTTCGGCAGCGACGAGGCCCGCGCGAGCTGCGGCGCGTGCGACCGCTGTCTCGGGATCGGGCGGCCTGCGGCCCGCGCGCTGTCCGCCGAGGAGCGGCGCATCGTGCGCATCGCGCTGTCCGGTGTCGCGCGCGTGAACGACCGCTACGGACGCAGTCGTCTGGCGCAGTTCCTCACGGGCTCGCGCTCGCAGTCGGTCACCGCTGCCGGGCTCGATCAGTTGCCCACGCACGGACTGCTCTCCGGACTCCCGCTGCGACTGGTGGGGGACCTGCTCGAGGCGCTGGCCGACGAGGGACTGCTCGAGCGGCGCGTGCTCGACGGGCCCGGCTCCGGCGCCGTCCTGCGGCTCACGACCGAGGGCGTGCGCATCATGCGCGACGATCCCGAGCTGTCCTTGCAGGTGCCCGATCTCGTCGGCGGCAAGGTCAGGCGCGGGCGCTCGCGCTCGCGCTCTCGCTCGGCGCCGCGCGGCGAGCCGCTGCTCGACGTGACGGATGCGGACGCGCTCGCGCGTGCCGAGCGCCTGCGCGTGTGGCGCCGCGAGCGCGCAGGGGAGCTCGGCAAGCCCGCGTTCACCATCTTCAGCAACGCCACGCTCGAGGCGCTCGCCGCGGCCTGTCCCGGGAGCGCGGACCAGCTCCTCGACGTGCCGGGCATCGGGCCGTCGCGGCTCGAGAGCTTCGGCGACGAGATCCTGGCGGTGCTGGCCGCCGCTCCCGAGCAGGAGACGACCCCATGAAGTGCGCTCTCACCCGCCCCGCCGCGGCCGTCGCGGTGCTCGCCGGCGCCGCGTTCATCGCGTCCGCCGTCGCGCAGGAGGCGGGCGCCGGCAAACCCGCGCCGGACCTCACGGCCACCGCCACGTACCAGATGCCCGAGACGAAACACCCGCTCGTCGCGCTGCGCGGGCGGCTCGTCATGATCACGTTCTTCGCGCCGTGGTCCGACCGCTGCGTCGCCGCCGTGCCACACATGAACAAGCTCCACAACCGCTGGGGCGGCCTCGGCCTGTCGGTGGTGGCCGTCGCCGAGGGCTCGATGGACCAGCTCCGGCCGTGGGCCGAGGAGCACGGCGTGCAGTACGGCGTCGCGGCGCTCGCCACGCTCGAGTACGAGAAGGTCTCCAACGCCTTCGCGGTTCCGGGGCTGCCGCACGCCGCGCTCATCTCGCCCGCGGGCGAGATCGTGTGGTCCGGGCACCCACAGTCGCTCAAGGACCGCGGCATCGAGCCCTTCGTCAAGGGCATCAAGGCTCCGCCGGCACGGCTTCCCGAAGCACTCGGGGCGCAGCAGGCGATGCTCGCCGACGGGCGCTGGGCCGAGGCGCAGGCGTCGTTGCGCGAGGTGCGCGAGAGCCTCGACAAGATCTCCAAGCGCTGGGCCGACGGCCTGATCGCCTGGATCGACACGCGGCGCGCCACGTGGATCGCCGACGCCGCGGCGCTCGCGGAATCGGGCAGGTACTGGGACGCCTGGGACATGTACGCCGACTTCGGCCGCCGCTTCGCCGCGATGGACGGTGCGGACGATGCCGCCGCGAAGGCGGCGGCGATCCGCGCCGACGCCGCCGCGAAGAAGGATCTCGCCGCGGGCGACGACGTGGCGAAGGC